>JAHFAO010000211.1:0-3202 GCA_023250515.1 Deltaproteobacteria bacterium | reverse complement strand
CATTGTCGTTGATGCCGACTCCCACTCGATCCGTCGCCATCTGGGAAGCGAACTCTGGGCTTATCCCCTCATGCATCCTCAATCTGAGTTTCTTGCCCTCAGGATCCAACATATATATGCGCGCGGCGTCAAAATGGCTAATCTCCAAAACTTTATGGATCACTTCCCTTAAAATCACATCCGGCTCCAGAGACTGATTCACTGTGGCGGTAACGTCGTAGAGGGCTGCAAGCTCCTGGGCCCTAGCAATGGTCTCTTCGAAGAGGTTGGTTTTCTCAACTGCCACGCCCATCTGGTCCGCCATAGAGCTGATCAACTGAATCTCCTCAGCGGTGAGGCGTCTCGGATCTTTGCCGATGCAGACAACAGTTCCAACAGTCCTGAGCTTGGTCTTTATAGGGAAGAGCGCAAAAAAGCTGCATCCAGCCCTTTGCGTCCCTTTGGAATGGCTTAACTCCCGATAGCGGGGATCGGTCAGGGCATCCTCAAAAATCATCGGCTCCCCGCTCTCCGCCACTCTCCCAATGATCCCCTGCCCGCGACGAAAAGTCCTGAGCGTGGGACAGAATTCCGGGTGGGTCTCAAAGGACGCCCGCAGGTATAGCTCCTCCATCTCGCCGTCGAAAAGGAAAACCCTGGTCGCGTCGAATTGAAAGATAGCGGTGATCTTCTTGATCACCTCGTCCAGGACCGGATCCAGCTCTAAGGACTGGTTGACGGTCGTGGTAACGTCGTAAAGCGCGGAGAGCTGCCTCGTACGCTGTTCGACCCTCTGTTCCAGTGTGGCATAGGAGTTTTTCAGCTCACCGGCCATCTTGTTAAACTCATCCGCCAACTGCTCGATCTCATCTCCGGTCTTGATTTCCACCCTGTGATTGAGGTTCCCCTTTCCGATCACTTCGACACCCCGATGGAGATCGCGGATCGGCCCGGTGATCCTGTTGCTCGCCCACAGGATAATGATGGAGCCGATAAACAGCCCTATGCCCAGGAGCAGGATAGCATAGCGCTCCATCTTTTTTAGATCCGCCAGGGCTGCGTCCACAGGCTCCCCTAAGACAACAGCCCAACCAAGACCCCGGACAGGAGCATAGGTGCTGAGCACGGGCCGGCCCATGACTCCCACACCTTCCTCGGCGGGATTCGGGTCCGTGCTGATGGGACTTCGGACAAACTCCCGGACTTTGTAGTGGTTGCTGAGGTTCGTCCTCTTGAGCACCAACGACGGGTCTTGATGGGCAATGAGACTCCCCTGGCTATCCACGAGAAAGGCATAGCCCGCCTCCCCGAACCTCACCTCTCCAATAATCTGCCACAGAAAGGTTAGGTTGACCTCCGCGGTGATGACCCCGATAATCCGACTGGGGCCTACCTTGATAGGGACAGCCATGCTTATGTAAGGTTCGGCTTTATCCGTCGTGTAGACCGGACTCACGTATGTTTCGCCGCGAATGGACCTCTTAAAAATCTCCTTCTCGCTCTGATCGGAAAGTTCGCTCGGAAGATAAACCCGTCTCTCAGAAATCTTCACCACCTCCATCCCCTTATCGTCCAGAACCGCCGAGTCAGTAAAGGCCCTATCGTTCTTGAGAAGCAAGAGAGAAAGAAGCCTTTGTCCTTCGCTCCCGAACTCATAGAGGCTCAAGGAGACACTCAAATCAAACAGCCGCTCCTTTTTACGGTCGATGATATCCGCGATTTCGTTTGCGACCTTGGAAGCGACCTCTGTTTGAAGTTGGACCGCGGCTTTTCTGATCTGCGATCGTGTGTACAGGCTGCCCGCGATGGTGTTCGCGAGAAGCGCGGTCCCCAAAAAGAACAGCCCTATCACCAGGAGCCGGCGGCGGATGCCACCCCTGCGCCAGGAAAACCGCTCTAGTGCCCGTTTCCAATCCATCCAGGTCTCCACTACTCGATCACTTCGTCCGCCCGCAAGAGAATTTCCTTAGGGATCTTGAGCCCGATTGCCTCGGCGGTCTTTAAGTTAATAACCAACTTCAGCTTGTAGGGCTGTTCGATAGGAAGGCTCGATGGCTTCGCGCCCTTAAGGATCTTGTCCACCAGCACCGCACCCTGCCTGCCCAGGGCAAAATAATCCGCGGAATAAGTAGCCAGACAGCCCTTCTTCACATTAGCTATGAGAGTGGTGATCACTGGCAGCTTTTCCTTGATGGACTGTTGAACAATAAACTCGATAGCATCGGTGACAAGTGAATCTGGAGGGGTATAGATGGCATCCGTTGTTTTACGAGTGACAGTCGGAGTCACCTTAATAACCTCTTCCCGACTAGGAACATCAACTTCCCAGAGCGTAAACCCCATCTTCTTTGCCGCATCCCGGGATTCGGTCAATATGGATTGATAATTTATCCCTGTTGGGTTAGCGAATAAGGCAATCCGCTTGACCCGCGGGGCCAGTTCTCGAAGCAGCTCGAACAGCTTCGCCATGATCTCCACTGAAGCGGAGCTAACCCCTGCCAAATTGCTACCTGAGCTGGCAAAGCTTTTGACCAATATCTGGGCATTGCCTGCGCTGAGGAACACCACCGGAATGTTCGTGCCCACGGTTGCCTTCACCGCCGCTACGGTAGCTGCAGTAGAGCTGGTGACGATCATATCCACCCGGTCCTGCGCCAGCTTTTGCGCGAACCCGATGAGGGCCTCCTCGCTTCCCTTGGCATTATAAAAATCGTAGCGCACGTCGCGCCCTTCCACGTAGCCCAATTCAGCCATCCGACTCTTGAATCCGTCAAACGACCTAACGAGCTGCTCGGCGGTATTAAGGGAACCAATGTGATAGACCTTCTGCGCCTCAGACGCGCGTGGAAGCCAGAGATTCAAAACAGCAAACAGGGCAAGATGCCATCGATGTATCTTCATTGACTCGCAGCTCCTCTCTATTCAATCACCTCATCCGCCCGCAAGAGGAGCTCCTTGGGGATCTTGAGCCCAACGGCCTTGGCAGTCTTGAGGTTGATCACCAAGTTCAACTTCTTCGGCAACTCGATAGGGAGGTCTGCCGGTTGAGCGCCCTTGAGGATCTTGTTCGCCATCACCGCGCCTTGTTGACCCAGTTCGAAGTAGTCTGCGGTATAGGTCGCTAACGCGCCTTTTTTTATGGTTTCAATGTTGGTACCGATAAGCGGGAGCGTTTCCTTAATAGCCTGCCGGGCAATCTCTTCTATGGCTGCAGTCACTACGA
>JAHFAO010000210.1 GCA_023250515.1 Deltaproteobacteria bacterium | reverse complement strand
ATTTTGTAATTCATCGAGCCGCGCTCTAGCTCGATAGGGTGGTGTCCGCTTGTGACCAAGTGCTCAAATATTCGGCGGGTTCCAATAGCTCCGATCGCTATCTTTTCAAGGAAGCTTTCATCGGTCTTAAATGACCTTGGAATGGGCATTGCCTGTGCACCAAAAGTTATGGCCAGTTATGATAGAGATTTCGGAGGGAAATTGCCAGCCAAATAATAGAAACTTACGGTGAAGCAAGGGGTAGAGAGTTTTTGGCCCAACGAACTACGTCAGTGCGGCTCCGCTCTGCCTGTGCGTGACCGCACGCAGACAGGTCGCCGGTTTCTCGCGTGCCTTCCACCTGGGACCTTTTTGACCAGGCCGAGAACAGAGTTTTTCAACACCCTGGTCAAGGTTTGGGGTCAAATCTCGTACTATGACATTGACTTTTCCTAACAGGTTACGTGTCGGACTTGCCTGAGTCGGTCGTTAAGCCCTCCAGCGCCGATGGTACTATGCGGTCGTCGTTCGGCTAAGCTCACGGCAGGCCGTATGGGAGAGTAGGTCGCCGCCGGATTTGAAATTAGGGGTCAAGCTCAAAAAAACCGTGGCCTTTTGTATCCTTTTATCCTTAGTGTTGTAGTGTGGGGCGTTAAAAGGCGTTGCTATACGTAAATCGGGATGGTAGAAGCTTAGAAAAAACCCGGGGGTGATTTGTATGAAGCTTTATTCTTACGGTCCTTGACCTTACGCTCACAGGACAAGGCTTGTCCTGGCAGAAAAAAAGATCCCATACGAACTCATCGAGGTCGACCTCCAAAACAAACCAAAAGAGCTCCTTGAACTGAACCCTTATGGGAAAGTGCCGGTCCTCGTTGACGGAGATGCCGTTATCTACGAGTCTGCGATCATAAACGAATACCTTGAGGAGAAATATCCGGAGGTGCCTCTTTTGCCTAAGGATCCAGTCCAGCGGTCCCGGATAAGAATATGGATTGACTTCTGCAACATCCGCCTCCAAGCGGCGGCTGGTGATGTTGTCCATGGGAACGATCCCGAAAAGGCGGGAGCGAAACTGAGAGAGTACCTCAAAACGTTGGACCGAGAAATGCGGGGTCGGGAATACATTGCGGGCGACTACTCGATAGGCGATATCACCTACATTCCCTTCTTTGTCAGACAGGAACGCTACAAGGTCTCAATTGACGAGGGCCTGCCACAACTTAAAGGATGGATGGATCGCCTCCTTGACAGGGCCGTGGTCCGCGCCACTCCTTGAGCGGCTGCACGCGCGTTTTGGGTTGCAAAAGTTACGCCGGCTTCATCTCTACAGGGCTTCGCGACGTGGCGGAAAGGAGTCTGTAGGTTGCCGCCGGATTTGAAATTCAAAGGCCCCGAGGCTCTGACAAGCCCGGGCCTTTTTCTGTTGCTTGACGTCGAGCCGCGGTTTTAACTTTGGCACAATTTACGACTGGCGGATGCTGCGAAAGTAAAATAATGCCATGGCGCCAATGGGAGAAAGCAAGAGACGCTTTGATTTGAGTAGTGGATCAGTTTGGCCCGAGATCCTTCACTTCGTTCAGGATGACAATTCTTTCAAGTGTCATTTTGAGCGGAGCGAAGAATCTCTATTCCTGTGACCTATTGGTTTGCAGTCTCAAAATGACGCACTACCTGACTTTGGAGCATGTAGGCAAATGGTAACGAAAGGAGAGAGCAGATGAAGCGGAGCACCGAACGGATCCTTGTCACCCATGCGGGAAGCTTGGCGCGGCCCGACGACCTGTGGGAAATGCTTATAGCGAAGAATGAGGGGCAACCCTACGACCGGGAGGCCTTCTCTAGGCGCGTCCGGAGTGCCGTCGCGGAGGTCGTACGGAAGCAAATCGAGTGCGGGATCGACATCGTCAACGACGGCGAGTTAGGAAAGTCCAATTTTTCACGGTACACCCGCGAGCGTCTCAGCGGGTTCGTAGAGCGGCCACTCAAACCGGACCATGAACCTTCAATGATATTCGGCCGGGATGTGGTGGACTTCCCGGAGTACTTCAACAAGGGGGGACGCGCTGTCGTCGGTCGACACTCAAGGCTATTTTTCTGTAATGAGCCCCTCAAGTATGTAGGCCAAGCCGCCGTGCAAGCGGACATCGAGAATTTCAAAGCCGCGCTCCAAGGCATGAAGGTTGAGGAGGCTTTTCTCCCCGCGGTTGCCCCCGGCACCATGGAGCATTGGATGAAGAATGAATACTACCCAAACGATGAGGCCTATCTCTATGCGATCGCTGACGCTATGCACGAGGAATATAAGGCCATCGTCGATGCCGGCTTCATCCTTCAGATCGACGATCCCGATCTGGCGGACGCGTGGCAGATAAACTCTCACATGAGCGTTTCGCAGTATCGGAAATTCGCCGAGCTTCGCATTGATGCGCTCAACCACGCCCTAAGGGACATCCCGCCGGAGCGGGTGCGCTTCCACATGTGCTGGGGCAGCTATCACGGTCCCCATAAGTACGATATTCCCCTCAGGGACATCGTGGATATCATCCTGAAGGTGCGTGCAGGGGGCTATTCCATTGAGGCTTCAAACCCCTGCCATGAGCATGAGTGGAGGGTCTGGGAGGATGTCAAGCTCCCCGACGGGAAAGTGCTCATTCCCGGCGTCGCCGGCCACGCAAGCGACTTTATCGAGCACCCGGAGCTGATAGCAGACCGCCTTGTAAGGTACGCTAAGCTGGTGGGTCGCGAAAACGTAATTGCAGGTACGGACTGCGGGCTTGGCACAAGAGTGGGCCATCCCAAGATTGCCTGGGCCAAGTTCGAGGCCATGGCTGAAGGCGCGCGGCTAGCCACCAAGCAGCTCTGGGGACGGTAGAAGGGTCCGGTCATGTCAGTCTTCAACTCGCACCCGATCCCTTTCCCCTTCACGCGTCAATGGATTGCCCGCCGTCGATAACGAGGGCGTGGCCTGTGACGAAAGAAGATTCGTCTGACACAAGGAAGAGCGCCCCGTAAGCGATCTCCTCAGGGCGAGCCATCCGCAGCAGCGCTCGATTACTGCTGGCCATCCTGGCGCGCTGTTCATCCGTAGCCCGATCTAGCGAGGGTTGTGGCGGGTAACCCCTGAAGCGCGGCGTCTCGGTGGCGCCAGGGCACACGCAATTGACTCTGATCCCACTTGGTCCATAGTCCAAAGCCATCTGGCGCGTCAGGTTCACTACGGCCGCCTTCGTGGCACAATACGCAGGGTATTGCTCCGTGGCCAGAATTCCAAAAGTCGAAGCCGTGTTCACGATGTTGCCGCGCCCCTTTTTGAGAAAGTGAGGGATGGCGGCACGCACCCCGCGAAAGATAGCGGTCAGGTTCAAGTTCATCACGAAGTTCCACTCTTCATCGGTGAATTCGTGGATCTTCTTCCGCACGCCGCCACCGGCGTTGTTGAAGAGGATGTCCAGGTCACCGTATCGCTCCAATGCAGTGCTTATCATCCGATCGCAGTCAGCCTGAAGGGTAACGTCAACTTTCAAAAAGACGGCCTGACCACCGCCCTGTTCGATGAGCCTGTCTACCCTCGGAGTTGTAGCTTCCTGGATGTCGCAGCACACCACCTTCGCTCCTTCACGCGCAAAAAGGCGGGACGTGGCGCGCCCGATGCCGCTATTTGCCCCAGTGATGATAGCTACTTTCCCCTGTAGCCTGCCGAGTCCCTTGCCAAGTCCGGGATGCTCATCCACGCTTGCGTCTACCATAGTCGTTTGCCTCCTTAAATTTTACGTAAGCGATTTTAACCCGTACCACAGAACGCCCCGACCCCAAAGCCACGGACGCGACTTGCTAAACTTTAGGGAGCACTTCTTGAGCCAACCAGTCCAGTCGCTCTAGACTCTGTGCTGGATCGGGAGTCCGGACATCGAGGATGAGGCAGTCCACCCCGGCCTTTTGATAGCCTCTCACGTCGGAGGCGATCTGCTCCGCGTTGCCGGTAAATCTTCTCCGTTGCCCTGCGCGAATCTCGGTCCCTGGATCAAAAAGCGAAGCCTTGAAAGCTACGCGGATCTCTTTCGGATTCCTGCCTGCCGCTCGAGCGTATTCAGCGAGTCTTTCCAACCTTCTTTCCAGCTCTTCCGGTTCTAGAGGCACTGTCGGCACGGCTCCTATGGGATGCCATCCGTCCCCCAACTCAGCGGCCCGGCGCAGGGCCTGGTCGCTATGTCCTCCGATCCAAATCGGAATGTGGGGCTTTTGCACCGGCTTCGGTAAAAATGCCAAGTCGGAAAAGTTGCAGTAGGTACCGTGAAAGGCGGGATTCTCCTTGGTCCAAAGCTCTTTAAAAGCCCTGATGTATTCGTCCGTAACACGACCACGATCCTCGAAACGGGGAGCTCCAACGAGCTGGAATTCTTCTTTCATCCAACCTACTCCCAATCCAAGAATCACCCTGCCGTGCGAAAGGAAGTCCAAGGTTGCAAGCATCTTAGCGACAACGACAGGATGGCGATAGGGAGCAATCATGACGCTGGCAACCAAACGGATGCGCCGAGTGGCGCCGGCCAGAAAGGCCATGGCGGTGATCTGTTCGAGGTGGTGCCGCCTGGTATATCTTTTGTCCAGAGTATAAGGATAGGGGGAAGAAATGTTTCTAGGAATGACGATATGATCGGGGACGGTTACACAGAAAAAACCCAACTCCTCAGCCCGGCGCACGAAGTCCATGAGGTGTTCGGGCTTTACCCCGGGGTCCGAAACAGCTAGGTGAAGCCCGTATTCCACGAACACCTCTCAATAGGACCGTCTAAGGAGTCACGCCCTTCTTGGAATAGCCCGGCAGATCTAAGGATGAATACTGTTCAAAAACCAGTCGGTTGGACCCTCACTTCGAGCTGGCTGTACCATCTCCTAAGTTGAGAGTCAAGCTGCATAAAGCAGCTTCGCGTCCAGGACAGGAAGATCCTGGATGCCGCCTACAATGACGAGATCAAGGTCTTAGGGCCAAGGTTGGATCTTAAGGATGGAAGCCCTACAGGCGATCCTAGATGACGTGGCTCAGGTCGACCCGAGGGCAAAGGGGGTTAAGCCCCAAGACCTTATGGACCTTCGCTATCTGGATGAGATGGAAAAAACCGGCTTTTTCGACAAGCTGCGCTTATGAGTGGTGGAATCGATGCGGCACCGGTTGATTTTTCCCTCGAACCCAAAATTACCAACCTGGGCCTATTCCTTTT
>JAHFAO010000004.1:19980-53981 GCA_023250515.1 Deltaproteobacteria bacterium | reverse complement strand
TTAGCTGCGGCACCCAGGGGGTCAATACCCCGGACACCTAGTGCCCATCGTTTACAGCGTGGACTACCAGGGTATCTAATCCTGTTTGCTCCCCACGCTTTCGCGTATCAGCGTCAGTATCAGACCAGGGGGCCGCCTTCGCCACCGGTGTTCCTTCAGATATCTACGCATTTCACCGCTACACCTGGAATTCCACCCCCCTCTTCAGTACTCTAGCTTGTCAGTTTCATGCGCCCTTCCCCGGTTAAGCCGAGGGCTTTCACACATGACTTAACAAACCGCCTACACGCCCTTTACGCCCAATAATTCCGAACAACGCTTGCACCCTCCGTATTACCGCGGCTGCTGGCACGGAGTTAGCCGGTGCTTCCTTTGAAGGTACCGTCACTTCCTGGAAGTGTTCATCCCAGGATAATTCGTTCCTTCCGACAGGGCTTTACGACCCGAAGGCCTTCATCACCCACGCGGCGTTGCTGGGTCAAGCTTTCGCCCATTGCCCAAGATTCCCCACTGCTGCCTCCCGTAGGAGTCTGGGCCGTGTCTCAGTCCCAGTGTGGCTGGTCATCCTCTCAGACCAGCTAACCATCTTTGCCTTGGTAGGCCGTTACCCTACCAACTAGCTAATGGTGCGCAGGCCCATCTCTAAGTGATAGCTTGCATGCAGAGGCCACCTTTGACCTCTATTCCCAAGGGAACTGTGGTCTTATCTGGCATTAGCCCGTCTTTCGACAAGTTATTCCAGTCTTAGAGGCAGGTTACCTACGTGTTACTCACCCGTGCGCCACTTTACTCATCCCTTGCGGGACTTTCTCGTTCGACTTGCATGTGTTAGGCACGCCGCCAGCGTTCGTTCTGAGCCAGGATCAAACTCTCCAGTTAAAACTTTCATCAGCCTAAGGCTGAGGATTGACTGAATGATTTGATAGCTGTACCTCATCGGCTTTACGGAAGCCCTAAACCGTCCCGCCCAAATTGGGCGGGTGCTACTATTTAGTTTTCAAAGACCATTAATTTTGCCCGCAAACAGGCGAATGTATCTTATATGTGAATCCCTATTGCTTGTCAAGAGAAAGATGGTTCCGAATTAGTTTTGGGTTCTCTCCCCACCTGGGCAATGCGAGTTTTCCCCACCTCAACTACCTGATGGACCTTTCCTTGAAACTCAAAACCCACGTCGGTAACGACCTTGCCATCGACTTTGACAGCACCCTGAGCAATGAGCCTTCTTGCCTCCCCCTTTGAGCGTGCGAATTGAAGGTCTACGAGAAGTTGACAGATCCAAATCCGATCAGGAGGAAAGAATTGTTTACGGATATCTTTTGGAACAGACCTTCTTTGATGCCGCGTCTCAAAATAATCCCGCGCCGACTCAGCGGCTGCTCGACCATGGAAGCGTGATACGATTTCGAAGGCGAGAGATTTCTTGATTTCCATGGGATGGGTTGACCCGCAAGCAACCTGGCTGCGAATTTTTCCGATCTCTTCGAGGTCTCTATCACTCAACAATTCTGTATAGCGCCACATCAATTCATCTGAGATGGACATGATCTTGCCAAAGATCTCCTCCGGAAGCTCATGGATGCCGATATAATTATTTATCGATTTGCTCATCTTGTTCACACCATCCGTCCCCTCCAATAACGGCATCGTTAAGATCACCTGGGGCTCCTGGCCGTACTCGCGTTGGAGCTCTCTACCTATGAGCAAGTTGAAGCGTTGGTCTGTTCCTCCCAATTCCACATCCGCCTTGAGAACCACAGAGTCATAACCCTGAATCAACGGGTACAGGAACTCATGGATGCTGATGGATTCCTGCTTCTGATAACGCATCCTAAAATCCTCACGTTCCAGCATTCGTGCCACGGTATATTTCGCACTCAATTCAATGAGAGCCACAGCATCCATCTCCCCGATCCATTGACTATTAAATTCGATCACAGTTTTTTTAGGGTCGAGAATTTTAAAAATCTGCTCCTTGTAGGTCTCTGCGTTTTTCAGGACCTCCGCACGGGTAAGCTGCTTACGGGTCTCTGATCTCCCGGAAGGATCACCGATCATGCCGGTAAAATCGCCGATCAAAAATATGACCTCGTGACCCAACTCCTGCAACTGCTTCATCTTTTGGATTAGGACAGTATGACCCAAATGGAGATCGGGTGCCGTTGGGTCAAATCCTGCCTTGATCCGCAAAGGTTTTCCTCGTCTAAGCTTCCTAAGAAGCTCCTCTTCGAGGAGGATCTCTACTGCACCCCTCTTGATAACCCGCAACTGTTCTTGAGGATCCACCTTCATGCATCCAACTTCGTCCAAGGAATGCGGATTCGGCCAATATCCCGAGCCTTACCCGTACTCTCATCGACGTCCAAGACAACCCCCTGGAGGACCACATTCTCTTGGGCGACCTTAAATTTACGCGGGAGCTGACTCAAGAACCCCTCAATAACCGCTTCGCTCTCGATCCCGATAACCGAATCCATTGGACCACACATCCCAAGATCTGTGATGTACGCTGTACCCCTTGGAAGGATTCGCTCATCAGCAGTCTGAACGTGGGTATGGGTGCCGAAGACGACGGAAACTCTTCCATCCAGAAACCAACCCATAGCGTTCTTCTCTGAGGTTGCCTCCGCGTGCATATCCACAATAACCACCGGGGAATAGTGGCCGTGTTCCCGCAGGATAGCATCCACGCATCGAAAGGGGTCATCGATGTTGCTGGGCATGAAAACCCTTCCCTGAACGTTAACGATGAGGGCGCGGCGTCCACCGTTCTGCCACTCAAGCCATCCGCGACCCGGGGCCCCATCAGGATAGTTCGCCGGCCGGAGAAGATGGGGATGTTTCTCCAGATAGGCATAAATCTCTTTCTTCTTCCAGATGTGGTTTCCTGAGGTAAGAACGTGCACGCCCCCTGACAGGAGTTCCTCAGCGCTCTTGACATCTACCCCCATGCCCCCCGCGGCATTCTCCGCATTGGCGATCACCAGGTCAATCCCTTCCTCCTCCACAAAAGGTGGGACCAAGTCCCGTACGGCCCTACGCCCAGGCCGACCCACTACGTCTCCTAAAATTAAAATACGCATGACAATCTCGTTACTCGTATACTCGTTACTCGTATATTCGCATGGCCGTTTCAAGGTGTTCGAGTCAACCAATAACGAGCAACGAATAACGAACTCATCGGGCGTAATCGACCGCTCGGACCTCACGAATAACGGTTACCTTGATCTGCCCAGGATAGGTCATCTCGTTCTCAATTTTCCGGGCCATGTCTCGCGCCATCAGCGCAGCTTCCTCATCGGAGACAGCGTCATTCTGAACAATGATCCTGATCTCCCTACCTGCCTGGACCGCGTAGGATTTCTCAACCCCCTTGAAGGAGTTGCAGATGCGCTCTAGTTCCTCCAGGCGTCGGACATAGGTCTCGAGCATTTCACGACGTGCCCCAGGACGGGCCCCAGATAAAGCGTCTGCGGCATCCACCAATGGGGCCAAGATTGTCTCTGCCTTGACGTCCTCGTGGTGCGCCGCGATCGCATTCACGATCTTCGGAGACTCTCCATACTTGCGAGCCAGTTCCGCCCCGATGATGGCATGGGACCCCTCAACTTCATGGTCCACCGCCTTCCCAATATCATGAAGCAAGGCCGCGCGCCGGGCTTGTTTTTCGTTCAAGCCCAACTCCGCTGCCATCATGCCACAGATGAAGGCTGCTTCAATCGAATGCAGGAGCACATTCTGGGCATAGCTATAACGATACTTGAGCCTTCCTAGCAACTTGATGAGTTCAGGGTGAATTCCATGAACTCCTACGTCAAAAATGGCCTTTTGTCCTGCCTCCCGGATGGCCTCGTCCACCTCTTGCTCAGCCTTCCGGACCACCTCCTCAATTCTACCTGGATGGATTCGCCCATCAGATATGAGCTTTTCGAGCGACAACCGGGCAATCTCCCGACGAATAGGATTATGCCCTGAAATAATCACGGACTCCGGGGTATCGTCGACAATGAGGTCAATTCCCGTAGCCGCCTCTAAGGCCCGGATATTCCGACCCTCGCGCCCAATGATTCTTCCCTTCATATCATCGTTGGGCAAGGGCACCACCGTTACCGTGCGCTCTGCTACAAAGTCGCCGGCCAATCTCTCGATCGCCAAGGCAACGATCTTTTGCCCTTTACGGACAGATTCCTCTCTGGCTTCTTCTTCAACAACACGGATGCGTTTGGCCGACTCGTGTTTGGCTTCTTCCACCATCTGATCAATCAGACTTTTCTTCGCCTCCTCTCGTGTCATTCCCGCCGCCCGCTCTAACTGCCGTCTTGCCTCATCTACAAGACGGCCACATTCGGTCCCCTTCTCCTCGACGGTCTTTTCTCTAACCTTGACTGAGGCCTCCCGCCTTCCCAATTCGGCCTCCCGCCTCTCCACAGTCTCAACCCGCTTATCAAGACTCTCCTCTTTGTTGACGAGTCTCTTTTCCAGCGCCTGCAGCTCCCTCCGCGTTTCTCGAACCTCTTTCTCAAAATCCATCTTGGCCTGTAAAATACTATCTCTAGCTTGTATCTCTGCCTCTCTCTTGATGGCATTGGCCTCCTTCTTGGCCTCCTCGGTGATGCGGACCGCAGTACTTTGCGCCAGCTCCATCTGGATACGACGCTGCTTCCTGCGCAACCAAGAAATAGACACGACCAATAGAACACCTAACAAGAAACCTACGGCTCCAGCCAATATATTCATCTCCAACGGTCACACCCCCTTTCCAGCTAATCTATTTAGAAACCCCACCCTTTGATCGAAATGGGACATCCACGCAGTCAATAATTCTCCTCTCCGTGATAATGTAATGAACCCTTCTATCCCAGCGTTCAACCGGCAACTCCTCCACAACCTGAAATTCATAAGCTAAGGCCACAATCGTTGTCCCCTCTCCTAACAGCTCTAACACTCGGTCATACCAACCCTTACCCCTTCCCAAACGGTTACCCTGAAGATCAAAGGCGAGACCGGGGACGAAAACAACCAACCCCTCATGACCCCGCTCCGTAATGAGCCGGTTGCCTATCGGCTCAAGGATACCGTAGCGCCCAGGTTTAAGTTCCTCAGGGGAATCGACCCGAATCAAGCCTGAATTTTGGCCCTTTCCTAATTTAGGATAGAAGAGCTTCTTTCGCGTCTTGAAGGCGTGATCCCGGATCTCCTCCGTGGCAACCTCGTTCCCGATAGGACTGTAAAGCGCCACCGAGCGCGAAATCAGATAGGGTGAAAAATGGAAAACCCTCCCCTGAATAAGGTGGCTCCAAAGAGAGAGTTCCGAAGCTGAGAGGGACTCACGCTGGAGCAGAGCCCCAGCCCGTAGTTTATGCTTTTTCTCCCTCATACAAACCTCAGATAGGGGAGCCCAGCTAAGGTGGAAGGAGAGATGTTTAGGAATGGAGAAGGGAAGGTGACTACAAAATGCCTGATCTACGTGAGCGAGGAGCTGGTCCCCCCATATCGCTCCTCGAATAGGGAGCCCACCGCCATCTACAATGACCAACGTTTGGGGAACCTCTGGTGCAAATCTCCGAGCCATTTATCATGGTTTGCCAACACATTCTTGAGTCCACAGATGCAAAAAACAATAGATCAGATCCTTCCGCAAAACTGATTTCCCAGAACCTCATCTTTCTACGCCACCCTTTTTATGCTGGTTCCCCCCGCATTGTGCCGTGTCAGTAGGTTAACTTGAACCTGGAAAACCAAGTGGACGCCATGTTACCGTTTGAGTCTTCCCCGCAGTTGGGGGGCCTGACGGCCGCGGCAAGGGACAGCTTCCTTTCTTTCTTTGTTGGTTCTAAGTTACCTCCACTGATCACGAACACAGCAGGGGAAAAGGATCAACTTTGTATTTAGCCCTCCTCAGTTAAAGTGGTTGAAAGCCTCTTTGACAAATGATTCAACCGGTTTAACATTGCGTCATGCCTGTCTTTTAACCGATAATATTCGTCCGCAATATTGAGCGCGGCCAACATGGCTACGTTGGATTTGGCAGCGGGCCGGGTCGTTTTCAGGACCTCCTGCATCTTCCCATCGACGTACCCCGCCACTTGACGCACGTAACTCTCCTCCGCATCGCTACTGACGGTAAATTTCTGCCCCATAATCTCGACATCAACGGCCTTTTTCATAAAATCTTCCCCACCTCGTCAAGGAAGATCCAAACGCTCGAAGTGCCCTAGGATCTTTTCTAACTTCTCCCGGATTTCGCCCCGCTCACGCTCATACTGTCGGATTCGCCCCCTCAACTGATGCCACTCACTCTCTTTTTGCTGGAGTCGTTTCTCTGCTAACTCCTTTTCCTTCTTTATTCTCTCATGCCTTTCGAGCAGCTGATTAATTCTCGTCTCTAACTGTTCAAGATTTTCGAGTGCCATGAATCTAGAACACAGAAAATTTCATGTTTAAGTTTAATTTTAACGTCATCCATTGTCAAGCTGATTCTTTAATTCTCAAGCCGAAAACGGCATTGCTACAGTCAGGAGCTAAAGGGTGTGCGAAACAGTTGGCCAAAGTGTCCAATCTGAGCCTGAATCCGCATCTCCCTCAAGGCCCACCAAAGGACAGCTTGATGGGCCGTTACAACAGGTTTTCCTAATTCACGCTCGAGATCCTCAATGTGCCCTACCACATGCCAGCAGCCATCGACAAAAACCCCATCGGTTTTTTTGGATCTTTCTAGAAAGGCCTCTCTGGCGACGCGGGTGTAGGTTTGAGGGGAGCAATGAACGTGCCCGGTTCAAGTAACGTTGATTGTTATTATCCAAAAACCTTGTACAATAAATCGAGTCGATTTTTAGCTATCTACAGGAAAAGAAAGAGATTTCTTTGCAGGGAAGGCTCTGAGGCCCAGGCACGTAAACCTTCTAACCCCCAGGACGTCTAAAGGTCTAAAGGCTGATAAATGCCTCAAAAGAGAAAGGAGGATTCTATGGACAGATTCAGAGCAATGGTCTGGGGAAGCTTCGTTGCAAGTTCCTTGTTGGTTTTGGGTGGATCGGGCCTTGCCGATGAGGGGGGAAAAGGTGGAGCAGCCCACAAGAAATTTCACCATGTGGTGCGCCACCATCACCTGCATCAGGTGCACCACAATCAACCGCATCGTCCAGAGATAAGACGGGATGTGCGTGAGATTCGGGATGACCGGAGAGAGATCCGCGCCGATAAGAAAGAGATTCGTCAGGATCGGATAGAGCTGCACCGGGATCTTCATGAGCTGAGAAAGGACAGACGAGAGCTGCACAGGGATATTCGTAGCGGGGCAAGCCCGGAGGAGATCGCGCGGGACCGGCAAGAGATACGCGATGATTTAAGAGAGATTGTTGGGGACAGAAGGGAATTGCGACAGGATTGGCAGGAGCTTCAGCGGGATCGACGGGAGCTCCATCGGGACTTGCATGAGCTGCGACGCGATCTAGGGGATTGACTCTTATCTCCCTAATGGCCTGCCTGCTGGTGGATCCGGCAGCGGGCCTTCTGGGTTCATCCCCATACTTTCCCAGGCGCGCCTGAACTTTCCATGGAGACAAACCCACAGGCAGAGGTTGGGGATGAGGAGCTTGTGGCCCTAGCCCAGAAGGGTGAGCGGCAAGCGTTTGAGGTACTAGTGGAACGTTATAAACAGAAAGCCTACCGCATAGCATTTGACTTCACGCGTGATCGCGAGGAAGCCAAGGATCTCTCCCAGGAGGCATTCTTGCGTGCCTTTACCCATCTCAAGAGCTTTGATCAGCGAGCGAGCTTTTACACTTGGTTTTATCGTATCGTTGTCAACCTCTGTCTCGACCATCATCGCCGTAGACGACGGATCTCATGGGAGCGCCTTGATGAGAGAAGCGAGCTTGCCGAAGCGTCTTCTTCCCCCGATCGAGAGGCGATGGCAAGGGAGATCTCGCGTAGGGTTGGAATAGCAATGGAATCTCTCCCCCCTAAGCAGCGTACCGTGTTCCTCTTAAAAAACCACCAAGGACTTTCCATACGTGAGATTGCCCAGGTAATGCGGACCGCCGAGGGGACAGTCAAGGTTCATCTCCACCGTGCCGTGGCGGCATTGAGACAAAGTTTAGCGGAACTCGTTTAGGAGGAAGTCCATATGGTTTACCGTGAGGATGCATCGCGAAGGGCATGTAAAGATCTCGAGCAGGGCTTGGTCCTGTATTATTACGGAGAATGTGTGGGAGCGGAGCACCGCAGAATTGAAACACACCTAGAGGGTTGTGCCTCGTGTCGCGACTTTCTCGAAGGTCTGCGGACGTTTCTTCCCTTGACCGTAAAGCCGGACGATCCTCCTCAAGCGTTTTGGGAGAGTTACTCCAGAGAGATGCACAGAAAACTTGAGGCAGTAGAACAAAGAGTTCCTTGGTGGCGGGACCTCTTCTCTTTGGCTCGTCCCTGGCCAGTCCCGGCCCTGGCAACGGCCTTGGTCCTGCTTCTGGCTCTAACCTTGACTTTCACCAAAGGTTTGTGGCGCTCGCAGGACTTCCCTCCGGAGGGAGAGGCCCTTCTGGAAATTCTCCCCATGGCAGAAAACCTGGAGTTCTTCAAGACCATGGAATTGCTTGATGCCATGGATCTTATCGAAGCCGTGGTGGGCTCTGGAAATGGCTCTGCCTGAGATGGAGTGGAAATGTGAGGCAACTGGCATGGGCAACCTTTTTTTTTCTTCTCTTCCATCTTTTCTCCTTCGCCGGCACCAAGGAGGAAGAGCGACCGGATAGGGAGATGCTTAAGCTCATGGAACTCTTAAGGGATTGGGAAATGTTCAAGAACCTAGACCTCATGCGACAACTGGATAGCACGGAACCCGCCTCAGGGCAGGGCTCTCCGAAAGTCCAGCAGGGAAAGACAAAGGATAGGCAAAAGTGAAACGGGTGATCTGGCCATTAGGACTCTTTATTTTCTTGTGTCTACCGCTTCTGGCCTCGGCACAGGATAGAGAAGACGAGAAAAGGACCCTGGAGCGGTGGCGCCAGATGAGCCCGCAGGAAAAACAGGAACTGAAAGAGCGCTATCAGCGTTGGAAAGCACTCTCCCCCGAAGAGAAAGCTGAAATGCAGAAAAGGCTGGAGACCTGGCGCAAGCTTCCTCCTGGAGAAAAGGCAATGATCCAGAGGAACTTCGAGCGCTGGCGTAATCTCCCGCCGCAAGATAAAGACCATCTGCGCAAAGAATGGGAACATTGGCGCAGTCTCCCTCCGGACCGGCGTGAGAAGCTAAAACGGCGCTTTGAAGAGTTACGTCAGCTCCCCCCGGAGGAGCGCCAGAAGTGGCTGGAGAAGTTTGAACAACGACGCCAACTCTCACCAGAGGAGAAGGGGGTACTTCGCGAGCGTTTACGCGAACGTTCAAAGGAGGGGAAATGGTATCGACAAAATGGAAGGGAGTAGGATGTGAGCAGCGACTTAATAGCAAAAAAAGGCCTTAGGTTGTAAAAGTTGTAAACCTTTGGAGCTCCAAAATGTCTAATATATCCGACAAGGAGGAGGATGCATGAAAAAGGTCTTGCCGTTAGTTTCACTGGCAACGCTTTTAGTTCCTTCAGAAGGCTTTGCGAAGGACTGGAAGCATGGGCATGGCTACGGACATTACCATCACCCGCAAGTTGTTGTCGTTCGACACAAACATCACCACGACGGTGCAGCCATTGCTACTGGAGTTCTGGGGGGTATTGTGACGGGTGTCATCTTGGATCGGGTTTTAATCTCCTACCCCCCTCCTCAGCCAGTCTATTATCCACCTCCCCAGCCAGTCCATTACCCACCTCCTCCACTTCCTCGAGCCTCCCGTGACCCCTACGATGAGGGATACTCGGATGGCTACAGTCGGGGCGTCGAGCGTGGTCGTTATGAGCGGTACGAGCAAGGGAGAAGGCGTGGCTACGAAGATGGCTATGAGGATGCAAGAAGGGGTCGGGCCTACTAAAGGAGATTAAGACGTGAAAATAGCGTTCTTGGGGATTTTAGTTTTGAGTCTGCTTATCTTCGAAGTCAACCAAGCGCGGGCTGAGCACTGTTACTCCGAGTACCCATACTACTGGTTTGGCTCAAACCAGACCCAGTACCTGGATCCACAACAATACGACCCGTACTACCAGCTACACCAGATCCACTACCAGCTATACCGACAACAATATAATCCTACCTGCTGCGTGCCGGTTGTTACTATTCAAGGATGGCCGAAGTACGTGAGAGTGGTGCGTTTTGAAAGAAAGCGGTAAATTTTTATGACCCAAGGTAGTATGATAGTTGAAAGGAGGAGAAAGTTATGAAGGGATACAACGCAGTTAAAATCAGCATTGCCGTTATGATAATGGCGACACTCTTTAGCAGCTCACCCCTGTGGGGACATCCGGGATTTGGCTTCAAGGGCGGACTGTTTCGGATCCGACTGCTACAAGAATTGCAGCTAACCGACGATCAGAGGGCTCAGCTCAAGAGTATCTTTGCCAATGATAGAGAGACCGTTCGGGCGCTGCGGCACGATCTGTGGGAGAAACGAAAAGCCTTGAGTGAAGTTACCAGGGCCGAACCTTTCGATGAAGGCAAGGTGGGATCTTACGCTCATGAGGTAGGCAATGCGCAGGCGAAATTGATGGTTGCCCGGGCCCGTTTAATCCATAGGGCTATCAGTGTCCTCACACCCGAACAAAAGGCAAAGCTCAACGAACTTCGTGAAGAGCGCCGCCAACGCTTCAAGGATTGGCTGGACCGCATCTGAGAAAGTGGATCAGCAGCGGTTGTCTTTTTAAGTTGCTTAAGAGCAAGGAGGGTATAACGTGACTGCACCTTTGACCCAAGAGCAAAAGGTGATCCATTTTTTGAATCGCATTAGCTTCGGGGCAAAACCGGAGGAGATAGAGAAGGTAAACCGGTTGGGGGTTTCCTCCTACTTGGAGGAGCAGCTTTATCCCGAGAAGATTCCTGATCCCCTGGTGGAAGAGAAACTGGCCGGGCTAAAGACCATCCGCTTGAGCAGCCGGGAACTCTTGGAGCTTTATCCCCAGCCAAACCAAGCCAAACAGGAAGGGGCGATGGGTCCCTCTCGGACGCAGGGGCCGCGCTATGTGATCTTAGAACTCCAGCAGGCACGGCTCCTACGCGCGGTCTATAGTCAAAAACAGCTTTACGAGGTCATGGTTGATTTCTGGACCAACCATTTCAATGTCTTTGCAGGAAAGGGTGCAGACAGATGGCTGGTTACGTCTTACGATCGCGACACTATCCGACCCCATGCCCTGGGTCGCTTCCGCGAGCTGCTTCTCGCCACAGCGAAGAGTCCCGCCATGCTCTTTTACCTGGATAATTGGCTAAGCGTTAGTCCGGACGCGCCAGCGATACGACTTCGGCCTAATGCCCAGTCTGGGGCAAGGCGGGGCCTCAACGAGAACTACGCCCGCGAGTTGTTAGAGCTCCACACCTTGGGCGTGGACGGAGGCTATACACAGAAAGATGTTGAGGAGGTGGCGCGCTGCTTTACCGGTTGGACCATCCGCCGACCCAGATTTGAGGCAGAGTTTCAGTTTGATGCTCGGATGCATGATCGTGGGCAGAAGGTCGTTCTCGGGAACAGGATACCTGCAGGTGATGGAATGGAAGACGGATTGAAAGTTATCGATCTCCTCGTGCGCCATCCTTCAACCGCCCAGTTCATCGCTACCAAGCTGGTGCGCCGCTTCGTTGCCGATGATCCTCCACCTTCTCTCGTATCGCATGCGGCCCAGGTCTTTCGCCACAGTGAAGGCGATATCCGCGCAGTGTTACACACCATCATCAGCGCGCCAGACTTTTTCTCTCCTGAGGCCTTTCGCGCCAAGACCAAAAAACCACTGGAGTTCGTCGCCAGTGCACTTCGCCATTTAGGGGCCGAAACCAATGGCGGACCTCAGCTCCAACGCTATCTTGCCCGTATGGGAGAGCCCCTCTTTCTGGCCCAACCCCCTACAGGCTATCCCGACGTTGGCTCATCCTGGATCAGCCCCGATACTTTGCTTACACGGATGAACTTTGTCCTCGACCTCACCGCCAATCGAATCCCAGGAACAAGAATGAATTCTGAAGGAGACACAACCCTTCTAACTACACCCGAATTTCAAAGGAGGTAAAAGATGGCTCTCTCACGTCGGCTCTTTCTCAAAAACACAGGTTTGGGCCTTTTGGCCCTAGGACTCCCCCCTTCTTTTCTCGTGCGCGCCGCAGAAGGGGAAAAGCAGAGTCGCGGACATATCTTGGTGGTGGTGTTTCAACGAGGAGGTATGGACGGGCTTAACGCTGTGATCCCGTTTAAGGAACCCTCCTATTACAAGATGAGGCCCAGCATCGCTATCCCTGAGCCCGCATCGGGAGAGGAGAGGGCAATCGATCTAAATGGTTTTTATGGCCTTCACCCGGCCCTTGCTCAATTGAAGCCCCTATTTGAAAAGGGCCACCTAGCGGTTATTCATGCCGCAGGCTCACCGGATAATACTCGCTCCCATTTCGACGCTCAGGACTATATGGAGCTCGGCACTCCCGGCGTGAAGAACACACCGGATGGATGGCTGAACCGTTATTTCAAGGGAAACAAGGGAGGGGATACTCCGTTCCGAGCCGTTGCACTGAGTGCGAGGTTGCCGCGCATCCTCGCTGGAGGTGTGCCGACGCTGGCAATGTCATCTGTCGACGAGTTCCGTTTACGCGATGAGTCCTCCGCGACAGCCCTTCAAAGACTCTATGCTAGCACACTCGACCCTCTCCTTAGGCGTGGTTGGGAAAGCATGTCTGAGGCAATAACCGTTTTGCGAAAGGTGGAATCAAGCATACCTCCGGCAGCAGAGGGCTATCCTACCGGCCGTTTCGGAGCGGGTCTAAAAGATATCGCGCGGCTCATCAAGGCCAATGTGGGTCTGGAAATTGCATTCACCGAGATTGAAGGCTGGGACACGCATGTCAATCAGGGAGGCGCCAGCGGGATTATGGCCAACCGCCTGCGCGATCTTGCGCAAGGACTCGTCTCCTTTTATCAGGATCTTGGCGACCGCATGGAGGATGTAGTGCTGCTCACCCTGTCAGAGTTTGGCCGTACAGCACGGGAGAACGGCAATCGGGGCACCGACCACGGACATGCCAATGTCATGTTTGTACTTGGCGGGAAGGTCAAAGGCGGCAAGGTGTATGGCCAATGGCCCGGGCTGCAGCCGGAACTTCTCTACGAAGGTCGTGATCTTTCCCTCACTACCGATTTCCGTGCGGTTTGCGGAGAGGTTCTCTCGCGTCACATGGGTCAGAAGGACTTGAGCAAAGTCTTTCCACGATATCAATTCCCTTCCCGTCCTCTGGGTCTTATCACTTAAACCGACCTCCCAGAGGCAGGTTCTTTTTGACTTCATATACTCCGTCGGACCATTCCGCCTATTCGGAGGAATTTTTCGCATAAAGACAGCAAATCCCGTTCTTGGCTGTCCCTGTCACCTAAGTGTCTTTGATCTCCTGCACGAAGGAAAGGTCGTCAATGGACCCGCCCCGAGGCCACCTTTCAGATTTCGTTTCCGAGTCGAGGGAAAAAAACTGATTATCTTAGATTTGGAAAAATAAGGATGGCGGCATAGTACAACGGCAGGAAGTAGGTTTACATTTCCTGGGCTCGATACTGTAGCTCGTAGAGGCGGGAGTAGAGTCCCTGACGGGTCAGAAGCTCCTGATGATTTCCCTCCTCCCAGATCTCCCCCTTGTGGATGACCAGGATGCGGTCCACGTTCTTGATGGTGGAGAGGCGGTGAGCAATGATGATGGCCGTGCGCTCCCTAAGAAGTTCCTTAAGAGCTTCTTGGATCAACGTCTCTGTTTCCGTATCCACTGAGCTTGTAGCCTCATCCAGTATGAGAATTTTCGGATCGAAGGCCAAAGCGCGAGCGAAAGAGAGAAGCTGCCGTTGGCCCTGTGAAAGCGTGGTTCCCCTTTCTTGAACCTCTTGCTGGTAATGCATCGGCAGCTTTTCGATGAAGGGCGCTATGTGGACCCGCCGGGCAGCCTCAGTCATTCTCTCCTCGCTAATCCGCCGATCCCCAAGCGTGATATTGGTCGCGACATCCCCTGAAAACAGGAACACATCCTGGAGGACCAGCCCGAGGTGGCGGCGCAGTTCCTGCTTGTTCCACTCGTGGATATCAACCCCGTCCACAAGGATCTGTCCGTGGTCGATCTCGTAGAACCGGCAGAGCGCGGAGATAATGGAAGTCTTCCCCGCTCCGGTGGCTCCAACCAGGGCGACTTTCTCTCCCGGCTGGACGCGGAAGGAGATACCACTGAGCACGGGCTCGCCCGGATTATAGGAAAGCCATACGTCATTGAACTCAACCGCTCCCCGAAGTTGTGCTGGACGCTTTGGTTTTTCCGGATTTTTTATGACAGGTTGGGTATCCAAAAGGCTGAAGATCCGCTCCGATGAGGCCATCGCCGCCTGCATGATATTGTACTTTTCCGCAAGGTCGCGAATCGGGTGATACATCCGCTGAATGTATTGAATGAAAGCGACTACAACTCCTGCTTCGAGAGCGCTTTCCAGGATGAGGCTTCCTCCGTACCAGAGAGCGAGCCCGATCGTCAGGGCGCTGAAAACCTCAATGAGGGGAAAAAAAAGAGCGTTGTAGCGGATGCTGCGAAGCAGGAGGTTCCGATAGCCCGTGTTGATCTGCCGGAACTTCCCGTACGGTTTCTCCTCCTGACCGAACGCCTGAATCGTGCCGATCCCCGCGATGCTCTCCTGCAAGGTGGCGTTAAGCCTTGCAAGGATCAGCCGGCTCTCCCGATAGACTTCCCTTGCCCGGCGGCGGTAAAAGCCACTGATATAAAGGATCAACGGGAATGCTGACAGAGTCACCAAGGCGAGTTGCCAGTTGAGAAACAGCATGGCTCCGGCGATTCCCAAAACAATGCAGGCATCCCCCAGCAGACCGATCACGCCCGTACTAAAAAGCTCGTTAAGGGTCTCTACATCGTGGATGGTCCGGGTCATCAGCCGACCGACCGGATTGCGATCGAAGTAGGTGAGATCCTGTTTCTGCAAATGGGAGAAGATCTCCACCCTGAGGTCGTGCATGGCTCGCTGGCCGGTGTATTCCGTTGTGTAGGTCTGGGCAAAGAGAAAGACAAACCCGAGAAAGACGCTAGCCAGGTAGATAACGACCATGAAGTTAAGACCACGCACATCGCCAGTGGCAATGTATTGATCGATTGCAATCTTGGTCACGTACGGCCCCAAGAGCTGCGTAGCCGTATAGAGGGCCAAGAAAACAGCCGAGAGCCCCAGCAACTTCCAGTGCGGCCGCAGATACCTGAGCATTCGACCTACGAGACGTGCGTCGTAGGCCTTGCCTAAAATTTCATCTTCCTGCTGGATCACTTCGTTCATCCGCGCGCCTCGGTCCGCTTGGCTTCCTCGACCTCACGCACCAGCTTCTGTCTCTGATAGAGATGGTAGTAAGCCCCTTTGCGGGCGAGGAGCTCTTCGTGCTTACCCTGCTCGATGATCCCTCCGTCCCTCATGTAAACGATCAGGTCAGCATGCTGGACCGTCGAGACCCGGTGCGATATCAGGAGGGTAGTCCTTCTCCTTATAAAGCCCGTCAGTTGATTTAGAATCGCCTCCTCGGTCTCCGTGTCTATGCTGGAGAAGGCGTCGTCGAGCACCAAAATGGCCGGGTCTTTGATGATCGCCCTCGCCAGGGCAGTGCGCTGCCTCTGGCCACCCGAGAAGCGCACCCCACGCTCGCCCAGCACGGTATCGAATCCGCGGGCCAACTGCCGAAGCGTCGGCAGGAGCTGGGCCATCTGAGCCGACTCCTCCAGCGCCCTCCCGTCTTCGCTCTCTGCGTCCTTGCAACCGAAGAGGATGTTTTGCCGCACAGTCCCAGAAAAGAGGAAGATATCCTGCGACACAAATCCGATCGCCTCTCTGAGAATCCCTCGAGGGACCTTCTTGATATCGACTCCATCAATGAAAACCGTCCCGTCCGGAGGCTCGAACAGTCTCGGCAGGAGATTAACAAGCGTGCTCTTCCCCGATCCTGTCTCTCCGACGATGCCGCAGGTTATTCCGGCAGGAATCGTAAGCGAAACTTTTTTCAAGGCAAAGCGATGCTCCTCATAGGCAAAGCTCAGGTCGCGAAATTCAATGGCTCCTCGAACGGGATCAACGGGCAAGGCCGAAACGTCCTGACGGTACGGCGGCGCTACCGGCGCATCCAGGACCTCGATGATACGGCTCAGAGCGGCTGTCCCCCTTTGGTACTGGTTAACAACGTGTCCCACCGCCATTAACGGCCAGGTTAACATGCCCAGGTAGCCGTTAAAGGCGACAAATTCTCCCAGGGTCATGCTCCCCTGAAGCACTTTGCGTCCTCCGAGCCAGAGAACCACCGCCGCAGCGATCCCGGCTAAGACTCGCATGAGCGGCCAGAAAACTCCCCAGAGAGTAGCGAGCCAGAGATTTCTCCGCATATACTCGGAGCTGACCGCGGCAAAACCTCCAATTTGATTCTCCTCCTGGGCGTAGGCCTGAACCACCCTGATGCCGGAGAGATTTTCCTGCACGTAAGCGCTGAGACTGCTCAGTTGCTCCTGAACGTCACGCGACCAGCGGAAAATCTGGCTGCCGAACAACCAGACCACGATCGGAATGGGCGGCAGCACCAGAAGGGACCAGAACGTGAGCCATGGATCGATGATAATCATGAAGCTCAGGCTAAAGGAGATGACCACCGCCGCGTCAACAACGGCTAGAGAGCCAAATCCCAAGAGTTCACGAACCGCCTGGACATCGTTCGTAAGGCGCGACATGAGGTCGCCGGTCTTGCTGCGCTGAAAATACGAGAGAGGTTGCTGCTGGAGGTGGCGAAAAACCGTATCTCTTAGGTCTGACTCGGAGCGCCGCGAAAAGCCGTGGATGTTTACCCGCCAGAGATAGCGAAAGAGTCCCTGGAGCACGGCGGCCCCAAGGATGAGGAGAGGATACTTGAGCAGCGAAGAGTGCTGCCCCTGCACGATCGCATCAATCCCTTCCTTGATGAGCCAAGGGATCGCCATCCCCATGAGATCGGTCGCCACAAGAGCAATGATTCCGAAGATCAGGAGGCGGCGGTAGCGATCGATTAAAAACTTTACGCGGGAATAATAGCGAAGAATCGGAGTTTCCTAAGTTTGCGCTCGACTTTGTCAGGCGAGTAAGCTGGAGGCGGCCTGCCTCGGGCAAGTCTTAGCTACCTCCGCCCACTTTCCCTCTATGAGATCAGCCATGATTGCTTCTAGATTGGGTACGGGAACGCGAATCTGCTCCATAGAATTCCGGTCCCGGATGGTTACTTTTCCATCCGCAGGACCTTTTTCATCTCCCACAGTCTGGACATCAACCGTCACACAAAAGGGCGTGCCGACCTCATCCTGACGCCGGTAAAGGCGCCCTATCGAAGCCGTATCATCGTAAACAGCGAACCAGCGTTTTCTGAGATCAGCGCATACTCTTTTAGCAGTTTCCACAATCTTACTGTTCTTTTTGAGCAGCGGAAGGATCGCGATCTTTATCGGCGCGACCTCCGGATGAAACTTGAGCACGACTCGCTTTTTCCCTCTCACCTCTTCCTCGTGGTAAGCATCGACGAGAAAGGCAAGCGCCGATCTGTCCGCGCCCGCTGACGGCTCGATCACGTAGGGCACGACTCTCTGCTTGCTCTCCTCGTCGAAATATTCCAGCATCTTCCCGCTGAACTCCGAGTGCTGTTTTAAATCGTAGTCCGTGCGGTTCGCGATACCCTCAAGCTCACTCCAACCCATAGGAAAGAGATATTCGATGTCAACGCACCTCTTCGCATAGAATG
Organism: Deltaproteobacteria bacterium; assembly: GCA_023250515.1. GTDB lineage: Bacteria > Desulfobacterota > Binatia > UBA9968 > UBA9968 > JAHFAO01. The sequence goes on along the minus strand of JAHFAO010000004.1, from coordinate 36,100 downwards.
CTAGTTCATCCGAGGCATGCTCGCGGAGCCTGATGTTTTCTTTCTGAATGCCATATCTTTGATACCAGGCGAATCGTTCCTCAATCCACCTCTGGTGCCATTCCTCATCTGTCCCTGGCATGACGAAGTACTCAATCTCCATCTGTTCAAACTCGCGAGTGCGGAAGGTGAAGTTTCCCGGAGTGATTTCATTGCGGAAGGCCTTCCCGATCTGGGCGATTCCGAATGGTAGTTTCTTGCGTGACGCCTGAAGCACGTTGTCGAAATTAACGAAGATCCCCTGCGCTGTCTCTGGCCGGAGGTAGGTCATCGTAGCGGTCTCCTTCACGGGCCCGAGAAAAGTCTCCAGCATGAGGCTGGCAGGTTTCGGTGCAGACATCCTAACTCCACCACAATTGGGACAAGGAATCCCCATGGTGCCTGGTGCCCTAGGCTCTGCAAGAATTTCTAGGAAGTGGCGAAACCTTCTGTCATCGGGCCCTTCAAAGGGATATTTCGTCGTGGCCCCTGCAGGAGGGCTGGCACCCCTCGCCAGAGGAAGGTTAGGGGCTAATTTCTGACCATCACTCAACGCCCAGTGCTGAATCGCAACCCACTCGTTCTTCTTGGCAGCCGGCCCCTCTAATACCTTAAGGATGGCTCGAACCCATCGAGAGTTCCAGAGGAATTCAAAAATCTGATCTGCTCGGTAATGGCGCCCACACTCCGCACACCCAGTGAACGGATCCGCGAAGCTTGCCACATGCCCGCTTGCTTCCCACACTTTTGGGTGCATCGAGATCGCCGCGTCGAGACCGACCATATCGTCTCTTAGTTGGACATTGTCGCGCCACCACAGTTGCTTGACGTTGTTCTTGAACTCAACTCCAAGCGGACCGTAATCCCAAGCAGAGCCGAGACCGCCGTAAATCTCGCTCGATTGGAAAATAAATCCTCGCCGCTTGCACAGGGAAACTATAGTATCTAAATCGACCATCTCGGTTTCTTTCTCGTCTTCCTAAATCATCATGTTCGGAGAGCTACCAGCAGATAAGGTTAAAATCCATAACCTCACGAATAGCTCTAAAATCATCGACATCGCAGGTAATGAGATAGGCTCCTATTTTTCTAGCCGTCATAGCAATGAGAACGTCAAAATGAATCTCCCTTGCCTTACGACCATCATACCCTCTTGCTCTAATAAGGCGTCCAACAATCTTCCCTGACTCCACCCATTCTCTTTCGTTGGGGGCAATGATGCGCAGGTTCGTTGTTAAATATTCAACGGCCCTGATCATCTCCTTTGACCTGGCACCCTTCCACAACTCTGCTAACACGACCGCACTGATGCGGACGACAAACTTAAGCTCAAGGAGTTCCTTTTGAAAGCGGCTGAACCTTAAGTTGTCGATGTAAACGGAAGTATCAATAATGGCGAGATTAGCTGTGGATAAAGTCACGAGGGGTTGCCTTGCCGCCATAACGCTTGACAAATCTCCTGTGCTTTTCCATCTCGATCACGGCCTCTAGGGACATCTCAATAGTTTGAGTCCTACTTTTGGCTCCTAACACTCTCTGGGCCTTCTTTACCAGCTCATGATCAATCCTGAGCGACGTCAAGGCCTTAGCCATGCATTAACCTCCCAAATTGTTTATATACAACTTAGGCTAAATGTAATACTAAGTCAAGGGCAAAACTCGACAAGGTGATGTATATGACTTTGTGTCAGGAAAAAGAAATGGGGTACCTTCCTGCAAATTTAGGGAGAACAACGCGGGAATCTAGAGATTCAAGGAAACTCCTTGAGGCTGCATGGACCGACGCTGTTTACAGCCCCAACACATCCTGCATGCTGTAGAGCCCCTTTTTCTGTTTCACCAGCCATTGGGCAGCCCGTATGGCTCCGCGCGCAAAGGTGTCGCGGCTGTGGGCGCGGTGGGTAAACTCGACTCTCTCGCCTAAGCCGCCGAAGATGACGGTGTGCTCACCGACAATGTCTCCGGCGCGGACGGAGAGGAGACCGATCTCTTTTTTTGTCCTCTCACCGACGATTCCTTTACGGCCGCAAACACCCACTTGGTCTAAAGCCCTCTTTAAGGCCGTGGCTATTTCTCGGCCCAGCGCCAGGGCGGTCCCGCTCGGAGCGTCCTTCTTGAAACGGTGGTGAGCCTCGACAATCTCCACATCATAATCTTCCCCCAGCGTTTGAGCCACGTCCCCCAGAACACTCAGGAGCAAGTTTACACCGATGCTCATGTTTGCGGAGAGAACGACCCTGGTGCGACGAGAAAGCTTTTTAACCTCAGCCAATTCCTTTGGACTAAAGCCCGTCGTGCCGATTACGATAGGAGCTTGCTTCTTGGCAGCAACTCTTAAAAATCCCAGCGAAGCTTTCGGGTTGGAAAAATCGATAACGGCAGTGGTGGCCTTTAGATAAGGCTCGATGTGGTCGCTGACAGGAACTTCAAGTCTGCCAGCGCCCGCGATCTCTCCGGCATCTTTGCCGATCCTGGAGCTTCCAGGTCGATCAATGGCACCAATCAATCGAACGCCGGGAGTTTGCTGGCACACGCGCACGACGGCGCCGCCCATGCGGCCAGCAATGCCGCAAACAACCAGTCCCAGCACCCCTACCTCAGACAAGACCAAAGTCAGCCATTGCTTGCTTAAGCTTCTTAAGATTGCCTTCGGACAGCGGTGTCAAAGGTAGACGGAGGTCCCCTCGGCACTTGCCCATAAGAGAGAGAGCCGTTTTGACCGGGATTGGATTGGTCTCGATGAAGACAGCGTGAATCAGGGGAATAAGTTTGAACTGAAGCTTTCTTCCTTTCTCCCAATTTCCTTGTAGACAGGCTTGTGTCAGTTCCGACATTTCTTTCGGCACAATGTTCGCCACCGTGGAGATTACCCCTTTACCCCCTAAAGCCATTAGAGAAAAGGTAAGGGAATCTTCCCCCGAATAGACTGCCAACCGATCGCCACAAAGACGGAGCACATCGATGGCTTGATCTACAGAGCCGGTCGCCTCTTTTACTCCCGCAACATTTTTGATTTCAGAGAGGCGGGCCAGTGTCTCCGGCTCGATCTTGGAGCCTGTTCGGGCCGGGATGTTATAGACAATCAGGGGGATGCCGACCGCAGCGGCCACCTTTTTGTAATGCTGGTAGATCCCCTCCTGTGTGGGTCTATTGTAGTAGGGTGAAATCAACAGTGCACCGTCAGCGCCGGCTTCCTCCGCCCCGCGAGTAAGCTCAATCGCCTCTTCGGTTGAGTTGGAACCTGTCCCGGCAATGACCGGGACCCTTTTCTTTACTGCCTTGATAACAGCCTGGATCACCTCGTGATGCTCTTTGTGGTTGAGGGTTGCAGATTCACCGGTCGTCCCGCACGGGACGATGCCATTGGTTCCATTTTTTATATGGAACTCCACCAGACCTTCCAGACTCTCCCAATCTACGTGACCGTCCTTGAACGGTGTAACCAACGCCACTATGGAACCTGAAAACATTTTTCTTCTCCTGTTAAATCCTTACCGTCCCCTGAAAAACCTCTTCCGCCCCACCAGTCATATAGACGCGGTTATTGCCGCGCCATTCAACCAACAAATCTCCACCTAAAAGATGAACCGTGATTTTTCTTTCCGTTCTGGCGGTCAGTACACCTGCCACAGTCGCCGCGCAGGCGCCTGTGCCGCACGCCAAAGTCTCCCCCGCCCCACGCTCCCAAACCCGCATCCTGACTTCGCAAGGGTTAAGGACCTGTATGAACTCCGTATTGACCCGCTTGGGAAAAAACGGGTGATGCTCGAAGCGTGGACCTATTCTCTCGATGTCCAGATCGTCCAGCTCGGCACGGTAAAGCACGCAGTGGGGATTTCCCATCGAGACGCAACTAATCTTATACGTAATCCCATCCACTTCCAACGGGTAGTCAATGATCTTGCCATCGGCACTAACCGGAATCTCTCGCCCTTCCAGGATCGGCTCCCCCATATCGACCTCAACCTGATCACCGATGAGACGGGGGCGGATAATTCCTGCCAAGGTCTCGACTTCCAGATCTCTTTTTTGAGTCAGACCATGATCGTGGACATACTTGGCGAAACAGCGGATACCGTTCCCACACATCTCCACCTGTCCCCCATCGGCGTTGTAGATCTCCATCTTAAAGTCAGCGACCTTTGAGGGATGGATCGTCAGAAGTTGATCTGCGCCGATGCCAAAACGGCGATCGCAGAGCCTCTTGGCCAGCTTCCCGAGATCATCGATCTCTCCCTTGAGACAATCGAGAAAGATGAAGTCATTGCCGCAGCCGTGCATCTTGGCGAAAGGAATCTCAGCCATCTCTACGATTTTCGATTTTAGATTTTGGATTTTAGATTAATCCCGAATCCAAAAACTCCCTTCGTCCCTTCAACCCTTAAACCCCTTTGCCTTCGGCGCATTGCAAAAATGAAAATTGCAAGGTTTAAAAGTCAGAATCCTCTTTGATTTTGCATTTAGAAATTTGCACTTTCGGCTTTTCTTTTAACCCTTTATCCCTTAATCCCTTTATCCCTATTGAAGAATCGGAGGGATAACCTCCCCTTTGATAAGGTCTTCTAAAGTTTCCCTGCCACGGACGACATAAAAATTCGCTCCGTCTACCAAGACTTCAGCCGCCTTCGGCCGCGAGTTGTAGTTAGAAGCCATGGTAAACCCGTAAGCCCCGGCGCTCATGATGGCCAGGAAATCCCCCGGTTGAACCCTTGGTATCTCCCGGTCCTTAGCAAAAAAATCGCCGCTCTCACAGATCGGCCCTACCACATCGGCCACGATTCCTTCCCCGTCGCGCTTCATGACAGGACTAATTCCCTGATAGGAACCGTAGAGCGCGGGACGAATCAAGTCGTTCATAGCCCCGTCCACAACGACAAATTTCTTTTCATCGGTCTCCTTCAAATAAAGAACCTCGCTAACCAGGATCCCCGCGTTCCCTACGATGACACGACCGGGCTCGAGGATCAGAGTCACATCGAGCCCTTCGAGCCCACGGATGAGCGCTTCTGCATAGGCTTCTGGATGCGGAGGATCTTCGTCCTTGTACTTGATTCCTAGGCCGCCACCCAAATCGAGATACCGAATCCCCGCACCTTCCTTTCTCAAAGCGTCGACTAATGACCTAACTCTGGTCAGGGCATCTACGAAGGGAGGAACCGAGGTGAGTTGGGAACCGATATGGCAATCAACACCGATAACTTCGAGATGGGATAGTGAAAGGGCCCTCTTGTACTCGTCCATCGAGCGTTTGATGTCGATGCCAAACTTGCTCTTCTTCATCCCGGTGGAAATATAAGGATGAGTCTTAGGGTCTACATCCGGATTGACCCGCAAGCTAATTGGAGCCTTCTTCCCAACACCGCGAGCGACCTCGTTGAGAACTGTAAGCTCCTGCTCAGATTCCACATTGAACATCAAGATCCCGGAGGTCAGAGCGTACTCGAACTCCTCTTTTCTCTTTCCAACCCCTGAGAAGACGATCTTCTTGGGGTCCGCCCCCGCCCTCAGGGCGCGAAAAAGCTCCCCGCCAGAGACGATATCAAATCCTCCCCCTTCTTTTACAAAGATTCTGAGAATAGCCAAGTTGGAGTTCGACTTCATCGAAAAACAGACAACGTGAGAGAAACTGGCAAAGGCCTGATCAAAAACGCGGAAATGGCGCCTGAGGGTAGCGAGGCTGTAAATGTAGGCTGGGGTTCCCACTTCCTGCGCTATGCGCCTCACAGGGACCCCCTCGGCAAACAACTCTCCATCTCGGTATTCAAAGTAATTCATTATGGCCTCCAGGCGACCTCGACCTCGTTGGAGGGATCGCTCAGCGAATCATCCATCAGTCTGGAGAAAACGCGGTAGCGGTAGATCGTCTGAGGTTTAAGCTCCTGGTCAACAAAGCGGAATTGTCTCTTTTTAATAAACTTTTCCTGATCCTCCACGTTGACCGTTGTTCTTTCCCGATAAGGCACCGGACACTCCGGGCAGGTCTTGGAAAGCTCCTTGCGGAAGATAACAAACCCTGCAAGGTCGCGGAGATCCTTCCCATCTACATAACGCGCCGGCCGGCTCCATGTGAGAGCGATCCCTCTTCCCTCGGCCTGTACTTTAAGGTCTTTAATCGTCTCCGGAACCGCCAGCTCCGGTGCCCGGGGATCTCCCTTCTTGCCGCAGGCAGATAAGGAAAGTATGGCAATACCTAAGAGAACCCCAATTCCACTCACCAACCTTCTGTCTCTCTTCCTCATCTATACCCCCATTTCCTTTAAACGTCGGCGCACATTAGCTAAAGCAGTCCCTCCTACCGCCAGCCTCCGCTGAACAGCCGCCTCCGCAGTCAAATAAGCGTAGACATCCTTGCCGATCTTTGGGGAAAAACGCTTGAGTTCAGTAAGAGACAACTCCTCGATCCTGCGATGGTGATCCAGGCAAAAACGGACCACTCTTCCCACTAGACTATGGGCTGACCGAAAACTTAGCCCGTGGCGCACGAGGTAATCCGCTAGGTCCGTCGCGTTCATAAAACCGTCTTGAGTCGCTGCCAGCATCCTCTCTCTCTTAACCCTCAGCTGCCGCACCAACTCCCGCATCATCCCCAGGCTGGCCTTAGCCGTATCCACCGTGTCGAATAAGGGGATTTTATCCTCCTGTAGGTCGCGGTTATAGGCCAAGGGCAATCCCTTCATCACCGTAAGGAGGGCCTGGAGATGACCAAAGACTCGGCCTGTCTTGCCGCGGATCAATTCTGGCACATCCGGATTTTTCTTCTGCGGCATCATGGAGCTTCCCGTGCAGTAACGGTCGGGAAGTTCTATAAAACCGAATTCTTCACTGGACCACAAGATCATCTCTTCCGCAAGACGACTGAGATGCACAAAGAGAATGGCCGAGGCGGAGAGAAACTCCAACACAAAGTCGCGATCGCTCACCGCATCGATGCTGTTCTTCGAGATGCGCGGAAAGTCAAGCAGTCTTGCGACATAGGCCCGGTCGATGGGAAAGGTCGTCCCCGCCAGCGCCCCCGAACCTAAAGGCAGGACGTTGAGCCGCTCTAGACAGCCGCTCATGCGCTCCCGGTCGCGATCCAACATATCGACATAGGCGAAGAGATGGTGGGAGAAAAGAACCGGTTGCGCCCTTTGGAGATGGGTGTAGCCCGGCATGATGACATCCAGGTAACGCTTGGCCGCCCGCGCCAACTCTCGCCTCAAGCTCTCCAAAAGCACGAGAAGGGTCCGAAGTTCCTCCCTAAGATACAGCCGCAGATCCAGGGCCACCTGATCATTGCGACTCCTGGCGGTATGAAGCTTTTCTCCCGCGGCACCAATCTTTTGGACGAGACGCCGCTCGATGTTCATGTGTATGTCCTCATCGGCCGAGGAAAAAGGAAAGCGGCCTTGTTCGATTCCTCTCTGAATTGCTTGGAGACCGCGCACGATCCTCTTTGCATCCCTCGCCGAGATGATCCGTTGCCGGGCAAGCATCTTGGCATGGGCGATGCTGCCAGCAATGTCGTGGCGATAAAGCCGAGAGTCCACATCAATGGAGGCGGTAAAGGCCTCTACGGAGTTTTCCGTTTGAGAGGCAAAACGCCCTCCCCAAAGCTTTCTCCCCCTAGCCACCCTTTACCCCTTTCGCCTTCGGCGCATTGCAAAATGAAAATTGCAAAGTGCAAAAGTTAGAATGCCTGTTTCTTCTTCGATTTTGCATTTTGAAATTTGCAATCTGCAATTTGCCTTGATCCCTTTAACCCTTTATCCCCTTGTCCTTCTTCCCTTGAACTTGTTTTAACCGTCGCAGCCTGAGTCTTAAGGCATTGAGCCGAATAAAACCATCCGCGTCGGCCTGATGATACCCCTCACTCTCCTCAAAGGTCGCCACGTTAGGGTCATAAAGTGAGTGCCCTGATCTTCGACCAGCCACTATGACATTGCCCTTATAGAGTTTAAGACGCGCCCGGCCGCTTACATCTTCTTGAGACGCGTCGATGGCCTTTTGTAGGATCTCCCGCTCCGGTGAGAACCAATAACCATAATAGACCATCTCTGCGTACTTGGGAATCAGAGAGTCTCTAAGCCGCATGACCTCCCGATCCATGGTAATGGACTCCAGGGCACGGCGGGCGCTATGGAGCAGAGTGCCTCCGGGAGTCTCATACACGCCGCGTGATTTCATCCCCACATAACGGTTCTCGACGAGGTCCACGCGTCCGATGCCGTGCTTCGCCCCCAAGAGATTCAGCCTCGAAAGGAGGTTCGCAGGGGAAAGAGCTTTGCCGTTGAGGGCCACTGGATCGCCGCGGAAAAAATCGATCTCGATATATTCGGGACGCTCTGGCGCCCTTTCCGCGGCTACTGTCCAGAGAAACATATCGGCCGGCGGCTCCTCCCACGGGTCCTCTAAAACTCCTCCCTCATAGCTGATGTGGAAGAGGTTGCGGTCGATGCTGTAGGGCATCCTTCGAGTCACGGGAACAGGAATACCCTGGCGCTTGGCATAAGCAACTAAGGCCTTGCGTGAGTTGAGATCCCAGAGCCTCCATGGCGCGATCACTTTCACGTCTGGTTTGAGCGCATAGTAGGTAAGCTCAAATCGGACCTGGTCATTACCTTTGCCTGTGGCCCCGTGGGCCACAGCATCGGCCTTTTCTCTAATGGCAACGTCAATCTGCCTCTTGGCAATCAGGGGACGAGCAATCGAAGTCCCCAGGAGATAGGAGCCCTCGTAGATGGCATTGGCCCGCAGCATGGGAAAGACATAATGCTTGACAAACTCTTCCTTAAGATCATCGACAACAACCTTGCTAGCACCGGTCTTCAGTGCCTTTCGCCTGATCGCCTCCAGGTCTTCCCCTTGGCCAAGATCCGCACAATAAGCAACCACCTCACAGCAGTACTTCTCGATCAACCAGCGCAGGATGACTGAGGTATCCAGCCCCCCAGAGTACGCCAAAACCACTTTCTTAACTTTCATCTCTTCCTTTTGTCCCCTGAACCCTTCATCCCCTTTAAGATCCACACCATAATCGCTTTCTGCACGTGCAGTCGGTTCTCAGATTGATCCAAAACAATGGATTGAGGACCATCCAAGACCTCATCGGTGATCTCCTCCCCGCGATGGGCTGGCAGACAATGCATCACCACCGCATCCCTATTGGCCATGGTCACCACGCCCTGGTTAAGCTGATATCCCTGGAAGGCTCTACGTCTTTTCTCAAATTCTCTCTCTTGTCCCATACTCGCCCACACATCGGTGTAGATCACATCCGCGCCACGAACGGCCTTCTCCACCTGATGCGTGACGACGACTTTTCCCCCGTTTTCCTTTGCCCCTCGTGTGACTTCTGCGTTTGGTTCGTAGCCTTTGGGGCAAGCAAGGGAAAAAGAGAAAGAGAACTTCTCTGCGGCCTGCATCCAGGTATGAACCATATTGTTTCCGTCGCCGATAAAAGCGATCCTCAACCCTTCCAGTGTCCCCTTATGCTCTAAAAGGGTAAAACAATCCGCCAATACCTGACACGGGTGAAAGAGGTCCGTAAGGCCGTTGATTACGGGGACTGTTGCATAGGCGGCCATTTCCTCCAGCGTCTTCTGGGAAAAAGTCCGCATCACGATTAGATCCACCCAGCGACTCAAGTTACGGCCGCAGTCTGCCGGGGTCTCTCGCACCCCAAGATGGATCTCTTCCGGACCAAGGAAAACCGCGTGACCCCCTAGTTGGAACATCCCGGTCTCAAAGCTAACACGCGTCCTTAAACTCGGCTTCTCAAAAACCAGGGCGAGCGCCTTTCCCGCCAGGTGCCGATGAGAGATCCCTCCCTTCTGCTCACGCTTAAGCCTACGGCTCAGGGAAAAGACCTTATTGATCTCGTCTCGGCTGATGTCCTTTAAGCTCAGCAGATCTCTCTTTTTCATGGGGCGAAGAAAAGGTTACCGACCTATTGGCGGGCGAGGACCTTCTCTAGAATGGTCAAACCACGATCTAAGTCTTTCTTACTGACCGTCAATGAAGGAAGAAAACGCAGGACCTTATGGGCAGTGCAGTTGATAAGCATCCCCGCCTGCAAGCAATCCTCCACAATCTTGCTCCCATCGCGATCGAGCTCCATCCCTAGGATGAGCCCCTTCCCACGCACCTCCCGGACAAAGGGGAAACGCTCCTTCAGCCTCTGGAGGCCATTGAAGAGGAGCCGTCCCATCTTGACACAGTTTTTCAATACGCCACCTTGAAGAAGCGCTTTTAGGACAGCCCTGCCGACACTACAGGCTAAAGGATTACCTCCAAAGGTCGATGCATGGGCACCAGGAACAAAACTACGGGCCGCCTCTTCCTTCGCGAGCATCGCGCCCAAGGGCAACCCTCCGCCCAGTGCTTTTGCCAAGGTCATGATGTCCGGCTCCACTCCGAAATGTTCATAGGCAAAGAGTTTACCTGTCCGCCCCACCCCCACCTGTACCTCGTCGAAGATAAGCAGAAGACCTCTCTTGTCACACAGCTCTCTTAACCCCTGAAGATAGCCCTTCTCGGGAACGATCACCCCTCCTTCGCCTTGGATCGGTTCGACTAGAATGGCGACCGTGATTTTCTCGTCGATCGCCTCTTCCATAGCCTTAAGATTGTTATAAGGAACCTGGCGAAACCCGGCAGGAAGAGGATCATACCCAGCGCGCACCTTCTCCTGACCTGTGGCGGTCAGTGTCGCTAGGGTCCGACCATGAAAGGAGTTATGGGTGGAGAGGATCTCGTACTTCCCCCCCAACCATTCGCCACCATAGCGCCGGGCAAGCTTAATGGCTGCCTCATTGGCCTCGGCTCCGCTGTTACAAAAAAAAACCTTGTCCGCGAAGGAATGGCGACAGAGATCTCGGGCCAACTCCGACTGGGGGGCAATGTGATAGAGATTGGAAACGTGAATGAGTCTCCGTGCCTGCTGTTCGAGGGCACGAACGACTGCAGGGTGACTGTGACCCAGACTATTGACAGCTATGCCAGCGACAAAGTCAAGATACTCCTTGCCATCGGCGTCCCAAACACGCGATCCCTTGCCTCGAACAAGGGCTATGGGGAAGCGTGCATAGGTATGGGCAACGTGCTTTTCGGTGAGCCTACGGATCTCTTGGTTCTTCATAAGCTACTTCCGCACCACCTCAGTCCCTACCCCCTCCTTGGTAAAGATCTCCAGGAGAATGGCATGTTTGACCCGGCCATCAATGATATGGGTTTTCCCTACACCTCCCCTGAGCGCTTCCATGCAACACTCCACCTTCGGGATCATCCCCTCACCCACAACTCCATCTTGGATAAGCTTACGGGCCTGGTTAATCTTGAGCGTGCTCAAAAGCTCTCCGTTTTTGTCTTTAACCCCCTCCACGTCGGTTAGAAGAATGAGCTTTTCGGCCCCCAGGGCCTCAGCGACCTGCCCCGCCACCAGATCCGCATTGATATTATAGGTCTCCCCTTGTTTACCCACGCCTACAGGGGCAATGATCGGGATGAATTTATTCTCGTCCAAAGAATTGATCACCATCGGGTTAATCCCGACAATCTCTCCTACCAAACCGATATCGATGATCTCAGGCGGCTCTCCATTGGAGGCAACGGTTACGCTCATTTTGCGAGCCAGGATAAGTCCTCCATCCTTGCCGCTTAAGCCTACCGCCATTCCTCCATGTTGGTTAATGAGATTGACAATCTCCTTATTGATCTTACCCGCCAGAACCATCTCAACTATATCCATGGTCGCTTGATCGGTTACTCTCATGCCCCGCACAAATTGCCGGGCGATCCCCATTTTCTCCAGGGTCTGATCGATCTGGGGACCACCGCCGTGAACAACCACGGGATTGATCCCTACGTATTTAAGCAGCACGACATCTTGGGCGAAGCTGGCCTTAAGATCCTCGTCCACCATGGCGCTTCCGCCATACTTAATGACAAAGGTCTTGCCATAGAAGCGCCGAATATAGGGAAGCGCCTCCATCAACACTTCAGCCTTTCCTATAAAGTTTTCCATCGCTCTACTCCACGCTACAGAATATACCGCGATAGATCCTCATCCTTCAAAATCGGGCTTAGGCGGTCGCGCACGTACTGAGCATCGATGGTTGTCTTTTTTCCCCGCATCTCCGGGGCAGTATAGGAGATCTCGTCTAATAATCTTTCCATGACGGTATGAAGCCGCCGAGCACCGATGTTCTCCATCCTCTCGTTCACCTGGGCCGCAATCTGCGCAATCTCAATCACAGCATCCTCACGGAATGAAAGGTCGACCCCTTCCGTCTCAAGCAAGGCTGTATACTGCTTGATCAACGCATTCTTTGGTTCTGTTAGGATTCGGACAAAGTCCTCTTTTCCCAAGGAGCTGAGCTCCACACGGATCGGAAAGCGCCCCTGGAACTCCGGGATCAGATCCGAAGGCTTGGTGCTATGAAAAGCGCCGGAGGCGATAAATAGGACATGATCGGTTCTGACCATCCCGTACTTCGTGCTAACTGTCGACCCCTCCACAATGGGAAGGAGGTCCCGCTGGACCCCCTCTCGTGAGACATCCGGGCCATGCATGGACTCTCGGCCAGCAATCTTGTCAATCTCGTCAATGAAGACGATCCCCGACTGCTCCACCCTGCGGATAGCCTCGGAAATCACCTTATCCATATCGATCAGCCTATTCGCCTCTTCCTGGGTCAGGATCTCCATGGCTTCAGGGATCTTTACGGTTTTCTTCTTCGTCCGCTTTGGGAGAAGGTTGGAGAACATCTCCTTAAGATTAAACTCCATCCCTTCCATCCCCTGCGGGGTCAAGACCTCGACGATGGGCATGACCGTGTGCGTCATCTCGATATCTACGAACCGGTCGTTGAGCTTACCCTCCCGCAACATCTTCTTGAGCTTCTCCCTTGTTCCCTGAATCCTCCCGGCCTCTCCAGAATCGGTCCCCTGTGGGCTCGTCTGAAGAGAAGGCAGCAGGAGGTCAAGAGTCCTCTCCTCGGCTATTTCGCTGGCCTTGACCTCTACATTCTGCTTCTCCTCCTCTTTAACCATATTCACTGCAAGGTCCGTGAGGTCTCGGATGATGGACTCCACGTCCCGGCCGACGTAGCCCACCTCGGTAAACTTGGAGGCCTCCACCTTAATGAAGGGGGCTTGGGCCAGCTTGGCAAGCCTACGCGAGATCTCGGTCTTACCCACGCCCGTCGGTCCAATCATGATAATGTTTTTCGGGGCTATCTCCTCGCGGAGATCCTCCGGTACCAGTTGCCGCCGCCAGCGGTTGCGCAGCGCGATCGCTACCGCACGCTTCGCCTCCCTCTGCCCCACGATGTATCGATCTAGTTCCGACACGATCTCTCGGGGCGTCATTACGGGAGCGGGGAAAGGGGTGGACGCCGTTTCCATCGCCTCTTGTTTCCGGGGATCTTTCATAATCAAACCAGTAGTCAGTGGTCAGAATCCAGAATCCTGGCTTTTGAATTCTGTCTCCTGGATTCTCGTCCTCGCTTTGCAATTTTCATTTTGCAATTTGAAATATGCCATTTGCAATCCCGCCAAGACGCGTTACGGCAATTCCTCAAAGGTCAATTGATCGTTAGTATAGACACATATCGCTGCGGCTGTCCGCATCGCCTCTTCCGCGATCGCACGCACATCCATCTGAGTGTGCTTGATCAAGACCCGCGCTGCTGCCAGGGCATAATTTCCCCCGGATCCGATCGCGATGGCACCGTCATCGGGCTCCACCACATCTCCGCTTCCCGATATCACCAGGGAATTCTCGGCATCCGCAACGATCAATAAGGCATCCAACCTCCTCAGGACCCGATCCGTGCGCCAGTCCTTGGCCAGCTCCACCGCTGAGCGCTTGAGGTTACCGCTAAACTGCTCTAGCTTCGCCTCGAACTTCTCAAAAAGGGTAAAGGCATCCGCCGTAGCGCCGGCAAAACCCGCGATGACCCGGTCATGATAGAGCTTGCGCACCTTACAGGCGGTGTGTTTCAGCACGGTTTGCCCAAGGCTCACCTGCCCATCCCCCACGACCACGACCTTTCCTCGGTGACGGACCGCCAATATAGTTGTACCTTGAATCATCTTCTAGCCCTCACGGCAACAGGCGGAAGGCCTGAGGCGACAGTTGTGAACCCATGTCTCTCGCCTGTTGCCTAATGCTTTCTTCTACGCCCGCGGATGGGCACGATCGTAAACCGCTGTAAGCTGGTCCAGGTTCACATGGGTGTATCGTTGCGTCGTGGAGAGACTTGCATGGCCTAACAGCTCCTGAATCACCCGAAGGTCAACACCGCTGTTCAAGAGGTGTGTGGCAAAGGAGTGACGCAGTCCGTGTGGTCCCATTCGGACCGGTATCCCCGTAGCCCGCAGGTGCTTTTCCACAACCCGGGCGACACTTCGGGTCGTGATCCTTAAGCCTCTGTGGTTCAAAAAAACCGGCGCTTGCCCCCGTGCTGACCGCCCCCATTTCCTTCCCTGCTCCATGCCGTAGTCCCGAAGCGCCTGAAGCGCTACCTCTCCAATAGGAATAATCCGTTCCTTCGAGCCCTTCCCAATGACTCTGATGATACCTAATTGAAAGTCTATGTCACTCCAGTTAAGACCAACCAATTCGCTGACACGCACTCCTGTGGAATAGAGAACCTCCAAGATGGCACGATCCCGAATCTCTAAAGAGCCGATTCCTTGAACGCCGCCCAGCAAGCGGAAGACATCATCCACCGTGAGAAAGGCCGGGAGAGGCTTGTCTTGCTTCGGGGTGGCAAAGACTGACAAGGGATCCCGCGCAATAAGCTGCTCTTTTACGAGATAGCGGAAAAATCCCTTAAGGGAGGAAAGTTTTCTTCCAACGGAACTTTTACGGCAGACCTTGCCCAAGGTCCCAAGATAGGCCCGTAATACATGACGGTCTATCTTTCGGAGGGCGATCTTTTTTCCCCGATCTTGGCAGAGTCCTTCTTCGACTAGAAACTGATGAAATTGTCTGAGATCGCTTAAGTAATTCCTCAGCGTGTGAGGAGAGAGATTGTGCTCGGCACGCAGATAGACACCGTACTGTTCAATCAGATCCTCCACGTGGTACATCCTGTCTAACAAGTTTTCGATCTTAGCATAACATTCCTACATTGAAAACAACATTGCTCTGGATGTGCTTAGATTGTCTTTCCCTTTCGTTAGCCTCCATTCGCGGGCCAATTTTTTAGCTTCAGCGACCTCAGTATGGGTCATCTCTCTTGCAATACTCTTGAGGAGCCGTCTTGTCTCAACATCCTCTTCCGGCTTGGCCAAGAGGAGCCATTTATAGGCTTGAATAGAATCCGGTTCAATACCCAATCTAGCGCCCCATCCCTGACCGGAGAGGGCCTCTCCAAGCGCCCCCTGCGCGTCCGGGTAGCCTTGCTCGGCTGCTTCACGGAGCCATTTCAAGGCCGCAGCAGCATCTTTCGGGACGCCCAAACCGAGCATATACATTAACGCCAGATCGTGTTGAGCAAACACGTTTCCTCTTTTTGCAAATGGAAGGACTTCCTCCAATCTCCTCTCGAGCGTAAGGGATAATGGATAGTCCCCACGCTCAAAAGAATAGATATTCATGTCGGGCTCTGCAGGTTGGAAGCGTAAGGAGTCCCACAACTTGAGAAATACCTTTGTCCACCCCAGAGATCGCTTCACATCGCCGCTGGTTCTGTGCGCCACGGTGAGGAGGTCAGGCATCCGCGGTGGTACATTCTGGTGCAGGCTCTCGACCAACTTTTGTCCCCTTGGCTGCGTCTGCTCCTCCTGCCATTTCAGATACGCCCTTTGTCCTACTGGAGATAGTCTTTGAAGCTCATCCTCCGTTAGATTGTGAGATGTGCGGGGTTTCAATCCTTCAGCAGGCACAAACGATTCTAACGCCGCGAATGCAACCTTAAGAGCATGACGAAGTTTCTCGTTCTGTTTCTCAGCTAGTTCCTCGGCAATAGCCTGTCGGATCAAATCTTTGGGAAAGGGTAAATCCGACTCTCGTCCAAGAGGCAAAAGTGACGACTTCTTTTGTAGGAGCCTTCCATACGCTGAGATGATTTCCTGACGAAGGCTGACATCCACTATCAATCACCTCCCAATG
>JAHFAO010000004.1:6664-19880 GCA_023250515.1 Deltaproteobacteria bacterium | reverse complement strand
GACCGGCCCCATTGGATCGCGCTGAAACCTTTTAGCAACGGTAAAAATATGTTAATCGTGACCTGGCACGCATCTCGTTTTCTGAGTATGGGCCTAAAATGGAGCGTGAAGAGCGAGTCTCTTTTACGAACGGCCGAGGACAGACTCTAAAGGGGGTCCTGCACCATCCGGCTGGGAGTGAATTTCCTGCGGCTGCAATACTCTGCCACGGAATGGAATCCAACAAAGAAAGCGACAAGCTCGTAGCCTTGGGCCAAGCACTCGCAGCAAAAGGAATCCTGGCTTTGCGATTTGATTTCGCATGCGCGGGGGAGTCGAGCGGCAAATTCGAGGAGATCACCTACGGCGGTGAAGTCGGAGACTTGAAGGCAGCCTTTAGTCTTATGCGGCGATATCGAGTTCAAAAGATCGCTATCTTGGGTTCAAGCATGGGAGGGAGCGTTGCCCTTCTCTTTGCCGCCAAGGAAAAGAACGTAGCGGCTCTCGTGACCATTGCAGCCCCGGTCCATCCGGAAAAAATCACCGCTAAACTTTTAACCCAAGAGGAGGTCCAGCATTGGCGCCAACTCGGCTTTGTCACTTATCATGAACGGAGGATCAACGCCTCGTTTCTCGATGACCTGCAAAAGATTAATATCCCCGAGGCCGCCAAAAAAATCACTTGCCCTGTGCTCGTCATCCATGGAGATGGTGATGAAACAGTCCCCGTAGAGGAGGCCTATGAGCTTTACACACACCTTACGGACCCCAAGAGGATCTGCATTTTACCGGGGGGAGACCACCGACTCTCAAGCCCATCTCACTTGAAAGAGGCCCTAGAAGAGTCTATCGCCTGGATGACCCAATATCTCCAGTGAAGGATCATGAAAAACTTTTCTGCCGGCATAGCCATGCCCCTTTGCCTATTAGTCACTCTCTTTGGGGGCTGCAGCAGAGATCTTCGCACCGCAGAAGGGGTTGTAGAGGAGTTTGTAGATCACCACTACGTGCACATTGATCTTCAGAAAGCAAAAGAATATTCCGTTGGTCTTGCCTTGCAAAAGATCAACGAAGAGATCCGGTTAACGTCTGGCCAGGTGATCGACGCCTCCACACGCAAGCCCAGGATTCACTATCGGCTACTGGAGAAAAAAGAAGCAGGCGGACGGGCATCTTTTCTTTACGAGGGCACCATCCGAGCAGAGGACGCCCCCCAGTTCACCCGGCGCTGGCTCATCGTGGCAAGGAAAGAAGGGGACCGATGGTGGGTCTCCAATTTCACAGAATTTGATTGAAGGGCTGTGAAGTGAGACAGTCTTCCGCTTAGGTGCTCGCCGCTTCGCTCGGCACGGGGCTCAGCTGGGCCTCCCGGCGCGGCTGGGGGATTCTCAGGGCCAGGCCGGCCGCGATCAAAGCCATGACACCGCCCATCAGGAAAGCCAATTGGTAGTCACCCAACCAAACGCGGATCGCACCACTAACCGACGCCGCCAATGCCGCGCCAATCTGGTGGGAAAGAAAGATCCACCCGAAAACGCTGCCAACCGACCGTTTGCCAAAGGCGTCGGCCGTTAGGGCGATCGTCGGCGGCACCGTCGCGAACCAATCGAGACCGTAGATTACGGCAAAGATAAAAAGGCCCGAGAAGTCGATGACGAATGGCAGGATAAAGAGCGATACACCTCGCAATGCATAGACGACCGAAAGGAGCTTACGGGCATCGACACGGTCGATCAGCCATCCTGAAAGGAGCGTGCCAACAAAGTTCAACCCGCCCATCACACCCA
The DNA here is from genome assembly GCA_023250515.1 of Deltaproteobacteria bacterium. Taxonomy (GTDB): domain Bacteria; phylum Desulfobacterota; class Binatia; order UBA9968; family UBA9968; genus JAHFAO01. The sequence continues at coordinate 18,114 of JAHFAO010000004.1, read as the reverse complement.
CCGTCGCCGCGGCAGCCACCTCAGGAAACCCGTGATCGATCGAATGTGGGATGAGGTGCGTGCCGATCAAACCGTTAGAAGTCCCACCGCAGACAAAAAAGCTGCCCGCAAGGAGCCAGAAGGTCGAGGATCTGAATACTTCGGAAAGCGGAACAGAGGCGGACACATCTGTTGAGGCAGCCCGCCCGGTGGGTGAAGCATCGCCCTCTCCTAATCCGTACGGCTCAAGACCCACATCCGCCGGTTCGTTGCGCATCCAGAGAACAAGGAGTGGTATCAGGCCTAGAGCAACAGCGACCAACAGCCATGAACCAACGCGCCAGCCGGCAGCCACGATCACGGCCATCAAAAGCGGCAGAAAAATGAGCTGGCCAGTGGAGGCGGCACTGTTGAGGATACCTAAGGCTAAACCCCGGCGCGCCACAAACCAGCGATGGGCTACCGTCGCTGACAGGACGGAAGCGGTGCCGCCGGCACCCAGGCCGACCACAACTCCCCACAGGAGGACAAGCTGCCAGAACTCCTGCATGAAGGTCGTCGCACTCACACCGAAGACCAGAAGGGCTAGACTCCCTATCATGATGCGGCGCGGTCCAAAGCGGTCGAGGAGCCAGCCGCTGATCGGCGCGGCCACGCCGAAGAGCAACAAGTTGAGGCTAACGGCAGAGGCGATTGCTGCCCGACTCCATCCGAACTCTGTTTCCAAGGGGTTGATCAGGACCGCCGCTGCCGAACGGGTGCCCGCACCGACCAGAGTAGTCAGGAAACTCAAGGCCACAACAACCCATCCGTAGAAGAAAGAAACAGGCAGCGGTGGGCGTAATCTCCGGTTCACCTTAGCACTACTTTGTCGCTCTTCATTTTTCTTCACCCTTTCCTTCTTACCACAAAGCATTAGAGAATAGCCACCGCCCGAAGTCTCTCTTACCTTCCCGCAGGCCAGATCCTGTTCATCTTCGAATTTGACATTAGAGTTTGCTGTCGAATAGTCTCTGAGATGCTCCCTTGCGACTTCATGCCGGTTTGATAAAAGGTTGAAAGAAAAAAGGCAGAGCAATGAGAAAAAAGAAGCTGCGACATCTTGGAAGCCTGGGCTTGGCAATTGTTATAGCCACGGGTTATTCGGAAGTCTGGACCATAGATGAAATCCCTTTTGTCCCCACGCCCATAGAGGTCGTCGACCGGATGCTGGAGATGGCCGAGGTTAAAAAGGGGGACATTGTTTACGACTTGGGCAGCGGGGACGGACGCATCGTGATCAGAGCGGCAAAAAAGTATGGGGCCAGAGGTGTAGGGATTGAGATGGACCTTGAGTTAATTGAACTGTCTCGAGCAAAGGCCAAGAAAGAGAGGGTAAGTCACTTAGTAGAATTTCGGGCTGAGGACGCCCTGAAAGTGGATGTTTCACCTGCAACAGTGGTCACCCTTTATATGCTCCCTTGGTTTAATGCTAAGTTACGGCCGGTCCTCCAGCAGCAGCTAAAACCTGGAGCACGGGTGGTCGCTCATGATTACGACATCGAAGGTTGGCCGCCAACCAAGGTCGAAAAGCTTTCTGAGGTTGAAATAAAGCCGGGTGGCCGCGTGCACCGCCACACAATCTATTTGTGGAAGATCGAGGAGCGACCCCAGAGGCAAGAAGATAGGCGATAGCCTAGTCTACGGTTACTCCAACAGGTCGATCTACAAACACGGTAAACTCTGTTCCTTCGGGGATCACTGCATCATCCCCCTTCATGAGAAGAAAAAGCGGACAGATAACAACCGAAAGAACAACAGTAGTGGTAAGCGCTTCCTCGCCTTTTTCTTCGAGCGTAATTCGGAGTGGTACTTGAGTCCCGTCCACCGCTGTTGCATTTCGAACCGACACCTGCAGCACTCCTTCCCTGCCAATCGCTCTCCTGCTCTCCACTCTTGTCACTTCAGCCGTGACTAGCGCGCCGGACTTAATAACGACTTTACCGTTCACTTCGACATTCCTTACGACCTCAAAACGCACCGCCTGGCCTCTTTTTGCGCTCTCAGACGAAATGGTTTCCAACGTTTTGATCGCCACGCGGGTACCTTCTGGAATTGTGAGTTTTGTCTGTGCCTTCGCAGAACTATAAAAGAGGTTAGCTCCTAAGAACGACACGATTAAAAGTCCAGCGGCAAAACGGTTCAGAACGACCATTGGGGAAAGACTACGGTTAACGTTGCCCCCTGAAACAGCGAGCATCACACTAACCCACACCGGCATGACTAAACCTGCTATCCCGATACCCCCGAGTGATCCAGTCAACACACGGAGAAGGTTTGTGCTTTCCCGCCATCCAGCTATCTGAGTCAAACCGTCAACAAGGATAGGAATGAGGAGCAAAAGACTTTTTTCCCAGGATAGAAAGGCATGACGCTGAAACATCAAAAGCCCTGCTGCCACAAAACTGAGATAAAGAAAGAGACTGCGACTACAGACCCCTGTAGGAGCCCCAAGAAGCCATAGGCTATGCGATGGAATCTGAGGGCAAATATACGACAGGAGAAAGTAGAGACGATCGGATATGTAATGCCATCCACTAGCCTCCGTCAGAGGCGCCATGATGCTGGCCAAAACTACTAAGGAAGGAATACCAAAGAGAAGATAGGTCAACCCCTTCGCTAGTTTCTTCTTCATAAGCCCTCCCCGATTGACTTATGCTCGTGAATCAGCAGACAAACTAAACTGCGACGTATTTCGTACCTTTAAGGATCTTCCCAGAGTAAGTTACAGGCGGGGGGCTTGTAACACGGCCCCTCCGTCAAGTCAACGAAAATCTTTCCCGATACGGTTTTGAGTCCGCTTGGGCAAGTCGCGCAATAACGCGAAAAGGAGAAGAAGGGAGCAGAGTTTTTATGGGATAAGTGAACCGGCAACTATCGCCTCTCTGAGTGTAAAAGCCCCCGCATAAAGGGCGCGGCCGACAATGACTCCCTCTACGCCGTCCTTCTCCAACCCTTTGAGGCGGCGGATGTCCTCCAAGGAGCCTACTCCACCTGAAGCAATGATAGGAATCTTCACTGAGCAAGCAAGACGCGCCGTCTCCTCGATATTGACTCCCAAACTCGTGCCATCACGACTGATATCTGTATAGATGATCCTTGAGGCGCCGTCCTTTTCGCAACGTTCTGCCAGTTCCACAGCATCCATAGAGGTATTTTCTTTCCATCCTTTGATAGCAACTCGGCCCTCTCGGGCATCAATACCAACAACAATCTTTCCGGGAAAACGCTCACAGGCTGTACGAAGAAAGAGCTGATCCTCGTATGCCGCAGTGCCCACGACCACACGCTCTACACCCATAGCTAGAGCCTCCTCGATAGCCTCGCGAGACCTTAGACCCCCACCCAGCTCCACCGGAACACCAAATCCCATGCAGATCGCTGCCACCTCAAGCTTGTGGACAGGACGGCCCGCAACCGCGCCGTCCAAATCCACGACGTGGAGGAATTCTGCACCCTGTCCCACCCAGTGTTTTGCCGCCTCCACAGGGCTGGCGAAATAAATGGTCTCCTTATCCATCTCTCCCTGGAAAAGGCGCACGCATTGGCCGTCCTTGATATCGATGGCTGGGATGATCAGCACCAGGTTACCCCCCTTTCTACAAAACGCGCGAAATTAGCCAAGATACGAAGTCCGATCTCCTGGCTCTTTTCCGGATGAAACTGGCAGGCAAAGAGGTGGTCTGTAGCGATACTGGAAACGAACGGGGTTCCATAGGACGTTGTTGTGGCGACGAGGGAGTCATCCTCCGGGACCACGTAATAGGAGTGGACAAAGTACACATAATCCCCATCCGAGACCCCCTCTAAAAATGGAGATTCCTTCTTTTTCCCTACGAGATTCCATCCCATGTGGGGCACTTTGAGACCGTTCTCCGAGCGAAAGCCCACAACCTTGCCAGGAAAAAGATCCAATCCTTTCTGTGGGCCGAACTCTTCGCTCTCGGTAAACAGTAGTTGAAACCCCAAGCAGATTCCCAAAAAGGGTTTCTTCCGACGCACTACTTCCTGAATCGGTTCCACCAATCCAAACCGCCTAAGATTCTCCATGCAGGCGTTAAATGCCCCGACACCGGGAAGAACGACACCTCGCGCGGCAGCGATCTGTTGAAGATCCCGCGTCACTTGAGCTCGACAACCAACACGTTCAAAGCCCTTCTGAACGCTGCGAAGATTTCCCATGCCGTAATCGACGATTGCGATCATACCCCGATCCGAGATTTTAATTTTGGTCTAAATCCCTCTACAACGAACGAAGGCATAGCGCTTGCATTCATTCTCGTATTCCCATCTCCTTTTTCGGATCGGGGTCATAGGCTCCCTTTAGTCGACAGAACCCCTTTGATTCGAGGATCCACACGAGTAGCCCTTTCCATGGCCCGAGCCAATGCCTTGAAACAGGCCTCAATGACATGATGCGGATTCTCCCCCTGTGGCACGTTGATGTGGAGGTTCATGCCGAGCTGGTTGGCAAAGGCCTGGAAAAACTCATGGGGCAAATCCGTGTCAAAATCTCCCACCCGACCTGCGCGAATCTTGACGTTATAAGAGAGGTAGGGCCGGCCACTCAAGTCAACAACCACCTGCGCCAGAGCCTCATCCAGCGGCACGCTGGCCTCCCCGAAGCGGCAGATCCCCTGTTTATCTCCCAGCCCTTCCCTGAAGGCCTGCCCCAAGGTCAGGCCGACATCCTCGACAGTGTGGTGGTAGTCTACCTCAATATCCCCTTTCGCTCTTAATTTGAGATCAAACAGTCCATGGCGAGCGAAGATCTCGAGCATGTGATTGAAAAAAGGGATGCCAGTTTGAATCTCGGCTGCGCCGCTGCCGTCGAGATCCAGATCTACAGTGATCTCGGTCTCTTTGGTCTTGCGGTTCGTCTTAGCTGTTCGCCCCATTTCACGGCTCCTTCCTAAACCGTACCTCCACGGCGCGGGCATGATCGTGCAGCCCTTCAAGCCGTGCCAGGTGAATGATCTCCGGCGCCAGGGAACGAAGCGCCTTTTTATCTGCCTGGATCACGCTTGTCCGCTTGAGGAAATCGTATGTCCCAAGGGGTGAGAAAAAACGCGCGCGGCCACCGGTAGGGAGGACATGGTTTGGACCTGCCATATAATCCCCCAAGGGAGGCGTCGAGTAAGGGCCAAGAAAGATGGCCCCCGCATTACGAATCAACCGCGCCCACTTGTGGGGTTGCCGCACCATCAGCTCCACATGCTCCGGTGCGATGGTATTAGCAATCTCCACTCCCTCGCTGAGACCCCGGGCTACGATAATTACCCCGTACCTCTCCAAGGCCTTGACCGTAATAGCCCGCCGCCTGCTCTCCTGGAGCTGCTTTTCCAGAGCGGCTTTGACCTTCAACGCTAACGCCAAGGAAGGAGTGACACAAAGCGCCGCTGCCAACTCATCATGTTCCGCCTGAGAGAGCATGTCCGCGGCCACATAAACCGGGTCTGCATGGGCATCGGCCAAGAGCAGAATCTCACTAGGACCTGCGATGGAATCGATATCGACCTCCCCAAAAACAAGTCGCTTTGCTGCTGCAACGTAAATATTCCCTGGCCCAACAATCTTATCCACCCTAGGGACGGTTTCTGTCCCAAAGGCCAAGGCCGTGATCGCCTGTGCGCCACCGACCCGGAAGATCCGATCTACCCCGGCGATCCGAGCCGCTGCTAAGATAACGGCTCCATCCTTTCCGATCGGTGAGGTCATCAAGATCTCTTTCACCCCGGCGACCTTCGCTGGCACAACATTCATAAGGACCGTAGAAGGATAGGACGCCTTTCCGCCAGGTACATAAACCCCCACGCGCTCCAGAGGGGTTACCCTTTGTCCCAGAAACAAACCGAGGGAATCGCGATAGCCCCAACTTTTCTCAAGCTGGCGGCGATGAAAAGCAGCGATCCTTTTGGCTGCAAGGCGCATTACACGAAGATCTTCTCTGGAAACTACCTGCATCGCTCGATCAACTTCTCTTCTTTTGACTTCGATACCCTCGCTGCTTAGACGGACGCCATCAAAAAGGCGGGTATAACGGACCAGCGCCCGGTCTCCCTTTTGCCGTACCGTGCGGACAATTTCGCCTACCAGCTTTTCAATCTTTCTTTCCCTTTTCCCCCTTCTGTCGATGATTCTTCTAAGCGTTAGCTCAAACCTCCGCTCGCTTGTCTTAACAACCGTGATCCTCATCCTCTTTCCCTTTAACCCTTCAACCCCTTGATCCCTTTAACTTTTTAGCTCTTTATCCCTTTATCCTTTGGATGTTCGCACCAAGAGCGGAGAGCTTCCTTTCGATGTGCTCATAACCTCGATCCAGATGATAGATCCTGGAGATCTCTGTATTCCCCTTAGCAACAAGACCCGCCAACACAAGGGAGACGCTGGCACGTAGATCGGTAGCCATGATCTCAGCCCCTGAAAGGCTCTCTAACCCTCTGATAATGGCCCGATTCCCTTCGAGGCGGACATCCGCTCCCATCCGAATTAACTCCTGGGCATGCATAAAGCGATTCTCAAAGATCGTTTCCGTGACCACGCTCACCCCATCGGCCACCGCCATTAACACCATCATCTGAGCCTGCAAATCGGTGGGAAATCCAGGATAGGGAAGAGTGGTCACATCGACGCCCTTCACCCTCCCTTCCCCTTTTACCCTTACCCTGCCCTCCTCAATGGAGATGGTAACGCCGGCCTCTTTGAGCTTGAGGAGAAAGGCCTCCAAATGATCTGCCCGAGCTCCTCGCACCACAATATCCCCGTGAGTCAAGGCCGCCGCAACCATGAAGGTCCCGGCCTCAATCCGGTCCGGAATGACACGGTGCCTTACCCCGTGGAGAGCATCTACTCCTTCGATCTTCACAACATCACTCCCCGCACCGTGAATTTGGGCCCCCATTTTATTCAGAACGGTGGCCAACTCTTCCACCTCTGGCTCTTTGGCGGCGTTCTCAATTACGGTCATTCCTTTAACCAAGGTGGCAGCCATCATGAGATTTTCTGTTGCTCCAACTGAAGGCAGGTCCAGGTAGATCTTTGCCCCATGAAGTTTGGTTGCCTTAGCTACCACATACCCATGAACCAGATCGATATTCGCGCCCATTTCGGTCAAGCCCTTAAGGTGGAGATTGACCGGGCGGGTACCAATGGCGCATCCCCCAGGAGTGGAGACACGGGCCTCACCGAAGCGGCTGAGAAGGGGCCCTAGAACCAAAAACGAGGCCCGCATGGTCTTGACCAAGTCATAAGATGCCTCCAGCTTTGTCACATGATCTGCACGGATTGTAAGATCACCCAGCCCGCGGGAATCTTGCTCTCTTTCAACCCTAACACCTAAGCTGGATAGGAGCTTCAAGGTGGTACGAATATCCATGAGATCAGGGATTCCCTGATAGGCACACTGTTCTGCTGTCAAAAGAGAGGAGACCAAGACCGGGAGGGCGGAATTTTTTGAACCGCTTACCACCACTTCGCCCTGAAGCCTCTTGCCCCCGCAAACCAAGATCTTATCCACGCTATGAGCCTCCCACTCTACTTATTGCGTCATGGGAGCTTCCGGGCTACAAAGACCCGATCCCTACCAGCATAATCCTGGAACACGGAGCTCTCGGAATAGGTACCAACACCCGTGAACAGTCGGGAAACCTTGTCCCGCATGTCGGCTCCAATCTCAAGTACCATGAATCCCCCGTCTGTCAGATAAAGATGCCCTTCCTGAATGATCCGCCGATAGAGATCAAGCCCGTCCAACCCCCCATCCCAGGCTAATCTAGGTTCCCAGTCCCGAACTTCCGGAGGTAAATTTTGCATCTCGTCCCGGCGCACGTAGGGAGGATTAGACACGACCACATGGAAAAAACCCAGCTGACCTCTGAAAGACTCGAAGAGGTCTCCCTGAAAAAAGTGGATTTTTTCTTTTACTCCCTGACGAGCCGCATTGGTCCGAGCAATCTCCAAGGCCTCACGGGAAAGATCGCCCGCCCATATCTCTATATCGCCCCACTCCTTAGCCAAGCTCACAGCAATAGCGCCACTGCCTGTTCCGAGATCAAGAACCTTTAATGGGAAATTCTTATGCACCTGTCCCAAAACCTCGAGGACTACCTCGATCAGCAACTCGGTCTCAGCCCGTGGCACAAGCACCTCAGGGGTCACGAGAAAATCAAGGGACCAGAACTCCCGCTGCCCGGTGATGTAAGATATCGGCTCCCTTCGGGCGCGCCGCCGAAGGAAGAAATGATACATTGCTCTCCCATGGGTCCCGAGCGGGACCTCATAGTTGAGGTAGAGTTTTTCCCTCCCCCATCCCATAACCCTACCCAGGAGCAACTCTGCATCAAGGCGGGCGCTCTCGACACCCATCTGAGATAGAAACTTTGTCCCTTCTTGCAAAGCCTGCCGAACACTGACGGGCTGGGGACTGAAGGCCTGCGCTCTTTGAAACTCCTCACTCATGATCTCTAACCGAATAACCCATCATTGTCTTCATCCCGTTGCCTGCAACGCCTCTGCCTGATAGTGGGTGAGCAGCGCTTCCACCAGCTCATCCATTTCACCCTCCATGACGCGATCCAACTTATAAAGGGTAAAATTGATCCTGTGATCCGTCACCCTCCCTTGAGGGAAGTTGTAGGTCCGGATGCGTTCGCTTCGATCCCCGCTTCCCACCATGAGCTTCCGCGTTGCCGCGATCTCGGAGCGCTGCTCCGCCTGTTTTTTTTCTAATAAACGGGCTCTCAGGATTTTCAGCGCCTTGGCTCTGTTTTTGTGCTGTGACTTCTCATCCTGGCAAGAGACCACCAGACCGGTGGGCAGGTGCGTCATCCTGACGGCGGAGTCTGTAGTGTTGACGCTCTGCCCTCCCGGCCCTGACGAGCGAAAGACATCAACCCGGAGATCCTTAGGATCAATCTCTACGTCGACCTCATCGGCCTCGGGGAGCACCGCTATGGTTACCGCCGATGTATGAATTCGACCCGAGGCCTCGGTCACAGGAACCCGCTGGACCCGATGGACCCCGCCCTCAAATTTCAGGCGGCTATAGGCCCCTCTCCCCTCAATGAGCGCGATGATCTCTTTAAACCCGCCCAACCCCGTTGGGTTAGAGTTCATGACCTCTACCCTCCATCCTCGGAACTCGCCATAACGCATATACATGCGAAACAGGGAGGCAGCAAAGAGGGCGGCCTCCTCTCCTCCAGTTCCCGCCCTGATTTCGAGGATTACGTTTTTAGTGTCGTTGGGATCTTTGGGAAGAATCAGAACCTTGAGGCGGCTCTCGAGTTCCTCTTTGCGCGTCCGGAGAACTGACAACTCCTCCTTCGCCAGATCTCTGAGCGCATCATCATTTTCTTGGAGCAGCTCTCGGTTCTCCTGAATCTCTTGTTCTACCTTTCTCCACTCACGGTAACAGGTGACAATCTCTTCCAGCTCAGCCCGCTCCTTAGCGATTTTGGAATACTCTCTCTGCTTGCTCAAGAGTTGCGGGTCGATCAAGAGATTTTCCAACTGCTCGTATCGCTTTTCGACTTCAGCCAGTTTGTCCAGCATAAGTTTGAATGTTGTGTTGAAAGAAAACGGTGAGAACAATAAAAAAGGGCAAAGGGAATAACCTGCCCTTTGCCCTTTCTTTGAGTTGACGGCTCTAATAAATCACATTCAGCCTCAAAACCTCCAGCGGACTCAGTTCTTGATCCCGTATTTCCTCTTAAATTTCTCTACGCGACCAGCCGAGTCCATAAACTTCTGTTTGCCCGTAAAGAAAGGATGGCATTGCGAACAGATCTCTACGTGGATGCTCTGAACTGTAGAGCGTGTCTCGACAACATTCCCGCAGGCACAGGTAATAGTTGCTGCCTTATACTCTGGATGGATACCCTCTTTCATGGTTTCCCCTTAATGCGGCTTATAGCACAAACTCTCCCCGTCTTCAAATCCCCTCCGTTTTAGCCCCAACGGCCGGGAAGGGCTTCGGGAGTGTTTGCTGACAAATAGCTTGATACGATTGGCACAGAAATTGCGTTAAAATAAAACCCTGACAGGCCCTTCTATGAATAGGGCCAAAAAAGCAACTTTTACCGCCAGGATTTAACACTATCGTCCAAACATTGACCAATTTTGTAAGCAACAGCTAAACCCATGGGGAATAATGAATCCACTCCTATCCGTCGGATCTTGATCGTAGAAAGCTACGGAAACTATATGAAGTCCCTTTCTAGCCATCTAGCGGGCTTAGTACCTCCCCCAGAGATCCTGGTCGCTGCAGACGCAGAGACGGCCATGGCACGGCTCCAGACAGAGACAGCTGACCTTGTAATCGTTGATTCCCGCTTAAGAGGGAAGATGGATGGGTTTGACCTATGCCGTGCCCTTAGATCGTCCGAGTCTAATCAACACCTTTCAATCATCCTCCTTCTTTCCGGTCACCTCTCCCTGGAGCGTTACAAGGGGATTTCGGCTGGCGCGGATCTTCTCCTCCACAGACCTGTTGTGAAAGAGGAGCTTTTGAGAATGATACAATTGCTCCTGGAGTCGAGATCCGAACACGAAGGCGACTCACACCGGGCAGCTACCGAGAACCCTCCTGTGCGATGGTTACGTTCAGTGAGTTAAAATCTCCGATCCACTGGATACAATCAAATCTCTAACCACCATTAATTCAAACCCCAAAAGTCCGTTTCCCTGGTAATTATTTAGGTCTGTCTGTATCCGGCCGGACACGACCATGGGAACCCCATCCCTCTAGCACTCCTATAATATCCCGGTCCCGAAATAGCTACTATCTGTTTGTAAGAAGGCCACTTTCATCAGCCTTTCCCAGGACCAAATTCTGCGTCTCTAGGTGACAAATTTTGGAAACCCCTTTAGCTATCTCAATTTATGCCACATGTATCCCTTTCCCTTGGTCCCCTCTAAACTATAAATACCTCGCAATAACAACACATTCTACCCTCATTCTTATTGGCTCATCCTGTGGCCCAATCCTTGCACTTAAAAAGATTAACCCGTTATGCGAAAGACGATTCTTATAGTAGAAGACCATCCGGCAATCATAGAGCTTCTCCAAAAGCAGATCGAGATTCTCGGGTATGACGCGCTCCTTGCCGAGGATGGCAAGAAAGCGGTGGATATGGCCTTCTCCCATCTTCCGGACCTGATTTTGATGGACGTCGTTTTGCCCAGGATGGACGGCCTTGAAGCTGCCTCTTTAATCCGGAAGAATCCCAAAACCCAGTCCATCCCGGTGCTGGCTGTAACCGCAAGAGCCATAGCTGGGGACAAGGAAAAGTGTCTGAAGAGTGGGTGCGATGGTTATCTTTCTAAGCCTTTTACCTACGAAGAGCTGGACGCTGCTATCAAGAGACTCTTAATGAATCATCATCATAATAATGGCGAGCAGTGAGTAACTAGAGAATTCAATCCCTACCCGA
>JAHFAO010000004.1:0-6564 GCA_023250515.1 Deltaproteobacteria bacterium | reverse complement strand
GGTTATCTTTCTAAGCCTTTTACCTACGAAGAGCTGGACGCTGCTATCAAGAGACTCTTAATGAATCATCATCATAATAATGGCGAGCAGTGAGTAACTAGAGAATTCAATCCCTACCCGAAGCTGACCTCCAAGGCAGAGATAGACATTGCTTTGACCTTAAGTTACAGAGTTCTTAAAGAAGAATCGAAAGTGGCCCTAGCCTTCCTCTCTTCTCACGCTTTCTGTTATAGAGCTCGAGCAGGCGATGAGAATACTATCGGAGAGCCAATCTCGGCTTAGCTGGTTTGCGATTTGATGAAATTCAAGAGACGGCAGTTACCACCACCCCGTTTGATGTCTGGCAAAGAGCGCCGTTGGCTTGATCCGAACAAGGGTCTCTTCAAACTGTCCGAACGCGCAATCGACCGCCTAGCTTCCCGCTATATTTTTCCTCACATTATGGGAATTTGGAGCCCCTATAGCTGGCTTCTCCCGCGGCGATTCTCCCTGGCGGAGACATCTCTTTCCCCACCGCGCTGGCCGGGAAACCTCCGTCGCCTCCGAGTTCTCCTTCTGACGGATATCCACACCGGCCCCTTCCTACGGCCTGAAGTCCTGTCAGCGATTGTTAGCGCCTTAATGGAATTACGCCCTGACCTTGTCGCGATCGCTGGGGACATCGTGACAGGCTATCCGAGCGATCTCGATAACTTTCTCGCCGGACTAACTGATTTATCTCACGCGCCGCTCGGCGCCTGGTATTGCTTCGGAAACCATGATTACTTCAGCGGCGAACCTGAAGAAATTCGCGAACGACTCCAGTCGATAGGGATCTCGACCCTTAGGAATCGATCGGTTGCCTTAACCCATGGGGAGACCAAGTTTGTTCTGGGAGGGATCGACGACCGCATCCTGGGGGCTCCCGATTGGGATCAACTGCTCGAAGACAATGGGCCTCCCCACCTTCTCCTGGCTCACAATCCCGATTTTTTCTACGAGGCCGAGGCGCGCGGCGTCGCCCTCGTGTTCTCGGGCCACACCCACGGCGGGCAGATCCGCCTTCGAGAGGGACCGCCAATCGTCCGTCAGAGCCGCTTTTGCCTCGACGAAGGGGCCTATGCTCACGGTTCGTGCCTGCTGGTAGTTTCGCGGGGGCTTGGAGCCGTGGGGCTACCATGGCGGATTGGAGCTGATCCCGAAGCGGTCTTGATTCAGATCGATCCTCCCACGCCGGATTGATTCCGTGGAGCTACTATCTTAGAAAAGCTCCTCCGCTGAGACGACATGCGTTTCTCTCCCCTTTGGAAATCGAGATAGGATGCCTGCCAGGACGCTGGATCTCCTTGGGAGAAGCGGGCTGAGGCAGGGCGAAGCTGTAGCTAAGATATTGATTTGGTGGAGCGATTTTGTAAATCGAGCTTTAGCTTTAAGCGAGGGATTTTTAACGGGAACTCAGATGTGCGAACCTTAAGAGTGGCTTCCTTACAAACTAGCGGTCAAACCCAAAGCTGGAAGGACCTCGTCCAAGTATATACGTAACTGTTCTTCCAGGTGCCGACCGATCGGCCGGATGGTTATGTGATCAACGCCCGCGTCAATGAAACTTTGGATGCACTTCACACAATGATCGACTGGTCCGCAGGCGGTCCAGATCTCCACTCCCTCCCGGGTAAAATCCCGGCCGTAATAGGCATCCAAGAATGCCTTAGCCTCGCGGAAGGCCTCATCCCGATCTGAATTCACGCAGATACCGTAATAAAGCGCGGTCTTGAATTGATTAGCATCTCGACCTTCCTCAACCAGCATTCTTCGGATCCTTGAGAGGTAATCTTTGACCATCTCTGGCCGTATCTGATTCGTCATCCAACCATCGGAAAAACGGGCAATCCGCCTCAGGGCTCGCTCCACTCCCCGTTCGCTTATGCTATTTAACCGAGGAGTAGCCGCGATATAGATCGGGCAGGGTTGTTGGACCGGCTTCGGCAAGAGGTTTACCTCTTCAAAGGAATAGTACTTGCCACGAAACGTGGCCTTCTCGCTTGACCAGAGAATCCGCAGGGCTTGAATCATTTCCTCCATCCTCCCTGGTCGCTCCTTGCTGGCAATGCCCATCACTTCCAGTTCTCTTGCGGCCGCCGGATGCTGACCCGCCGGATATCCCAAGCAGGCCGCCAGAAGCATGCGACCCTGCGAAATAACGTCTAGGCTTGCCCACTGAAGAGCGAAGAGTACTGGATTGCGCTGGACTAGCGTTGCCATGCAAGCCACCCCTAGCCGGACTCGTGCAGTGTGGCTAGAGATTGCGCCCAAAATCGGGATGCATTCCAATCGAGGCTTACTTAGGATGCTATCTCCCACCCAGACTGCATTCAGAAGCCCACTCGCCTCGGCCTTAATAGCCATCTCAATAAGCTCTTTTGCCTGCACCGCCCTGATAACGACAGCACGGTTCGATATGGTTAGGCCGAAGCTGGTTTTTCTCTCCGACATGCTTTCTATCCCATTATAATCGTGGGCTGATGTTTGACTTTTTGGCATTCATCTAGCATCTTGGGATGGTGAGTGGGGCCGTAGCTCAGTTGGGAGAGCGCTTGAATGGCATTCAAGAGGTCGTGGGTTCGACTCCCATCGGCTCCACCATTCGACTCGCGGGAAGCCGCTCGCTCATGGCAGGCCATAGTAGGAATCCCGGCGAGCTGCCTACGGGATTGACACCCGAGGCATTGCGGGCGCCGCACGCCTCGGTGCCGCGCAACCCGCTGCTCGCCGAGCCCCTGTTTCTCGCGCACTACATCGAGCGCGCCAGCACCGGCACGGTGGACATGATCGCGCAGTGTCGGGAAGCGAATTTACCCGAGCCGACTTTCGAGCAGCGTGGGGGCCAGTTCGTTACCACGCTCTGGCGCGGCTGGCTGACGGCAGAAGTGCTGGCTGGGCTGGAGCTCAACGACCGACAGCGGAAGGCCATCGTCCATGTGAAAACGAAAGGGCGGATCGCGAACACCGAATATCAGCAGCTGACCGGCGCTATTAAGAAGACCGCGTCTCGCGATCTCGACGATCTTGTCCAAAAAGGGATCTTCGCTAAATCGGGGACTACGGGACGCGGCACCTACTACGTCCTGATCCGCAAAGGGGGCATTAAGGGGACACTGGCCGCCTCGAAAGGCAAAGGGGACATCAAGGGGACAAAGGGGACATGAACGCCCTGCATCGTTTTTCCTCCCGCCGCTAACGGCTCGACCGCGCCTTCCTCGCGTCGAAGCCCGAGCACACCGGAGTGTCTTAGCCCGATCTCGGCCTTCCCAGGAAGTAGCCGCGTGCCATAGGGATGAGCCCTTTCTCATCCTGTCCTACTGGGTGGTCTTTGCCTTCTAGCCATGCCTGGACCGCAGACCACTTGAATCGGGGTCGGAGGCCTTTAGGGCTGAAATAGTGCACGCCCTTTCTAAAGATCCCTGAAGTCATTTTGTTTCTGATCGTCTTTGGCCGCATTCATTCTCTGACGGCTTTAACCGCCAGATCATAGAACTCTGGGTCCTTATTTAATTTCGAGAGCGTTTCCACGGCGGACAAAAAGGCCTCGACTGCCCGCTTCTCGCCCCCTTTGATTCTGGCAACCTCATCCATAATCGTGGGCACATCCAGGCCGGTCTTTTTCGCCAGCTCGCTTAAGGACGCCTTTCCTTCCAGGTATTCTCCAGTGGCGTAATTGAGGAGTTCTCTCTTGGCCTGGTCTTTAGCGAGGCGAGTAAGGTATCCAGTCTTGCTGGTCTTTTTAAGCATGCAGAGACGCCTCAAGACCTGATCTTCCTCGTCCGTCAATCTTACGGTAACAGTAGTTTTCTCGTGCTTTTCCTTTTTCATCAATTTTCTCCTTTCCGTCGGATCTCCGACACGATCCTCACCGCAGACTGTATCCACTCGGGCCTCAGAGTTCTGCGGCGCGTTATCCTAGCCAAGGCATTTAACACCGTCTCTGACGTGATCCGTTTCTGTTCATAAAGCCCGACCAAGTAGGCTAGAGAGTTGACGACCTCGACTCCGGCTGCCTGTGCGGCCTCATAAGGTCTCCAGTCATCAATGAGCAATAGGAGCTTCCGCTCCAAAGCGAGATTAATGGTAGCTCTTTCTCCATCTCCATACAATTTAATCTTTTCGGATTTTGGTGCAGCTTGTTTGATGCTTCTGTCAGCCAGTAATGCTTTGAGTCGGAGGCTCGTTGGGTTATCGCGCCCTAACTCCTTTTCCACTGCCTTGGTGCAGACTAACTCAAAATCTGAAAGCAGAAAGTCAACAAGATCCAAATAAACCGCATGAACCCAAAAGGAGCTGTCAAAAGTGGCCCCTCTTTTCATTGAGTAAGTCTAGGTTGCTTTCAAAGTGAAAGCAAGCGATGAATCGGCTTTACTAAGAGAAGCTGTGCCGGGGAGAATTTCCGGAGGCCTCTAGGGCTGAAGAAGTCACACCTTTCAAAGATTCCTCCCTGAAGCCATTTTATTCATGGTCGTCTTACGCTTGCCTTCACAGGTGCGGCTTAGCCACCCGGATACTTGACGTTAAGGACCAAAACCCGTAAAGCTTTTGCGTGTTTTGTTGGGTTTGGTCAAGTAAAGGCATTCATGGGTACTTGACAAAAGGCTTCGAAACACGTAATAAAATTACGTGTTTCGTAAAACAACGTCAAGCATACGTAGGCAATGAAGCTCAAAGACTTTCTAAGCAGGCACCCCGTCTTCACATCCGAGGAGTTCGAGGCTGCACTCACTGCGGAGCAGCGCCGTAGTAAAAGGACATTGGAGTCTC
Organism: Deltaproteobacteria bacterium; assembly: GCA_023250515.1. Taxonomy (GTDB): domain Bacteria; phylum Desulfobacterota; class Binatia; order UBA9968; family UBA9968; genus JAHFAO01. The sequence continues at coordinate 1,776 of JAHFAO010000004.1, read as the reverse complement.
TGCTCGCATACTATACGAACAGTGGTCGGATCCTGCGTGTTCGCCGCGGTCTCTATGTTTCAGTTCCACCTGGCATGAACGTTGATACTTGCCCGATAGATCCCTTTCTACTTGCTGCCAAGATGACAAGCGGCGCGGTGCTTGCATATCACACGGCTCTGCAACTTCATGGGAAAGCATATTCCGTCCGAGACCAGTTTCTGTATTGCACTAGGCGATTGCCTCGTCCAGCCACATTTCGCGGATATACTTTTCGCGGCGTGGCATTTCCCAAAAGGCTGCAAAAGAATGGCAAAGAATCTTTCGCCGTTGACGTTGTCGATCGCAGCGGAATAGATGTCCGCGTGACAAGTCTTGAGCGGACCCTGGTGGATGTCTTGGACCGGCCGGTTCTGGGAGGAGGCTGGGAAGAAATCTGGCGGTCGCTTGATTCGGTCGAGTTCTTCGACCTGGACCGCGTCGTGGAATACGCGCTATTACTGCGGAACGCAACGACGGCTGCCAAGGTGGGATTTTATCTGGCGCAGCGTCCTCAGGAGTTAATGGTAACCGAAAAGCATTTTGCGTTGCTCCGTGAGCATCGCCCTCGAAAGCCCCACTACCTCGATCGTCGCGCTCGAAAATCCGTGCGCCTCGTTTCCGAGTGGAATCTGGTGGTCCCCACCGAGGTTATGGAACGGTCGTGGCAGGAAGTCCTATGAATCTTTCGAAAGAGAGGCTCCTCGCTGAGGTGGCCGCCACAGGATTTCGTCCCGACACGCTGGAGAAAGCAGTGCGCTTGCTGAGCTTGCTCACTGCGCTAAGAAGCCATCCTTTTCTTAGGGAAAGATTGGCGCTTAAGGGAGGGACGGCTCTAAATCTCTTTGTCTTTGATGTGCCGCGCCTCTCCGTAGACATCGATGTTAACTACATCGGGTCTTCGGACAAAACCGTTATGGAGGAAGAGCGTCCGCTCGTGGAACAGGCCATAGCCGCCGTTTGCGGGCGCGAGGGTTTCACGGTTCGTCGCGTCCCGAGTGAACACGCCGGCGGGAAGTGGTATCTGCGCTATTCAAGTGCCTTAGGACAAAACGCAAACCTGGAGCTGGATCTGAATTTTATGTTCCGCATCCCTCTAAGGCCGCCGGTTACTAGGGATTCACGCGCTGTCGGCTCCTATAGGAGCAATGAGATCCGCTTGGTTGATGTCCATGAACTTGCTGCTGGCAAACTGACAGCGCTTCTATCGAGGCGTGCAAGCAGGGACTTGTTCGACGCTCACCAGCTCTTTAGTTCCGCTTCGTTCAATCGGGAGATCTTACGGCTATGCTTTGTCGTTTATGGGGCTATAAATCGCAAAGACTGGCGGAAGATTTCGACGGACGACGTGAACTTCAAAGTAGACGAGCTGAGAAAGTTCCTACTCCCTCTTCTCCGAACGAGCACGGTACAAGCCCTTGACACAGTCGAAGGTTGGGTTGAGCGTCTCGTTTCCGAGTGCAAAGAGGGTCTTAGCGTAGTCCTGCCCTTTGAGGAGCATGAGAACGAGTTTCTGAGCCGGCTCCTCGACTATGGAGAAATTAAATCATCCTTGCTGACTGGAGATGAAGAGATGATTACGAAAATTGAAAACCACCCCGGGCTCTTGTGGAAAGCTCTCAACGTGTGCAAATTCAAGCGGCGTTGATGACTGAACCGATGGAGATCCAGCATGCCGCAAAAGGGTAAGAAGATTCCTTACGGCAGCAAGCTTCCGATTTATTTTTCCGAGGAAGAACTTCACCTCATTCATGAGCG
>JAHFAO010000209.1 GCA_023250515.1 Deltaproteobacteria bacterium | reverse complement strand
CAGCCGGGATTTCATTGGAGAGGCCCGATTTCAAAGACAGTCGCGCCTTCTTGGTTTAATTTGGGTGCTTGATATGGGGTTTTATACGTATAAGATGCTTCATTATACGTAGAGAGGTTGGGCATGAAAGCTGACTTGCGAAGAAAGAATTATTATCTGGGCCAGAAAAAGATACTTCGAGCGAAGAGTATCCTGGGTGCAAAGACCGAGACCGAGGCTATCAACTCCGCTCTGGATCTCGTTGTTTTTAGAAAAGAGATTCTGAAGTCTTTGGAAAAGGTTGTGGGTAAAGGTGGCGTGGAGAAAGTTTGCAGATAATAGCTGAGATGCTCGCTGCAATGCGAATGTTGGATTGCAGACTCGCCCCAACTTTGTTAGCCCATTTTCTCCTCCCAAACCTCCCATCGGATGGTTGGTGTGGCATTTAACCCGACTCCAGGACAAGGAGATATCCTTCTTGGCCGGGCGCGAACAGGTGTGGATCGCCGAGGGATGGCACGCGCGTTTCGGGATGCCGCCTGAGCCTAGGGACTACGCTCCTGGCCATGTGCAGACCCCGCAGCATATCGCCGCCTTTTCTGTGAAAGACGCGCAGCTCCTGCTGGATTACTTTGATGCCGTTTTGAAACGTACCAAGGCATATCTCTCCACTCTTTCGTCGAATGACCTGGACAGGGTGCTTAACGAACCTCAGTATCAACCCTTACCGACGGTCGGCGTCCGGCTGGTCAGCATCGTAGCCGATAACCTGCGACACGCCGGTCAAGTGGAATACCTAAGCGGTTACATCAGGCACCGGGGCTGGTTTCCCTCATCCGCTAGATGAGAGACCTCCTTAGCTTCAGTTAAAGTTACAGATATTATCGATAATGGCTTTGTAGCGGCGGTGGAAAAAGGGTCGGGCTGACGAACACGTAGCCTTTTTTGAATCTCCCAACACTGGGCGACAAATCATTGACATTGGCTGCTTTTTCGACATATCTGACATAGGTAAGCGGGAAGCTTTTTTCGTCTTGAGGAGAATCCGAAACTCAAGGGGAAGGATAAATAGTATGTCGCGAAACGGCTTTAGAATTTTTGACGCAGATACCCATGTCCGACCCGGCGTCGAGGTCCTCGAACCATACCTGTCGGCTGCGGTTCGTACAAAGCTTACTCAGTTTGAGGATTATAAAGCTCGAGACAAAGCGGGGTCAGTTACCTACTTGATGGGAGCCCGGCATTATAAGCGCCGCTTGGGAGCTGCCGGAGAAGAATCCCCTGAAAACCAAGCATATATGAGAGGGTATAAAGGGCACCAGCACGGGAAGCCGAACCCCCTTTGTGAGCGAGATCCAGGAGTCCGAATTAAGGACATGGATACAGAGGGTGTAGATGTAAATCTGATGCTTCCCTCTGGGTGGTTTGGAACCTGGACGACGGTCGAAGATATCAGCTTAGAGACGGGCATGTACGAGTCTTATCACCGATGGATGGCGGATTATTGCTCGTCTTTTCCAAGCCGCCTCAAGGGCGTGATCCTGGTCTCAGCCAGGGACCTTAAGGCTTCTGTGGCCGAGATCCATCGTTGCGCCAAGGAGTCATGGCCTTTGGCAGTTTTTGTCTATGCCCCCTATCAGTTTCCTCTGGATCACCCGGACCTCGAGCCTGTTTGGAAGACAGCGGCTGATTATCATTTATCGGTGGTCCTCCACACTTTCACGGTCATGCCTCCGTATGCGCCTGGCGGGCTCGACTCCTGGGATAATCTTTGGCTCCAAAGATCGGCAGCACATCCCTGGTGTGGTATGCGCAATATGGCGGCATTTATCGGCGCAGGCATTATGGACCGCTATCCAGATATAAGGGTGGGCACCCTGGAGGCTGGCCACGGTTGGTTGCCCTCCTGGATTAATCGCCTTGAGGAACATACAAAACTGTGTCCGGAAGCGCTGCCGGAGTTGAGGCAAACGATTCGTGAGTACGTAACAGGTGGCCGGTATTTCCAGAGCATTGAGATTTCAGAGGGAGAAGCCATTACCAAGAGCGTCATTGATTTGCTTGGCCCCGATATCCTGATGTTTGGCTCGGATTATCCCCACGGCGAGAGCTGGTTTCCGGTTTCGGTTGAGACAGCTCTAGGTTGGCATCTGAAAGAAGAAGTTCTGCGCAAATTACTCTGGGACAACGCCGTCCGTTTCTATCGGCGCCATTCTGAATGAAGCCCTCCAGTAAGCTTAAAAGGCTGCTTCACCGTAAAGGTAAGGTTCTCGCTGTCCTGGGGGCCCCCAATGCTTTTCATGCGAAAATCATGGAGGCTAACGGGGTGGAAGCTTGTTTTGTCGGGACGAGCATCACGGGTGGTAACTACACGGGACTCCCCGATCTGGGGGTGTTGTCGATGTCCGAGTGCGTAGATATTGCAAAGTGGATCGCCCGCAGCGTAAAGATACCAGTCATTCTTGACGGTGATACCGGTCATGGAGGGATCATGGCCGTAAGACGCTTGGTGCGAGAGTGCATTGAGGCGGGCCTGGCAGGTCTCAGGCTCGATGATCAGCCCTTGGAGCAAAAACGTCGAACCCTTTCAGCGGACATCGAGATCGTCTCTCGTGAAGAGGCCGTGGCGCGCTATCGAGCGGCCGTAGATATGAGGGACGAGCTGGACCCCGATTTTGTCATCATGAGCCAATGTTACGCTCGCAATGCGGTTGGAGGCGGTCTGGCTGAAACCTTGAAGAGACTCCGCCTTTATGAAAAGGAGGCTGGGGTCGATTGGGTCCAATTCGAGGCGCCCCATTCCGTTGAGGAAATCAAGCAGGCGCGCAAAGCGGTGAAAGGGCCTCTATCAGCAATGAAGGGTCTATTGCCGCGGGCTTTGACCTTGAAAGAACACAAGGCGTTAGGATTAAATGCGGCGTGGTACACGTTTATTCCCGATTTGGTGCTCAAGGTTGCTGCTTGGTCTTTTTTGCAAGAGTTTCAAAGAAAGGGGATTGCGGCTTGGTATGAGTTTCTCGATAAAAACCCTGACACTCCCTTTACTGGCGGTAAGGGGTGGAAGTGGGGGGTACCGGGCCTGACCGAGCTAGCCGAATTGGAGGCCCGATACTTTCCCAAAAAGAAACGGGGGTAGAGTGGATGAGAAAAGCTCTCTTATTTCTCTTCGTTTTCATCCTGTGCGTTTCTAATCTCGAAGCTCAGACCGATTTCTATAAAGGAAAGACAATCAGAATTGTGGTCGGGGCTTCTTCAGGTGCGGTCAGTGACCTGTATGCTCGTGCCATTGCCAGCTATTTACCTAAATATATCCATGGAAAACCGGATGTGATTGTGCAGAATATGCCTGGCGGGGGCGCTATGACCGCGGCCAACTACGTTTACAGCGTTGCTAAACCCGACGGGCTCACTCTCGGGGCAATCATCTCAGCCATCTACTTTTCTCAGCTTCTTGAGCGAAAAGAAGTTCAGTTTGACTGGGCAAAATTCACTTGGATTGGGTCGCCTGAGGAAAACGACGAGTTGCTTTTTATACGGTCAGACATGCCCTATAAGACGCTGACGGACATCCGCAAGGCCAGCGAGCCACCACGGTGTGGGTCCACAGGAGTTGGAAGTACGGGTTATTATTTCCCGAAGCTCTTGGAGGACGTGTTCGGCGTGAAATTCCATATCGTAACCGGGTACCAAGGGGCGCCCGAGGTGGACTTGGCAATAGAGAGAAAGGAGGCTCACTGCCGTGCGGCGACCGTTAACGCTTTTTTCGGTCGCGAACCCGGGCGGACGTGGGCTAAGACTGGTTTTATTCGGATCCTTATTCAGAGTGGGGAAAAACGTGATCCCAGGCTACCTGACACGCCTACGATCTGGGAGCTGATGGAGCAGGAGAAGGTAGCCGAGGCGAGCAGGCGTGTGGCTAAAGTAGTTCTATCACCAGGTTCTTTCGGTAGGCCTATAGTTGGGACCCCAGGTATTCCTGCGGAGCGGGTCAAAATTCTCCGAGAAGCCTACACAAAGGTGCTGCAAGATTCCGAGTTTTTAGCTGAGGCTCGTAAAAGGCGGTGGGAAATAAAGCCGCTCAGCGGTGAAAGGTTGGAAGCCCTGGCAAAAGAGGTCATTGCCCAGCCTCCAGAAGTCATCGAACGTATGAAAAAAATCTTAGGGGAGAAAAACTAAACGGGGCCTTCAAAAACCCTGCTTTCAGGTCGGTCAACGAAGCAGATGGGCCTTTTCAGAGGTCTGATGAAACAAAAAACTGAAGTCGCGGTCTTCGGCGGAGGGTGTTTCTGGTGCACTGAAGCGGTCTTTGACGAGCTTCGAGGGGTGGTTTCGGTTATGCCCGGATACGCCGGTGGGAGCGTGAAGAATCCAACCTACGAACAAGTGTGCAGCGGGCGAACCGGACACGCGGAAGTCATCAGGATCGAATTCGACCCAAGCCGGATCACCTATACAGATCTCCTCACCGTCTTCTTTGCCACCCATGATCCGACGACGCTCAATCGTCAAGGAAACGATGTGGGCACCCAGTATCGCTCGATCATTCTCTATAGGAGCGAGGAGCAAAAGCGGGAGGCGGAGAGTTTCATAAAAGAGTTGAACGACTCGTCGGCCCACGGCAAACCCGTTGTAACCGAGGTGAAACCGCATGACGAGTTCTACGAAGCCGAAGAGTACCATCGTAAGTACTATGAGAACAATTCATACCGTCCCTATTGCCAGGTTATCATTAGCCCGAAGCTCCACAAAGTCCACAAGCAGTTCACCGAACTTCTCAAGTCCCACAGTAAATGACGTCAACAAGCGACTTGTCCCCTTTTACCTCTATTAGGTAAAATAGCGGCCCAAGTTGGCACGATCTCTTTTTGTCAGCCGGTCAAGGCTTTGGCCGTTGTAGGGGGAGTTCATGATTCGAGATTTGGCTCATACATTGGTGCATAGGCAAGGACGCCTCTGGCTTTTGGTCTACGTCGTTCTCTTGGCGCAAACTGGTCAGGGGCAAACGGTTAGACTGCCACCGGTTGGCATCGCCCCTGATCCAGCGGTCGGTGCGCCGCTCAAGGGGCTGCAGCTCTTCGAGGGGTGGGGGGAGCCGCGTGAGCTCAAGGCCCCGGTCAACACCATCCTCGGCTGGGAGGACTCGGCATTCATTTCCTATGACGGCGCGACGCTCTTTTTTGCCTATTCGCAGGTCAGCGTTTTCGATGTTATCAAAGGCGTGTTTAAGGTAATTGGCCCGCGGATTACTGCTGAGGTACCCCTGGCTGACAAAGTTTTCAGCAGTTACCCCGATTCCC
>JAHFAO010000208.1:1525-5295 GCA_023250515.1 Deltaproteobacteria bacterium | reverse complement strand
AGCGGGTAGATAGGCATCAGCTCGACTAACGTCTTCCCCGGCGTGTTCGTCCGCGCCACAATCCAGGCGAGCATCGCGCCCAGACCCGTTCCCAGGATGGCGGAGCCCGCCGCATAGAGAATGGAGTTGTTGAGCATGGGCAGGATCTCGGGATCGGTAAAAACCCTAAAGTAGTTCTCACCGGTGAAGCCGACAAAAGCTGCCAGCCTCGTCGTTGTGAAGCTCCGAAACAAGACGATCACGACCGGTGTGACGATCAGAGAGCCGGCAATGACGCTGGAGAAAAGAGGGATGAGAACGCCCTGCCTGTAGGCCAGTTGAACCAATCTCCAGTTGCTCGTAGATTATCCCTCCCTTACTTTAAGGCTTAAGTTCCTGCTTGCCGTTGGGCAGATTCCCCGTGATCAACGATGAGACTGATCGCGGATTTGTCTATGTGCAAAAATATCTTCCCGCCGTCATCATCTACGTTGATCATCGGGCAAAGTTTGTGGGATGTCACGACAATTTCCTTCGATCCTACTTGGAGCCTGTGGTCCGTGAATCCTCCCCTGTAGTCGCGGCTTATCATGAAACCTTCGAGCACGTTATCTATATGGTCGAACCTTTGACTGCTTAGTTTTATCTCGCTGGTTCGGATGACAACCTTGCAGGATTCGCCGGGGGTTATGCCTGACTGGGGATGGCAAACGAGCGTGGCGTGGTTGAATTCCGGAACCGTCACCTGGCAGCGATCACCCTCCACCTTGATCATTTTTCCGTCGACGAGCACTGACCGCCCGATGAAGGAGGCCACGAATTGATCGGCGGGCCGGTTGTAGATTTCATCGGGTGTCGCGTATTGGAGGATGTTTCCCCGCTCCATTACGATCACCGAGTCTGATATGACGAAGGCCTCCTCCTGATCGTGGGTCACATAGAGAGCGCTGATCCCCACTTTCTTGATCAGCTTCTTCAACTCGACTCTCATTTCTTCGCGCAATTTAGCGTCCAGGTTGCTCAGTGGCTCGTCGAGAAGAATGAGTCTGGGCTCCATGACGATGCTCCTGGCAAGGGCGACCCTTTGCTGCTGTCCCCCGCTAAGCTGAGATGGGTACCTCTGTCCGAGATTGGGCAGGCCGACAAGATCCAATGCCGACTCTACTTTCTTCCTAATTTCATCTGCCGGAAGCTTCCTAAGGTTAAGGCCAAAGGCCACGTTTTTATATACGGTCATGTGCGGCCAAAGGGCGTAGTTTTGGAAGACGAACCCGATTTCTCTGGAATATGGAGGAATAAGCACCGCTTTGCTGATAGAAGTCTGGAGCTTATCATCGATGTAGATGGAGCCCGCATCGGGAACTTCCAGACCGGCGATGCACCTCAGGAGGGTTGTCTTCCCACACCCCGATGGCCCCAAGAACGAGAGAATGCCTTTGCTGAATTCAAAGCTCACGTTGTCCAGGGCTTGGACATCTTTGTATGTTTTACAGAGGCCTTCTGCTCTCAGGATTGCCATGACTCACAGTCCGCCTTCTTCGAGGAAGATTCTTACCTAAAACGGTCGCAGGAAGTCGAGCTCTATCAGCGGATTCTCTGGCGGGGATTCTAACACCGTTGCGGAATTTTTCACAAGCCCGTCTATTAGACTGCCTGAATGAAAATTGCCTAAGCAGCCGCAGAATGGTACAAAGAACGGATTTATGATAAAAGTCTCAGCCGAGGCGGCAACCTATCAGGGCTTGGTTGAAAAGGTGAGGTGAAAGAATGGCAGAGAGAAGGAGAGTAACGCACATGAAAAAATGGCTTATACCTTTTTTCATCTTCTTAACTTTACTGGTTTCCACATATGCCAGGGCAGGGAACATCGATGAGGTCACCTTTCTTATCAAAGTCGAATCTTATGAGGCCATGGTGAATACAACCCTTGTAACCCAGGAAGGAAAACGTATCCCTATTGAAAGGGGGACGAGGCTCAACGTGGCAGGATTCACCAGGACGGAAGCCTTCGTCATTTCCCGGACGGACAAGCCCAACGGCTTTGTAAGAAAGGACGATATTGCACCTGCGAGACGTTAGCGATGGTTTTAGAGGAGAACAGGTCTTGCAATCATGCATTGTTGTAATGCAACACGGGACCAAAATGTTTCCAAGACTCGTGGAGGGGCCCAAGCCGGGGGGGAAATGAAAACGAGGTGACCAGTTAAGTGGGAAATGATAAACAAAAGGCAAAGCATGCAGCTCTTAGCCCCGATCCGACATTAATAGGTCCAAGGAATCGCCGCTGACGAGCATCAGATCTCGGCGAAGAGCTGTTTTGGCCATGAATCAGAAGCTCACCTCCAGTGTGGTTACAGCGGTACGACCAATATGTGGGCCACTGTTACAGCATGCAGTCCAGGATCGCATATGACTTGATTATTTTTGTCGGATCGGGGTTAGTTTCTTTTAAGGAGGAGAAGAAATGAGGAAAGTTCGTTGGTTCTTGGTTGTTGGGATCGCTCTATTATTGGCGAACGTTAGTGGGTTTGTTGGATTGCCGAAGGATGGCTCGAGCGGCTCTGTTGCGCAAGCCCAGGAGACTGGGATCGAGTCTAAGAAGATCGTTCCCTTTGTCCCTACTCCCCAGGAGGTGGTAGAGGGGATGCTGGAGTTGGCGCAGATCAAAAAGGGCGATGTGGTCTATGATCTCGGTTCCGGAGACGGAAGAATCGTAATTACGGCAGCCAAAAAATACGGCGTAAAGGCCCTCGGCTTTGAGATTGACCCCGATCTCATTCGCGAGTCAAGAGAGAATATCCGAAATGAGAAATTAGAAAATCTCGCGGAGATCCGCGAGCAGGACATCCTCACGGTGGACCTTTCTCCCGCCTCGGTTGTGACCATGTATCTTCTCCCCTCGGTCAATTTGCAGTTAAGACCTAAGGTGCTGAGCCAGCTGAAGCCGGGCACCCGTGTGGTCTCTCACGCGTTTGACATGGGAGACTGGAAACCTGACAAAGTGATAAACGTCAATGGTCGCACGGTCTATCTATGGGTGATTAACAACAAGGCCGCCCAGTAGTAAGCAAAATAGAAAGGAGGGCCGGATATGCCTAAGTTAAGACATCTCGCACTGCATACCGCTAACCCGGAGGCCGCAGCCGATTTTTACAAGCGTGTTTTTGACATGATTGAGGTGGGCCGAACCAACTCGCCTTTTGCTGAGGGAATATATTTAAGCGACGGCACCCTCAATGTGGCGATCCTGCGCTACAAAACGCCGGAGTTGGCGGAGAGGTATGGTGGTTCCTCAGCTCTTGGCGTAAGTCATTTTGGTTTTTGGGCTGAGGATATTGAGGAAACAAGGCGGCGGCTTCGGCAGGCGGGCGCTGAGTATGTTGAGAGGCGCGACCATGTCACGACGCCGACCGGTTTTTTCGAGGAGAAGTGGAAAGGACCAGACGGGACGCTTTTCGATATAACCGATAAAGGTTGGGCGGGCGCATTACCGCCAGGCGCAGATTAAGAGCGTTCACAAACGAGGGGGCAGATATGCTGAAATTTACGGTAGGAGAGCACGTTAAGGTTCATCGGAGACACTGGCTAAGACCCCAGGCTGTAGGGCAAATAATCGAGATAGACAAGAAGAAGGGAGATCACTGTTATCTCATCAGGTTTCGTGAGCGCTTCACAGGCGGCGGGATTCGAGGCGAAAGGCTGTGGCTGGCAGCACAGCAGCTCCAAAAACTTGGTGCAGGTAATGTTGCTAAAAGGTCACTACCAAAGGCATCCAAAAATAACTAGCTCAC
>JAHFAO010000208.1:0-1515 GCA_023250515.1 Deltaproteobacteria bacterium | reverse complement strand
CACAGGTGTAACGTATGGCCTTGAAAATTCGGGATCGGGGTGAACAGAACCTGTAGAGGTCGGTTCTTTTTTCGGATCGGGGTTGACTTCTTATCGCTTCTTGGATTAGACATTTTTAACCCCGATCCGAAAATAATTTTGGCCCGCCAGTCCTTGATTCCCTCTCCCCTTGCGGGAGAGGGCAAGGGTGAGGGGAGATCCCGACGGCACCACCCTCACCTCTTTCCTCTCCCTCCACAGGAGGGAGAGGAGGCAGGAGGGGAGAGGCTTTGATCATGACCAAACACGAAAAAGATTTTCGGATTAAGGTTAATTTAAAGAGTTTCGAATTATGCGCTCCGAGTTTCGAGTTAACTAGTGTAGTGTCTCTGAATTAATGGAACTTACCCTTCGTCTAAATTTCAGGGGGAAAGTTTCATGCGAATAGCACAAGCGATTGAGCTGAGTGAAATCGAATTCAAGACGTTGAGGAGTTGTTCTCGCGGGCGCCGCACACCCGTGCGGTTGATGAAGCGTGCCAAGATTATTCTGATGGCGGCCGAGGGACACCCAAACCAAAGGATCGCGGAGCTTTTGGAGATTGATCCTCGGCAAGTGTCGCGCTGGCGTCGACGGTTTATCGAGAAGCGATTGGCGGGGATAGAAAGAGACGCTCCTCGTGGTGGCCGAAAGGCCAAGAAGCGAGAACGAATGGCTCCTTTGATCATCGAGACGACCACTCAGACCAAGCCTTCTAACGCCACCCATTGGAGCGTTCGCACGCTGGCCGAGAGTCTGGGAATCGACAAATCGATGGTGCACCGGGTGTGGCAAGCCAGTGGTCTGAAGCCCCATTTGGCCAAGACGTTCAAAGTCAGCCGGGATAAGAAGTTTGCCGAAAAAGTGATCGATGTGGTGGGGTTGTATCTCAACCCGCCCGAGCACGCGATGGTGCTGTGTGCCGACGAGAAAACTTCGGTTCAAGCGTTGGACCGCACCCAACCGGGATTGCCCCTGGTGCGGGGACGATGCGGAACCATGACTCACGATTACAAACGCAACGGAACGACGACCCTTTTTGCTGCACTGGAGATGACCGAGGGGAGCGTCATCGGAACGTGCATGAACCGCCACCGGCATCAGGAGTGGATCAAGTTTTTGAAATTGATCGATCAGCAAACCCCAGCGGATTTGGATTTGCATTTGATCGTGGACAATTACTCGACCCATAAACATCCGAAAGTCAAAGCGTGGTTCAAGCGCCATCCCAGATTCCATCAGCATTTCGTCCCGACTTCCAGCTCCTGGCTCAACATGGTTGAGCGTTGGTTTCGCGATCTGACCGACAAGCGCATTCGGCGCGGGGTTTTCAAATCGGTCACTGACTTGGTAGCCGCTATCGAAGCTTATATTCAGCATCACAACAACAATCCGAAACCCTTTGTTTGGACCGCCAAAGCCGAAGACATCATCGCCAAGTACCGTCGCGCTAAGGCCGTCTTGGATAAAGTACAAACAGCGTGAGACACTACACTA
>JAHFAO010000207.1 GCA_023250515.1 Deltaproteobacteria bacterium | reverse complement strand
GGACCGTGATCGTCGAAAGCATCACAGCAGATCAGCAAGGAAGACTCTATCTGGCGGACTGGGTCACAGGAAACGTTCTGAGGGTAGATCCGAAGGCCCCCAAGCCGGTAGTCGTGGGCCGGATTGCGGCCCGTGAGATTGGAGGAAGAAGTTCCCGTGGCGATGGCCGGGGGATCGCCTTTAACGCCCAAGGCGATCTCTTCATCGCCTGCGCCCCGTTCCAAGAGATCGTTCGGATCAAGGCCGCAGACCTCAATCCCGAGAAGCCGGGAGTCGCCCAGACCTTCGCGACGGGCACTGAGGGCTCCAACGGGATCGCGTTTGACCGCCAGGGCAATCTCTTCGTTGCGGGTGCCGGAAACGGGAGAATCTATCGAGTGGGTGCCCAGGGCGGGGCGGCCCAGGTCGTGACTCAGATCGAGCGGCATACCCGGACGCTCCCTGACGGCAAGACACAGCAGCCGATCGTCGCCAACGGCCTAGCCTTCGATGCCAAAGAAGTCCTCTATGTAGCGGACACAGCTAGGGGCGCAATCTGGAAGGTAGCGCTTAGCTCCGACGGCAAAGCTGGCAAGCCTACTCTGCTGGCGCAGAGTCCCCTTTTGGAGGGAGCCGACGGCCTAGCCTTCGATGCGACGGGAAGGCTTTGGGTGACTGCAAATGAGCGCAACGCCATTCTGACTGTTACGCCCGAAGGAAAAGTCCTCGAGGTTGCCAAGAACGGCAGCAAAGGGCCCCTGGAGTTCCCCTCCGCCATTGTCTTTGTTGGGAACATCGCATACATCAGTAACAATGACACGCCCAGGGGGGACAACCTCGACGCGGACGGCAAGGGTTCACTAGACGGGATCGGCGCCTCGATCGCCCAAATTACGCCTTAGGACCGATGGCGTCACTTCTCTCGGTTGAACACGTTAGCAAGGAGTTCCACGCCCGAGGAAAAAAGGTCTTGGCGTTGAACTCCTTGAGCATGACCGTTGACGAGAGCGAATTCGTTACGATTGTCGGACCGTCAGGTTGCGGGAAGTCCACACTCCTTAACCTCATTGTGGGCCTACTCCCGATCAGCTCTGGCCGCATTCTCTTTCGCAACCGGCCCATCAACGCCATCAACCCTGAGATCGGCTACGTCACACAAAAAGATAACCTTCTCCCCTGGCGCACCCTCGTGGAAAATGTGGAGATTGCTTTAGAGATCAGGGGTGTGGAAAAGAGCGAACGGAGACGGAGTGCAGAGGGTCTGATCAGACGCGTCGGGCTGACAGGTTTTGAAGATCATTACCCGCATGAGCTTTCTGGAGGGATGCGCCAGAGGGCCAACATCATTCGCACGTTGATCTATGACCCGGAGCTGATTCTGATGGATGAGCCCTTTGGCCCCCTGGACGCCCAGACCCGCATCATCCTGCAAGACCAGTTACTCAAGCTTTGGTCTTCAACGAAAAAAACTATCATCTTTATTACCCATGACCTGGTCGAGGCAATCGCCTTGGCCGACCGTGTGGTTGTGTTGACATCTCGTCCCGGAAGGGTCAAATATACCGCTCAGGTACCGATAGTCCGTCCCAGGGATGTCTTTCAGATTCACGAAAGCCAGGAGTTTCGGAACACTTATGAAAGGCTCTGGAAGGAGTTGCGACCTGAAGTAGAAATGGCTGAAGAATAGAAAGGAGTATTGCATATGAATAGGTTGATCTCTGTTGTGCTGCCCTCGGTTCTTTTCTGTCTGACTTTGTCTTTTAATCCAGCCCAGGCACAGACTCCGAGGAAGGTTAAGCTTACCATGCCGGTCGTAGCGCTCACTATGTCTCCGGTCTACATAGCTCAGTCGAAGGGCTTCTTTGCTGAGGAGGGTTTGGACGTGGAGATGACCTCTACAGGAGGGGGCGGACCGGATATCAGGGCGCTGATAGCGGGTGAAGCGGACTTTACCTTCACCACGGGAGATAACGTTATCCTGGCCTACCAGGAGGGGAAGCCCCTCCTCATGGTCATGAGCGCTCTGCATAGGGTCTTTATTAATTGGGCCATACACAAAGAGGCTGCCAAGGCGAAGGGGATATCCGAGAACACTCCGCTGGGAGAAAAACTGAAAGCCTTGAAAGGGCTCACGGTGGGTGTCACCAATCCAGCGGCCTTGACTGCGCATCTGGCAGCCTTTGTGATCCGTAAGGCCGGGTACGTACCACAGGAGGACGTGAAGATTATCCCCGTGGGCGCCGGTCCGACTTGGCTTGCAGCTCTTGAAAACCGCAAGGTTGACCTCGCTTTGACGGCGCCTCCGGTGCCTGAGACCGCCATCAGCCGAGGACACGCTATTATGTTTATAAACAACGCTAAGGGGGAGGATCCGTCGATATCTGAATTTCTCATGGAAAATCTCGTTGCGCGTCCGGAGACTACAAAGAAGGATCCTGATCTGGTGCGTAGAATGGTCCGGGCACTGGTCAAGGCAAACAAGTGGGCTCTAAGTAGCACCCCGGAACAGATCACCGAGGCGCTAAAACCTTTTCTGGGCAAGACCGATCCAGCGATCCTTTTAGCCGGGGTGAGGTCCCTCCTCTCGACCTTGAGTCCTGACGGTCGCACAAGCGAACGCAGCGTGCAGGTCACTCAGGACATTCTCGAGGTGGCAGGATTGTTGAAAAAGAGGGTGGCCTATTCTGAGATCGTAAGCAACGAATTTCTACCGAAATGATTTCGCGCGGCCGGCTTTTCGTTTACCGCTTTCTTTTTGGTCTGTTGCTTCTATCCCTGTGGGAGCTGAGCTCAGGAAGGTTCATCGATCCTTTTTGGATCTCCAGCCCCTCGAGGGTCTCTGGCTATCTTTGGGAAGTAACCTCGGATGGTTCCATCTTTGCGCACTTGTCCATTACTCTCTATGAGACCTTTACTGGCTTTTTCATCGGGGCCATCACCGGCATCGGGTTCGGCTTTCTGCTCGCTAGAAAGGAGATCCTTGCCCAGGTCTTAGATCCGTATATCGTTGCCTTCAATGGAATCCCGCGCATCGCCCTCGCCCCCATATTCATCATCTGGTTCGGCATCGGGCCTAATTCCAAGATTATCCTGGTAGTGATCGTGGTCTTCTTTCTTACTTTTTTTAACACCTATTCCGGAGTCAAGGGAGTCGACATAGAGCTAAAGAATATCTTACGCATCATGGGCGCCAACGAACGGCAGATCCTTTTCAAGGTTACTATTCCTGGGACGATCCCCTGGATTACTACAGGACTAAAGCTCAGCGTGCCCTATGCCCTGGTGGGGGCCGTGGTCGGGGAGTTCATCGCCGCAAGCAAAGGCTTGGGCTATCTCATCAACTACAACACCTCTCTCTTCTCCACCACCGGCGCCCTCGGTGGGATTCTCATACTGGCCCTAGTGGTGGTGCTTTGCAACGAGGCCATAGACCGGGCTGAGGCCTATCTTCTTAGGTGGCGTCCCAGGGAAGAGCTAAGAACAGGGAGAGAGCTTTACTAAGAAAGGCAGTTTGAAGGAGTATGCGCTTGACTTGCTCAGGTATCATCGCCTACTAAGGTAACGGTGGAGGATGATAGTAGCTGAGGGCGAGCGAAAGAGGGGATAACGATATGGCGGCGAAGAAGTGGGAGATGTTTATCCAAAACTTCTAACTCGAAACTTAAACGGACTGTATGAAGATTGATCCCCATAAGTGCGTGGCCTGTGGTAACTGCCTGCCAGTATGTCCTATGGGAGCCATCCATATCGATCCAGGCATCGGGCGCGCTACAGTCAACGAGGACGAGTGCGTGGAATGCTTCGCCTGTTACCGAGGTATGTCCAAGGAACACTTGAACCCAACTATGGTCCGGACCATCCGGGGGATAGCCAAGTTCTTCCGTTTCCGGTTCGACCCAGAGCCGGACATTTGTCCCACCGACGCCATCGTTCCCCAGGAACTTTCGTGGCCCCGAATTGTCCGTCGCGCTTTCTCTGATCCACAGGTTCCGCACGAGTCCACGGGGATCCACGGCCGTGGGACCGCCGAGGTAAAAACCAACGACGTCACAAACCGGGTGAAGGAGGGAGAGGCAGGATTTGTAGTCGAATTCGGCCGTCCTGGCGTGGGGGCACACTTTCGGGATATTCAGCGGGTCACCACTGCCCTCGCCCATCTCGGGGTCGAGTTCGAGAAGAATAACCCGGTGACCTCTCTCATGACCGATCCCTCTCGAGGGTTGATTCGTGAAGATATCCTCAACGAGAAGATCTTATCCGCAATCGTGGAGATTAAAACAGCATTGGAGAAGGTTCCTTCGGTTCTCAAGGAAATCAGGAAACTCTCCCGCGAGGTAGACACGGTAATCAGCATTGGTGTTTCAACTCGCTGCGATCCAGAGGGAAACGATGCGCTGCGTGGAATCTTGGAGCAAGAGGGATATCCGACGTATCGAGGAAAAACTAACCTGGGTCTCGGACGTGTCAGCCGCACTCTGTCGGAGACCAACCAGCGCAGCTGAGATGACTAATACTCTACACCGCTATAGCGAGCACTACGCCTTCGAGCCTCTACCGAATCCCAAGCCGGTCCAGGATGACTATATCGTCTTCGCTATGTCGAGCCGGGGGATCAACGATGACAACCTGGTAGAAAAGTATCGCATATTCCTCCGCCTCGCCCTCAAACACAAACCAGTGAACCTGGGTGACGCCACCAAGGGTGGAACGATCCGGCCGCGGCAGGATCTGAACCCGACCGCCCATTGGAGGCGTGACCACCAACCCGATCCCGAACAGGTGATCGCCGGGATCGAGGGACACACCACTGTAGCTGCAGTCTTCGACAACTACGAGTCGATGAAAAGTTTTGTCGAGGAGGTGAAGGCAGCGGAGCTCGGCATCTCCATCAATATCAGCGCCCCCATTGACGAAGCACAGCGCTGCTGCGAGGAGGCCGGTACCATCCGTCACAGCGTGGAGTACTCCCTCGGCTTCCGGGGGCGGGTGGACAAGCTCCCGGACGGGACCACCCTGGAGCTTTCTACAATGTGTGGTCATGGCATGGTCTCCGCCAATTTTGCCAAGAAGATGGTTGAGTGGGTGAAGGAGAACCGCAGAACATCCGAGGAAGCGGCGCGCTATATGGCTCGCTTCTGTATCTGCGGCGTCTTCAACATACATAGGGCTGAGCGCATCTTGCAGCAGGCCTGTACTTTAACGCGTTAAGACCGCCTTCGGCGGTCAGAGAGGAGTCTACATATGAAGCGAATGGGTCTCATTCTCGGCATCACCGCCTTGGTTCTGGCTCTGTGGCCGCCTGGGGCACGAGCCCAACAACCTATCTCCATCCGGTTAGGCCACGTGGGATTCCCTGGCC
>JAHFAO010000206.1 GCA_023250515.1 Deltaproteobacteria bacterium | reverse complement strand
TGCCGCGCTCTCTGGGGTAGTGGGAGGACTGAGCGATGAGTGGGTATTCTCAGTCCTCAGCACTCGTAGCTCAGTCCTAAGCGGAGCCCGTATTAGGTCTTTATGAGAATCCTTCTCAAAAGTGGCACTGTCGTTACGATGAATTCTAGAAGGGAGGTTCTGGAGAACGCCGACCTGCTGGTGGAGAATGATCGCATCGCGAGGATTAGCCCTGGAGGATCGTCTGATGCGAGAGATACGGATGAAGTGATTGATTGTAAGGGGAAGATTATTATTCCTGGACTTGTGAGCGCCCACTCGCATCTGACCGGGATGTTTCAACGAGGGCTATGGGACGAGAACTCTTTCGAGGCATGGTCCAGCCGATCCACAGCTATGGAAAATCTCTTCAACCCTTCAGCCGGAGATATTCATACCATTCATAGCGCGGCCTGCATTGAGCTTATTCACCATGGCGCTACAACCGTCCTCAATATGTTTACTCCCCGACCCAATCGCGTATTGGAAGATGTGAACTCTGCCTGCCAGGCCTTTTTGGACACGGGGATCCGGGGCATCTTAGCGCTTTCATTAAAGGATCAATCTCCAGATAACGACGCAATCGCAATTGAACCTATGGCGCCTGGATCTTGGGTTTCTCTTGCCAGAGAAGCAGCCGAGCTAGTGACCCGTTTCAATTCAAGGGTTACTTTCGTGCTCGCCCCCTCGGCCCCTCAGCGATGCAGCGATCAACTCCTCGTTTCTTGCAAGGAGCTTGCCGACGAACTAAGACTTGGCATTCATACTCACCTCGCAGAGGCAAAGAGGCATGCAGAAGTCGGCCGGAGGCTCTATGGTGAGCCGATCGTGAAGCATTTGGAGAAGCTCGGTTTTCTCAGTCAAAGCCTCTCTGTAGCTCATTCTATCTGGTTGGAGGATGAGGAGATCGCGCTCCTTAAGAAATACAATGTCAAAGTTGTCCATAACCCCGCAAGTAACATGAAACTGGGAAGTGGGGTTGCACAGGTGAAGAAAATGCTGAATCAGGGTCTTGCGGTGGGTTTGGGCGCGGATAGTGTCAACGCGGGAACCATCTACTCTGTCTTCGAGCAGATGAAGCTCTCCGTGCTATTGCCAAGAAGTCTTTGGGGGTCCGATAATTGGATTCTACCCGCCGAGGCCTTTTACATGGGGAGCCTTGGTGGTGCGAAGGCGGTTTTTTTGGACGGCATCATTGGATCGATTGAAGAGGGTAAAAAAGCCGATCTTGCCATTTTGAACCCTTCAGTTACCTTGCAGCCAATGAATGCTGTCGTAGATCAACTTGTTCTGTGTGAGAATGGCGAGTCCGTGGAGAGTGTCTTTGTGGATGGAAAACCCGTTATGTTGAACAGAAGGCTTGTAACGATCGACGAAGAAGCTATTTTAACAAAGCTTTCCTCATTGAGACCGAGAATTGCCGAGGCGCATGCTGGTGTTCTGAGCAGTCTTTAATTCCTGCGCCTCGAAGCCCTGGGACCAAGCTATGTTAAGTTTTCGCTGATGTCCTTTGAAGAGTCCATTCACCTGTGGTACAGGAGTCTTTGCCAGTATAGGATTCTTAGAGCAGGCGTTAAGGAGGAAAAGGAATGAAAGAGAAAGTTCTCGAAGCGCTCGACAGAAACCGCTTGATCCAGCTTGCTAGAAACGTGGCAGATATTGTCAGCATTACTGGAGAGGAAAAGGGAATTGCCGAATATCTGGGACGGGAGTTCGAGCAGTTAGGCATGGAGGTGAAATACCAGGAAGTAGAAGAGGGGAGACCCAATGTGATCGGGACGCTGAAGGGATCAGGTGGAGGGGCGACATTGATGTTTTGCGCCCACATGGACCATTTCGACAATCCACAGCCGACAGAAGTGATCGGGGATCGGATCTACGGGCGCGGTCTGGTGAATATGAAGAGCGCCTTTCCCTGCTACATCGTGGCTGTCGAGATGCTTAAGAAAGCGAAGATCGACCTGAAAGGGGATATCATCATTTCCGCTGTTGTAGGAGAGATTGAAAAAGCCGAAATCGGCCCATTTAGAGGCAAGACTTATCGTGGGGCTGGTGTCGGCGCTCGTTTCATGATGGACCATGGAATCACTGCGGATATGTGCATTATCGGTGAGCCGACGGGATTGCACTTGCAGATCGGGAACGCGGGGCTGGTGTGGGCTCAAGTGACGGTTGAGGGAAAGGCAACAAACTTTGTGCTCCAGGCCTTCAAGGTCGCACAAGCGATTCAGGACTGGGAGAAGGAATATCAGCAGAAGTATAAGCATCCCTTCATGCTTCCGACTATTCAGATCGGCGCGGTCGAGGGAGGCAATGCCTTTAAGCCGGGAACGAAGCCTGTAACAGAACTCTATGTGATCGTGAAGACGCTTCCTGGCACTCCACCCATGGCGATTAAGCGGGAGCTGGAGGCAGTTTGCGCTAAAGTTGTGGAGAAGGATAAGGATATGAAAACGAGAGTTGAGCTTTATCTCTCAACCGATGGGTACGAGATCTCTAAGGATGAATACGTGGTGAAAGCGATGGAAGAGGCGCACCGGGGAGTCTTCGGAAAAGAGGTGGAATACGCTGCACCGAGGCGCTACGGCATAACGAGCGACGGCTCACGGATCGCTCCATACGGCGTGCCCACGATCACCTACGGGCCTGGCTTCGGCACACACCTGGTGGACCCAACGGAGACAAGAGCGCCAGCGGAGTGGGATACTCCGTCAGGGGTGAGAAGGGGAGTGGGGATAGACAACATGATCAACTGTACCAAGGTTTACGCCCTGGCCGCCTTGGAAATCTGCACCAAAGGGAGAGAAGAGATTAAGCGTTTCTAAGGAGAGATCCGTGCAGTTAACTTTTGCCCATTATCGCAATCGCTTCTGCATGTTTCGGACCTACTATGGCCTGACAAAGGGTTTGGTCAAGCCCGACGGTTTTGGCCTCTCGGTCATAGAACTACCGGACCCTCCCAGCCATGCGCAGGAAGACGCGCTCATCAACGGCGACGTCGAGGTTGCCAACCTTTACCTACCCAATTTCCTGCGCCGCAAGGTTGAAGGGGCGCCTATCGTGGGGATCTCAACAGAGTGGAAGTCAACCGCGAAAGGGAACGGAATCTTTGTCCTGGCGGGCGGACCGATAAAAACGCCCAAAGATCTCACCGGCCGTCTCATCGCCACGCACCAGGGCGCGCACGCTGTCCACCGTTATCTCTTGAAGCATAAATACGGCGTGGACGAAACGACGCTCCGTTGGGAGTCCCATCCCCAGGAGAAGCTCTTGGGCGTGCTGAAGAGCGGCAAGGTGGACGCCATCGTGCTCCTCGATCAGTTCTTCTTCCGGGGCGAGCAGGATAAAGAGGTTCGCTGCCTCTATACGGATGGGGATGTATGGAAGGCGCTCTTCGGCTTCACAGAGATCATCAAGCACATGGTCGCGATCCGGGAGCCGCTGTTGAAGGAGAAGCCAGAGCTGAGAGAGAAACTGCTTAGGGCCTTTCGCGCCTCTTTCGCTTACAGTGAGGAGCACCTGGACGAGATCGCGACAAGCTTTATCGAACGCTACGGCGGCGACCGCGAGGCGCTCCTTGCCTCGGCCCGCTATCCGAGGATCGAATTCACCTTTACTGAAACGGAGAGAAGAATCGCCGAGGCCGAGATGGATATGCTCGTTGAGATGGGCGAGCTTCCGCGAAAAATTTCTCTCTCCTCCGCCTTCGTGACCTGAAGCTTTAGCTGTTGACCCACATTTAGCAGGTGTGTAGTATTAGCTCTGCGGTTACACATCGTGGAAAGGAGGGCTGAGCGTGGGACAAGCTGTCAAATGGGGGCGTAAGAACTTTATTGTGGATGGGAGCAAAATCAGGAGGCTCGCCTCCTCGATAATCGCCGTATCGTTTTTTCGGGCCATGCCAATATCTCCCGCATGACGGCACTGGTGGCCCGCGGCTGTCAACCGCCTTCCCAGCTCTCGGGGTACGTTCACATCAAGAAGAAACTTCACTTAGCACCGAGCTCTTCTAAAGGCACGACTCGTTCCTCCATTGCCCAGGCCGCGTAACCCAACGCCTGATGGATATCCTCTCGCTCAAGCTCAGGCCATTCTCTCAAGATGTCTTCCACACTCATTCCTGAACTCAAATAACTTAAGATCGAAGCAACCGGCATCCTCAGTCCTCGGATGCAGGCCTTGCCAAAGCACTTTTCTGGGTCCAGGGTAATCCGATCAAACTTGTAGTGGTGTATTTCCATAACGACCCTCCTCAGACTACGAGAATATCATAGTCAGCTATCAATTCCAGGAAGAACTGCCTACACCCTCTCCGGCTCCGCTTTGACGTTGAATATTCCGCCAGGTCTAAAGAGCAGGAAAATAATCAGTACGGCAAAGGCAATGGTATCCTTCCACCCAGCCTGGATCTTCCAGATCCCCAGGTTCTCAACGATCCCCAGGAAAAACCCGCCCAACATGGCTCCTGGGATGCTGCCAATGCCGCCGATGATGGAGGCGGGAATAAAGGGGTCGGGAGTCTTTATCTATTTATTCTCAGCACGCCTTTTCGGACGGCCTCGGGGGCGCAGCGTGGATTCCAGCTCCAATCGCTTGGTCACCTTCACCACCCATGTCTCACCACCGAACGGCCTCGGCCGTTGAACACTCCGCCGTAACGCCTCCAGCTCTGCCTCTGTCCCAGGCTGATTTCTTGATGGACGGTTAAAGGGTTTAGGATAGCAAGCCCCACCGGTTGGCCCGTTTCCAGAAAATCAATTTCCTGGGCCGTTATCTGCGCAGCGAATTCTCCTCCGAGTTGCCAATCTACTTCTACCAAACCTTTATCTGCTAGATATTTTACGTTTCTTTCCAACTCGTTTCCTGCTACTCCGATGCCACGCCAAAGCGTCCCTTTCTGGATAGGGGCATGGGGGTCTCCGTCATAAAATCGTTTAAGCCTGCGTTATATTTCTAACCTGCAAGCCTTATCGTCCATTTCACTCCTACACGCCCTCAACCAGCCTAGATGAGAGTTTCTTAGGCCCCGATTGTCCAGCGATTTTAAGCGATAAGAGGTGGCCTGACAAGCACTTTTTTGGAGGCTCAAAGGCCGGAGGTCAGGCGGGCTTCAAATTTGCCAACTCTACCTTGGGCTGACTCTTATCAAAGCCCAAACATTGGCAGGGAAAATCTCTACAAAGAGACAAGGCCAAGCCTTTTCCGAAGGGCATTGATATCCACGTACAAATCCCCTTCCCGTTTTTTCCTCTCCTGTAGGTTCTCTATCTCCTTGAGGAGCTGCTCGACGCGCTCTTTTCCGCCAGGGAGATCCCTCATCTCCAAGGGGGTCTTTCCATCCAAGGCCGGGATGGGGGTGTGAATCCATTGAGTGTAGTGCCTGGTCATCATC
>JAHFAO010000205.1 GCA_023250515.1 Deltaproteobacteria bacterium | reverse complement strand
ATCCTCTCTACCTTTTCCCGTAAGCCGATCTTCGGCTATTACGCCATGGCTTTCTCCATGATTGCTATTGCCTTTTTATCTTGGGTGGTATGGGGCCATCACATGTTTATCAGCGGGATGAACCCGTTCCTCGGTACCGCCTTCATGATGTCCACCATGGTGATCGCGGTTCCCTCCGCGATCAAGACCTTCAACTGGCTTGGCACCCTGTGGGGTGGGTCGATCCGTTTTACCTCGCCGATGCTTTTCGCCCTCGGTTTTGTCTCCAACTTCGTGATCGGCGGTCTCAGCGGCATCTTTATGGCCTCGACTCCGGTAGACATCTTCATCCATGATACCTACTACATTGTGGCTCATTTCCATTATGTCGTGGCGGGCATTATCTTCGCTATGTTCGCTGCCATTTACTTCTGGTTTCCTAAAATGTTTGGTCGGATGATGAATGAGCCGCTGGGAATAATCCATTTCATTCTTACCTACATCTTCTTTAATGCGACCTTCTTTCCGATGCACATTCTCGGCGTGGGCGGGCACATGCGGCGGATCTATAATCCCACGCAGTACGAATTCCTCCAGCCGCTCCAGGACATCAATGTGTTCATCACTGTAAGCGCCCTTCTCCTTGGCCTTTCGCAGATCACGTTCGTGGTTAATTTTTTCTGGAGCCTGTTCGGCGGGAAGAAGGCGGAGAGGAATCCGTGGAAGGCGAATACTCTCGAATGGACTGCTTCCTCGCCGCCGCCTCATGGCAACTTCGATGCGATTCCTGTCGTCTATCGCGGACCCTATGAGTATAGCTCGCCTGAGGTCAAAGAGGACTTCCTGCCGCAGAATCAGCCGCTTGGGGCCGAATCCAGAGCTGCCCCGGCACACTAGAGAAAGGCGGAAGGATGAAGGCTGAAGGTTCGCAGTGGCCTCATCGGGTCGCCTTGCTGACCGCATGGGCAACTTTTCCCTTGCTCTTCATAGGTGGCCTGGTCACCAGCAAAGGCGCAGGGCTTGCGGTGCCTGACTGGCCAACGACCTTTGGCTATAACATGTTTCTCTACCCATGGTCGAAGATGGTAGGCGACATCTTCTACGAACACAGCCATCGGCTGGTCGCCTCGGGAGTAGGTCTGCTGACGATCCTGCTGGCTTTTTCTCTCTGGTTTTATGAGCGACGAAGATGGCTGCGCTGGCTCGGGGCCGCGGCCCTGACGTTGGTAATTGTTCAAGGGATCATCGGGGGTCTTCGAGTGGTCTTTTTGGAAGGGACACTGGCGATCCTCCATGCCTGCTTCGCGCAGGCTTTTTTTGCTCTTACGGTGAGCCTGGTCTTCTTCACCTCTCAGGAGTGGAAAGAAGTTGCCGAGAAGATTCGTCTCCCAGATGCCGGCCGCTTGCAGCGACTGTGCACACTAACAACCGCTATGATCTACCTTCAGGGAGTGTTTGGGGCTGTGCTGCGATACACTAGCACGAGGCTCGATGCCCATCTGCTCTTTGCTGCCCTTGTGGCCCTTCATGTGGCTCTGCTCAGCGGCCGCATCCTAAGATTCCATTCTGACCATCCGAAGCTTTTCCGCCCGGCTGTCTTTCTCAGCGGACTCCTGATCCTGCAACTGACGCTGGGTCTGGGATCCTATCTGGCCAAGTTCACACCTCTCGGAATCGCTCTGCCCTCATCTGGTGTCGTGCTTCTCACGACCAGCCATGTGGTTACTGGGGCGCTGATGTTGGTCACTAGTCTTGTGTTAACTCTAAGGTCATATCGCTTGCTAACATTGCCGGAGCCCATGGTGGCTCAGGGATTCCTCTCGGAAAGGGTCTCTGCATGACCTTCCGTACAGAAACCCTAGATGTTGCCTTGATCGAGGGGTACAGACGGGTTCTGAACTTCCTTGAGCTTACAAAGCCCCGTGTTGTCCTGATGGTTCTGGTAACGACCTTTGTCGGTTTCTATCTGGGTTCTGAGTCTATGTCGGGCTATCTCCACCTGATTGAAACGCTGATTGGAACGGCGCTCGCTGCTGGCGGAACACTTACACTCAATCAGTTCATGGAGCGGGATGCGGATGCATTGATGGTGCGCACGCGCAAGCGACCGCTTCCGGACGGACGGATTCAGCCCATTGAGGCACTATTCTTTGGGATACTGGTTACTGCTGCCGGTCTCCTGGTTCTAGGGTTTACTGTTAACACCTTGAGCGCCATGGTCACGGCCTTCATCACAGTGAGTTACCTCTTTGTTTATACGCCGCTAAAGCAGAAGAGTTCGCTTTGCGGTGTGGTAGGAGCGGTGCCTGGAGCATTGCCACCGGTTATTGGCTGGACAGCGGCACGAGGCGAGTTTGGCCTTGAGGCATGGGTGCTCTTTGCGATTCTGTTTCTCTGGCAGATCCCTCATACTCTGGCCATTGCCAGGCTATACCGAGACGACTTCGCCAAGGCTGGCATTCAATTCCTTCCTGTAATCCAGCGCGATGAGGGGAGTACAGGCCGTCAGATCATTATGCACTCTCTGGCATTGCTCGTGGTTAGCCTCCTACCGACGCTCCTCGGGCTTGCTGGATCGATCTATTTTCTGGTGGCGCTTTCCCTCGGAGCCGGGTTTCTGGCCTGCGGAGTCAGTCTGGCCATTTCTCAATCGTTGGCAACTGCCAGACGCCTCTTGTTTGCCTCTTTAATTTATCTGCCAGTGCTTTTGGTCGTGATGGCGCTTGATCGGGTGCCGTTGTGAGCATATAAGCATGATGAGAGATCGCCGTTCACCCTTCGACCACCCTGTCCTGAGCCCGCCGCTTCCTTCGACACAGCTCAGGATGAGCGGCGGGAGTCGAAGGGCTCAGGGCGAAGGGAGGGATCGTGGAATCATTGATAATTCCCGTTCATGCTGAGCATGTCGAAGCATGAAAACGATTTGTCAGGGTTCTTAATATCGATGAATCAGTCTAATGTTCGGCACAGAAACCGACGGGTTGGCCTCATTTTGACGTTGATCACATTGCTCTATATCAGCGCAGTGATTGGATTTATAATAGTCTATTAGCAATCATCAAAGAGCTTTCCCCCTCACCCTTCCCTCTCCCCCTTCGCGGGGGGAGAGGAGTAAGGAGAGGGGGCTGAGAGCTTGAAATATGGCGCGAGAAGCCACTGCACGAAAAGTTGTTGACTCGCAGGAGGAGAAGAAACTCAAGGCCCCAGGCTTTGCTGGGGGCGGACCTCCTTCCACGCCCATCGTTTCGGATGAGCCGATTATCAGCAATGCCCGCCTGGGTCTGTTGATGTTTTTGGCGGCCGAGGCGATGTTTTTTGCGGGTCTGATCGGCGCCTTCCTGGTCTTCCGTCTCGGCAGCACTGCCTGGCCGCCGCCTTTTCAGCCGCGCCTGCCTGTCGTTGTGACCGGTATCAACACGGTCATTCTGCTTTTGAGCGGGGTCACCATGCATTGGGCCTTGAGGGCGATCCGCTCTGGAAAGTTACTAAGGCTGATGAGATATCTTTGGACGACCCTAATCCTCGGAGCACTCTTCCTCACCATCCAGGGCTACGAGTGGATTCGCCTGCTCCAGTTTGGTCTTACAGTATCCAGTGGAATCTACGGCGCTACCTTCTACACGCTGATCGGCTGTCATGGTCTCCACGTATTCGGCGCCGTGATCTGGCTGGTGGCAGTCTTAATCCAGGCTCGCCGGGGGAGATTCACAGTGCGCAGCCACACCGGCGTTGAGATCTGCGGCATGTACTGGACCTTTGTGGTTGGCCTTTGGCCGATTCTCTACGGCCTGGTGTACTTGTATTAGGAAGGAACTGTTGACAGGATTCGAGCGATAAGATAATTTTCCGTTTACTTTGTTTTATGAACCGACGGTGTTTCCTACCTGCGATCTCCGCTGCGGCTTCGAAGCTCTTTTTCCCGATGGCCGTGCAGGCCTGCGCAGTCTGTTTGACCGGGGCCTCAGCGGATGATCCGTTAACCGATGCCTATAACTGGAGCGTCCTGTTTCTCATGGCGATGCCGTATGCCGTAGTCGGCTCCATTGCCGGCTGGCTTTTTTACACCCACCGGCGTGCCGCTAGGAAGCATGGCGGGCCAAAGAAGAGGGCGCCTGTTTTACGCTTGGCTTGGACGCACAAGGAGAGCGGAAGATGAGTGATGTTGCTGTGGCACATCCTGCTGTTGAACCAGCCGAGTCCCCCCTCACTCCCGAGAGCTGGGGCAAACTCGGCATGTGGATCTTTCTTGCCGGGGATGCCATGTCGTTTGGCTGCCTGATTGTCGGCTACGGACTTCTCCGCTACGCGAGTCCCAACTGGCCTGTGCCCTCGCAGGTCCTGGGCATCAACCTCACGGCCTTTATGACCTTCCTGTTGATCGTTAGCAGCGTCACCATGGTGCTTTCGCTCTCGGCGATCCAGAGGGGGGATCGGCGCGGCCTCAGGAAATTTCTTCTGCTTACAATCCTAGGGGGACTTATATTTCTCGGATGTCAAGCCTATGAGTGGACCCATTTGATCACCGAAAAGTTGCCTGAAAAGGGCGTAACCTTTCCCAGCCATCTTTTTGCCACCACTTTTTTCGTGCTCACCGGCTTTCATGGGATGCATGTGACCGGAGGCGTCATCTATAATATTTGTGTTCTCATTGCGTGCTTGCGCGGACGCTATGGAGCCAAACACGTGGAGATAGCGGGTCTTTATTGGCACTTCGTGGATCTTGTTTGGATTTTGATCTTTACCTTTGTATATTTAATATAGCATCGGAAATGGGAGATCGGGGATGACAACTGCTCACGCGGAACCTAACTACATCGGTGTCTTTTGGTGGCTCTTAGCCCTTACGATCATAGAAATAGCCGTAATTTACATGCCGATGGCTAAGGTCATCATTGTTATCCTTCTGGTCGGGCTCGCCCTGTCCAAGGCCGCGCTCGTGGCCCTCTATTTCATGCACCTGAGGTTTGAACGCTTCACGTTGGGCCTGATCGCGCTCACCCCGCTGATCCTCTGCGTCTTCTTGATCTTGATGCTATCTCCCGATATCCATCCTTGATTCCGCTCTCCTACCTCCCCAGCATCAACGCTGCCTTAAACTCAGCCAGCGCTCTTTTCCTTTTGGCAGGATATCTCTTTATACGGAGCAGGAGAATTATGGCGCACAGGCTTTGTATGCTGTCCGCCTTTACGACCTCAGCCATTTTCCTGATCTCCTATCTCACCTACCATTACCAGGTAGGCTCCGTGTCGTTTAAAGGACATGGTTGGATTCGTACTGTCTACTTTACAATTCTCATCTCCCACACCGTTTTGGCTGCAGCGATTGTGCCATTGGTCCTGATCACTCTTACCCGCGCCTTGAAGGAGAACTTTGACAGGCATAAACGCATCGCCCGCTGGACGCTCCCTCTCTGGCTTTACGTTTCGATCACCG
>JAHFAO010000067.1 GCA_023250515.1 Deltaproteobacteria bacterium | reverse complement strand
CCGCACTCGAATTGCGGGCCGAGATGGGTTATCTTTCTCGTCCGGTTCCCCGTCCGGAGAAGTACGTGGATCTCTCCTACCATCGGAGGGCCGTGGGTTCCGATTGAGGATTAGGGCTCGGTATCATTTGGCTTTTGGCTAATACTGTGATAGCTATGATTTCTTGCCTTCTACATCCGAATAAGACATTCTTTTGGGTTACCAACCTCATGGTAATGAAAAGGATTCATCGCGGCCTCATTCTCATCAGCGCCCTCATCTCTCTTCCTCCTGCTCCCCTCATGGCTCGGGTGGTTGAGCAGGTGGTTGTGGTTATTGACGGCGAGCCTTATACCCTTTCCAACTTTAAGGAGTACGCCCGGACCAAAATTGGTCGCGACTTCCCTACCGGAGACTTAAACCGCATTGAAAAAGAGGATAAGGAGGTCCTGGAACAGTTCATCACGGAGAAACTCCTGGCGGCGGAGGTGAAGCTGGCAGGGATCAAGATTAGTGAGGAGGATATAGACCGTTATATCGGGCAGATTAAGGAAAGAAATCAGATTGGCGATAAAGAGTTGAGTGAGGCCCTGGGCCGGGAAGGCGTAACACTAGAGAACTACCGGTTGTTGATACAGGGCGAGATCGAAAAGAGTGAGATTATTAACCGTCAGGTGCGCAAGAGAGTCAACATTACCTCTGAGGATGTGGAGCGATATTACCGATTGAATCCGAAGAGATACATGACCCAAGATAGAGTTCGGCTGCGGCACATTCTCCTTTCTCTCCCAGAGGGGGCTCCAACCGAGCGCGAAAAAGAGATCACGCAAACAGCAGTTAAAATCCGGGGGCGGGCCATGGCCGGGGAGGAGTTCGCCAAATTAGCCCAGGACTACTCCGAGGGTGCCGGTGCCTCAGAGGGAGGAGATATCGGCTGGGTTAACCGGGGCAGCTTGCTGAAGGAGATTGAAGATATCGCTTTTAATAAATTATCTCTGGGGGAGATCAGCCAACCCCTTCGCACAAGCCAAGGGATCCATCTAATCAAATTAGAGGGACGGGAAGCAGGGCGACCTTCGCCTCTGCCCGAGGTTCAAGGAAAGATCAAAGAAGAGCTCTATACCAAAGCCCTAGAGGAACGGTTCCAGAAGTGGCTCAAAACGGATCTGAGAAAGAGGCATCGAGTGGATGTAAAACTCCCTGGAGTTGTTTTCCGTCCAGAAGAGACGAAAGAGGGAACGGTCGATTCTCTGATGGCCTCTACTTCCAGGAGGGGCGGAAAGGAGGAGTCTGGGTTCTTAAGTTACCTAAATCCCCTCTCCTACATCTTCGGTACCTCCCCTATAGAAGGGGACGAATCGCAAAAAATTGTCAGGATCTTTGGGATTCCCCTCTTCAGAACGGAATCCACTGACGATGTACCGGAAGATCCCCTCGCTCCGCTGGAAACAAAAGAAATCTCCAATCCCAAGCCTGAGAAGTCGGACGGTTTCTTTCCCTCGATTTGGAGAGCTTTAAATCCCTTCTCAGGTCGTCCCTAAGCCCTTGTCCCCAATCCCCTATCCGGGATAATTGCTGATAGGATTTTTTTAGAGATTCAGAGGAAGAGATGGCCAAACCTATTGTGGCTATCACGATGGGAGATCCTGCTGGAGTCGGGCCAGAGGTGGTTCTCAAAGCTTTGGCCCACCCAGCGGTCAGAAAGGTATGTCATCCCCTTGTCCTAGGGGACTGGGGGATTCTCCAACGTACTCGGCGGGGGAAAAATCGCTACCCCAGCCTAGTCTCATGGGAAAGAGGACAACCTATAGCAAATAGCGATAACGCTGTCCCTGTCCAATCGCTTTCACTGCTATCTTCCAAGCAGGCCCGCCCCGGTTATCCTTCAGAGGATTGTGGTGAGGCCGCTTATCGCTATATTAAGGCGGCCACTGAACTAGCCCTCTCTGAGGGAGTCGACGCCATAGCTACAGCGCCCATTAATAAGAAGGCTCTCCAGCTTGCGGGATACCGTTATCCTGGCCACACTGAACTGCTAGCTGAGCTGAGCCATACGAAGGAGTGTCGGATGATGATCTTAGGAAATGGATTGAAGGTTACCCTGGTTACCGTTCATCTCCCCCTTATCCAGGTTGCGCGGGAGCTAACGCGCAAGCGGGTTCGAGTGACCCTGGAGTTGACCCACCAAGCCTTGCGGAAATATTTTGGCATCTCTCGTCCCCGGCTTGCAGTTGCAGCCTTAAATCCCCATGGCGGGGAGGAAGGTATCTTCGGTCGCGAGGAGAAGACGATTATCCTTCCTGCCGTTAAAGAAGTTGAGGCTCAGGGGATTCAAGCCAAGGGTCCCTTTCCAGCAGATAGCCTCTTTTATCAGGCCGTGCGGGGGGACTACGACGCGGTTGTCTGCATGTATCACGACCAGGGGTTGATCCCGCTCAAGCTGCTCCATTTCTTCGGTGGCGTGGCTTTTACGCTTGGTCTCCCCTTCATTCGGACCTCTGTGGATCATGGGACAGCATACGACATCGCGGGTAAGGACAAGGCAGATTCTTCCAGCATGAAAGAGGCAATTCTTTTAGCAGCGAGACTGGCCCGCCAGAAAAAGATGTGGAGGAAACAATGAACCCATCAATCTTTCGCGAGTACGACATTCGGGGTTTAGCGGAGAAGGACTTTGATGAGGGTTTTGCCCGGCTCCTCGGCAAAGTTCATGGGACAATCGTTAGCGATAAAGGGGGTAGACGTGTTGCGGTGGGAAGGGATTGTCGCTTTACGTCCGACCGCTACGCAGAGGCCGTGATTGAGGGTCTCCTCTCGACTAGCCTGCATGTCTATGACATCGGGATTTGTCCTACTCCTTTGCTCTATTTCTCGCTTTTCCATCTCGATCTCGATGGAGGGATACAAATTACGGCCAGTCACAATCCTTCTGAGTATAATGGATTCAAGGTGTGCGTGGGAAAAGAGACTCTCTACGGTGCCCAGATCCAGGAGCTTAGGAGGAGGATAGAGAAGGATGATTTTAGGGAAAGGCCTGGAGGAAAGCGGGAGGGTTATTCGATCGTTCCGCCTTATCAGGACCATCTGCTCCGTGATGTCCCAGCCTTGGCCCGGCCGCTGAAAGTCGTCATCGACGCCGGAAGCGGCGTGGCAGGTCCTGTGGCCCCGCCGATCTTCCGTCAACTCGGATGCGTGGTTTGGGAAATCGCTTGCATTCCGGACGGGGCCTTCCCGATTCATCATCCGGATCCTACGGTTCCCGAGAACCTTGAAGAGCTGATCAAAAAGGTAAAAGAGGAAAAAGCAGATTTGGGGATAGCCTACGACGGCGATGGAGACCGCATCGGGGTCGTGGACGAAACGGGCAACATTCTGTGGGGTGATGAGCTTTTGATCCTTTTCTCGCGCGATGTCCTCAAACGGCATCCAGGTGCCGTCATCATCTCGGAAGTCAAGTGTTCCCAGAGGCTCTTTGACCAGATCTCGTTGCATGGAGGCGTGCCCATTATGTGGAAGGCGGGCCACTCGCTCTTGAAAGCCAAGATGAAGGAGACGCATGCGCTCTTAGCCGGAGAGATGAGTGGACACATGTTCTTTGCCGACCGCTATTTCGGTTACGATGATGCCATCTATGCATCGGTCCGTCTTTTGGAGCTTTTAGCGCGCACGAACCAGAACCTCTCAACGCTTCTTGCTGATCTTCCCCAGAGTGTATCGACCCCAGAGATCCGGGTGGACTGTCCGGACGAGAGGAAATTTAGGATTGCAGAACGGGCTAAAGAGTTCTTCCGCAACACCTATCCAATCATCGACGTGGATGGCGTGCGCATCCAATTTCCCGAAGGCTGGGGACTCATCCGGGCCTCCAACACACAGCCCGCCTTAGTCCTTCGTTTCGAGGCCAAGACCCCTCAAAAGCTCAGCGAGTATCGGGGGATTGTGGAAGCAAAACTCAAGGAACTCCAGAGCAGCTAGGACAAAAGCATGCCAAGTAAAATTATCGTTAAGGGGGCACGGGAGCATAACTTAAAGAACATCGACCTGGAGATCCCGCGTGACCGGCTCGTCGTGATTACAGGGGTTTCTGGGTCCGGAAAGTCCTCGCTCGCCTTCGATACGCTTTATGCTGAAGGGCAACGGCGCTACGTGGAATCCCTATCGGCCTACGCCCGGCAATTCTTGGAGCAAATGGAGCGGCCGGATGTGGACTCCATTGAAGGACTCTCACCCGCCATTTCCATCGAGCAGAAGAGCGCTGGCCATAACCCTCGCTCCACGGTGGGCACCGTCACAGAGATTTACGATTACCTGAGACTTCTCTTTGCTCGGATCGGTAAACCTTTCTGCTATCAATGCGGCAGGGAGATTTCTGCCCAGACTGTTCAGCAGATTGTGGATCGGTTGGTCTCCCTCCCGCCGCAGACTCGGATTCATATCCTGGCGCCGATTGTAGCTGGACGAAAAGGCGAGTATCGACGGGAACTCAACGCCCTTGCCCAGGCCGGTTTTGCCCGGGTTAGGATCGATGGAAGGCTTTATGAGTTAGCAGGGGAGATTTCCTTAAAAAGAACCTTGCCCCATGAAATTGATTTGGTTGTGGACCGCCTCGTGCTGAGGGAAGGAATTGAAAAGCGTTTGGCTGATTCTCTCGAGGTGGCCTCCCGCTATGGCAATGAAATGATCAAGGTAGAAATCTTCCGTAGCGAAGTGTCAGCACAAGGCGAGGAAATGATCTTCAGCCAGAAATTTGCCTGTGCCCAATGCGGTGTCTCCTACCCCGAGATCAGCCCGCGTATGTTCTCATTCAACAGTCCCCATGGGGCCTGCCCTGCGTGTGGAGGGCTGGGCAGCCAACCAGAGGCCAACTGGGCCCCTGATGATCCTCAGGGCTTTATGAAGCTTCGTCCCTGTATAGAGTGTCAGGGAAAGAGACTAAAGAAAGAAAGCCTCCATGTTAAGATCGGGGGAAAAAGCATCGCAGAGATAACTTCGATTCCCATTAAGCAGAGTCTCAAATTTCTGAGCATGTTGGAGCTTAGCCAACACGAGCGCGTTATTGCCCAGAGGGTTCTCAAAGAGATCACCAGTCGTTTGCACTTTATGGTCCAGGTGGGGCTGAACTATTTAAGCCTGAATCGGGCCGCAGCCACTCTTTCGGGAGGAGAGGCCCAGAGGATTCGGCTGGCTACCCAGATCGGCTCGAGTCTGGTGGGGGTTCTTTATATCCTAGATGAACCGAGCATCGGCCTACATCAAAGAGATAACGCTCGTCTCTTAGCCATCCTTCAGGAACTCAGGGATTTAGGTAACACGGTGATCGTTGTGGAGCATGACCGGGAGACGATTCTAGAGGCGGATCACGTCGTCGATATGGGGCCAGGGGCGGGAGTCAATGGAGGGGAGATAGTCGCACAAGGGACACCTGAAGAAATTATGCGAAACGAGAGTTCACTTACAGGCCATTACCTATCTGGACGCATGGAGATTCCCGTTCCTAGTCGCCGCAGCAAAGGCGATGGGAGGGTCTTGGTTTTAAAAGGCGCGAGACAAAACAACCTCAAGAACATCACTGTGGAGTTCCCTATAGGTGCTATGACTTGCGTAACCGGCGTTTCCGGTTCTGGCAAGAGCAGTCTTGTGGTCGATACCCTTTGCAGTGCAATGGCCCGGCGTCTTTACCAATCCGGGGAAACAGTCGGGTTAATCGATGAGATAATAGGTTGGGAACACTTCGATAGCGTTGTCGGTATCGATCAGAGCCCAATTGGCCGTACCCCTCGTTCTAACCCTGCAACCTACACAGGGCTCTTCAACCATGTCCGGGATCTCTTTGCTCAGCTTCCAGAGGCCAGGGTGAGAGGGTACAAAGCAGGGAGATTTTCGTTCAATGTTAAGGGAGGACGTTGTGAGGCATGTGCAGGAGACGGGACCATCAGAATCGAAATGCATTTCCTCCCTGATATCTTTGTGACATGTGAAGTTTGCTGCGGGCGTCGATATAACCGTGAGAGCTTGGAGGTCCTGTACAAAGGAAGAAGCATCGCCGACGTTTTGGATCTGACTGTGACTCAGGCGCTTGAGATTATGGGAAATGTTCCTTCCATCCGTCAGAAGCTGGAGACCCTAAGGGATGTGGGGCTGGGATATCTCCACCTTGGTCAAGCCGCCCCAACCCTTTCCGGTGGCGAGGCCCAACGCATTAAGCTGGCTCGCGAATTAAGCAAAAGATCAACAGGCAGGTCTCTCTACATTCTTGATGAACCGACCACGGGACTCCATTTTGATGACATCAAGAAACTTCTAGAGGTGCTCAATCGTCTAATAGAGGCAGGAAACACCATTGTAGTTATTGAGCATAACCTAGACGTAATCAAATCGGCTGATTATATTGTTGACTTAGGACCTGAGGGTGGCGATTTGGGAGGTGAAATCGTGGCTTATGGTACCCCCGAGGAAGTCTCGTTGATCGCCCGGTCTTATACCGGCCAGTTTCTGAAGAAAGTACTTAGGAGCAAAGCAGCTTAAGAACAATGTTTTAAATAGATATCTGCTCAAGAAAACGGCTGGATTTCATAATCGCGAGCTAAGACCCGCTTGACATGAGTAGTTGATTTGGATATGTTTAATTCAGACTCTTTTGGTCTGAATTAAGCGCCAAAGGAATCTTGGCTTTTAGGGAGCAAAGCTAAATGAACACTCCCGTATACATGGATAACCATGCAACGACACCCATGGACCCCAGGGTGTTAGAGGCCATGCTTCCCTACTTTACCGAAAAGTTCGGTAATGCGGCCAGCCGCAACCATTCTTTCGGATGGGAGGCTGAGGCAGCGGTAGATGAAGCTCGGGAGCGGATCGCGCGGCTGATCCACGCCTCATCTTCTAAGGAAATCATTTTTACCAGTGGCGCCACTGAGTCTGATAACTTGGCCATTAAAGGGATAGCTGAATCCTTCGAGGAAAAGGGTAACCATATCGTCACCTGTGTTACTGAGCACAAGGCGGTCTTGGACACCTGTAAGGCCTTAGAGCGTCGAGGATATAACGTTACCTATCTCCCGGTGGATCAATACGGCCTTGTCGACCCAGAACAGCTGTGCGAGGCGATCACAGACAGAACAATCCTTATCTCCCTCATGGCAGCCAATAACGAGATCGGGACTATACACCCGATTAAGATTATCGGCCGGTTGGCCAAGGAGAAGGGGATTATCTTCCACTGTGATGCCACTCAGGGTGTGGGGAAGATTCCCATGAGTGTGGAGGAAATGGGCATCGACCTTCTCTCCATGTCGGGACACAAGATTTATGGTCCCAAGGGCATTGGCGCCCTTTATGTTCGTTCGAAGAAGCCCAAGGTTCGTCTTAGCCCCATCATTGATGGGGGTGGCCATGAAAGGGGAATGCGTTCTGGAACCCTCAACGTACCGGGTATTGTGGGATTTGGTAAGGCCTGTGAGATTTGCCAGCAGGAGTTGCCGAAAGAGGCCGCCTGTCTCACACGGCTAAGAGAAAGACTCAAGGAGGGGATTTTCAGTCAGCTCGATGAAGTCTACGTCAACGGCCACCCCACCCAACGCCTCCCCGGGAACATGAACATCAGCTTTGCTTATGTTGAGGGGGAGTCATTATTGATGGCACTTAAAGAGATTGCAGTCTCCTCAGGCTCGGCTTGTACCTCTGCTACCCTTGAGCCTTCTTATGTGCTTCGTGCTTTAGGGATAGAAGAAGACCTAGCCCATACCTCTATCCGTTTCGGCTTGGGACGCTTCAATACGGAGGAGGAGGTGGATTACACGACCCGTCGAGTTGTCCAGGAGGTGTCACGGTTACGCGATTTATCACCGCTCTATGAATTGGCTAAAGCGGATCTTCGGAAAAAGCAGCGAGACGAAGAGAAAATTCAAGGCAGGTTTTCCTAGCCAGGCATTCATGCGGGAGGTATTGACGTATGGCAGCTGGAGTTAGCATTACCGATCGTGCTGCACAGAAGATCAAAGAGATCATCGCGGCTGAAAAGAGAGAGGGTCAGGGGTTACGCCTCAAGGTCGTGGGGGGAGGCTGTTCGGGACTGCAGTATAAAATGGATTTTGATCTGCAGAAGGCTGGAGATCGGATTTTTGAGAAGGAAGGGGCGAAGGTGTTGGTGGATATGAAAAGCCTCCTCTATCTGAATGGGACGGAGCTCGATTATAAAGAGGAGCTTATGGAATCAGGCTTCGTCTTTCAGAACCCTAATGTGAAGCGGGCCTGTGGCTGCGGGGCCTCTTTTACGGTTTAGAGCTGGGAACTTTTGTTATCTTGCTTTTGTCAAAAGAGAGGATGAAGCAATGAGCACAGCAACGAAAACAGTAGAAACCCTTGCAAACCGAGAATATAAGTACGGCTTTGTTACGGAGATCGAGGCCGACACGGTGCCTCGCGGGCTGAACGAAGAAACTATTCGCTTGATTTCGGCTAAGAAGAACGAGCCCGAATTCATGCTGGAGTGGCGTCTGAAGGCCTACCGCCATTGGCTGAAGTTGGAGAGGTCAGAGGCAGAGCCGAAATGGGCAAACGTCCACTATCCGCCAATCGACTACCAAAATATTTTCTACTACTCAGCGCCAAAGACAACGGTTGAGCGACCGAAGAGTCTCGATGAAGTGGATCCAGAGGTGTTGGCGACCTATAAGAAGCTGGGCATCCCTCTGCGGGAGCAGGAGATGCTGGCTGGGGTGGCGGTGGACGCGGTCTTCGACAGCGTCTCTGTGGCAACGACATTCAAGGAGAAATTGGCCGAACTGGGGGTCATCTTTTGTTCCTTTTCTGAGGCGGTACAGGAGCATCCGGAGTTAGTCAAAAAGTATCTCGGGTCCGTAGTGCCCTACACCGATAACTTCTTTGCGACTCTGAACTCTGCCGTTTTCAGTGACGGATCTTTTTGTTACATCCCGAAGGGAGTGCGATGCCCGATGGAGCTATCGACCTACTTTCGGATCAACGCTGCCGAGACTGGCCAGTTTGAACGCACGTTGATCATCGCCGATGAGGGTAGCTATGTGAGCTACCTGGAAGGGTGTACCGCACCCATGAGGGATACTAACCAATTGCACGCTGCGGTGGTGGAGTTGATCGCCCATGACAATGCTCAGATTAAGTATTCGACGGTTCAAAACTGGTACCCTGGCGACAAAGAGGGAAAGGGCGGCATCTACAACTTTGTCACCAAGCGTGGAAAGTGCCTTGGGAGAAACTCCAAGATTTCCTGGACTCAGGTTGAAACTGGCTCCGCCATCACCTGGAAATATCCGAGCTGCATTTTGCAGGGTGACAATTCGGTTGGGGAGTTTTATTCGGTGGCTCTTACCAACAATTATCAGCAGGCGGATACCGGCACCAAGATGATCCACATCGGGAAAAACACTAAAAGCACCATCATTTCCAAGGGAATCTCCGCGGGCCACGGGCAAAATACTTACCGCGGGCTGGTGAAGATCATGAAGGGCGCTGCTGGTGCGCGGAATTATTCTCAGTGTGACTCTTTGCTGTTGGGTGACAAGTGTGGGGCGCATACCTTTCCCTACCTTGAGGTTATGAACAATTCTTCGCAGGTCGAACATGAGGCTTCGACCTCGAAAATCGGCGAGGACCAGCTTTTTTACTGCCGGCAGCGCGGAATCTCGGCTGAGGATGCGGTCACGATGATCGTCAGTGGTTTTTGCAAACAGGTTTTTCGCGAACTGCCGATGGAGTTTGCTGTTGAAGCCCAGAAGCTTTTGGGCGTGAGCCTTGAGGGGAGCGTTGGTTAGGTTTATGGGCTCTGAGATTTATTTTGATAACAATGCCACCACATGTCTTGTCCCCGAGGCGCTCGAGGCTATGCAGCCTTATCTGACGGAACTCTATGGGAACCCCTCCAGTATCCATCGCTTTGGTACTCAGGTGGGCCAGAAGGTTCAGGAAGCAAGAGAACAGATAGCCGCTCTTTTGGGCGCATCCGACCCAATCGAGATTGTTTTCACGAGCTGCGGGACGGAGGGGGATAACGCGGCGATCCGAGGGATTTTAGAATCTCGTCCTGAGAAGCGGCATATTGTAACCACTCAGGTAGAACACCCAGCCGTGTTCGGTCTTTGCCAGCACCTGGAGAAGAAGGGGTACCGAGTTACTTGGCTCCGGGTAGATAGGGACGGAATGCTGGATTTGGACGAGGTCAAGGAGTCCCTGACTGATGATACGGCCTTGGTGTCGATCATGTATGCCAATAACGAAACCGGGGTGATTTTTCCTATTCATGCCATTGGAGAGATGGTTCAGGCCAGGGGGATTCCTTTCCATGTAGATGCGGTGCAAGTGGCGGGAAAAATGCCTTTGAATCTTAAAAGTAGCCCGGTCGATCTCCTGACGATATCAGGTCATAAGTTTCATGGGCCAAAGGGAGTCGGGGCTCTTTACGTCAGGAGGGGGATTACGTTTCGCCCATTTATCGTGGGTGGGCATCAGGAGCGGGGCCGGAGAGGTGGAACCGAAAATGTGTCTGGCATTGTAGGGATGGGCAAGGCTGCAGAGGTGGCGCTGAAACATCTGGGAGAAGAGGAGCGAGTTCGAACGTTGCGCGATCAGCTAGAGAAATCTTTGCTCGATTCCTGTCCCGATTGTCGGGTCAACGGTCATCAGGAAAAGCGCCTCTCCAATACGTCGAATGTGAGCTTTAAGTTTCTTGAAGGGGAGTCCATATTGGTCCTTCTAGATCAGTATGAGATTTGCGCCTCTACAGGTTCCGCCTGCACCGCAGGCTCCGTAGAGCCATCCCACGTTCTCCGGGCCATGGGGGTGCCACCTGACTGGATACAAGGTGCAGTACGATTCAGCTTGAGCCGTTATAGCACAGAGCAAGAGGTCCGCTTTGTCAGCGAAAAGACGCCTTTGATCGTCCAACGTCTGCACGGCCTCTCCGCCCTGGGTAAGCTGGGTGACAGTCAGGAGGATAAGCGTAGCGATGACGGCACAGAGGACAGGATCGGGGCAAGGAGGTAAAGACCTTGGGTGTCATGCAGATTCCTCGGAGAGTCGATTACGGCCTACGTGCTGCGATCTACCTTTCCACTCAGGATCCGGACAGGAGTTGCTCCATAGCAGAGATATCGAAGCATCAGGGTGTTCCTCGAAAGTTTTTGGAGAAGATCATTCAGGATCTGATCCATAGCGGGCTGGTCAAATCCAAACGAGGTCCGGATGGCGGCTACACCCTAGCACGATCGCCCCGGGAAATTTCTTTCCAGGATGTCATTGAGGCGCTCGAAGGCCCCATCGCTGTGAATGTCTGTATGGATCAACACTTGAGCTGCGATCATCTCCCCCGATGCACCATGTTGGGGGTATGGAATGAGGTCCAGCGCAAGGTTGTCGATGTCTTTGCCCATACGACCTTGGCAGACCTTCAACGGACCCCATGCCAGGCCCTATTGAGCTCTTCTTCTCCTTCGAGTGCGGCATGAATAGAATCGTGCCTTGCGCCGTCCAAACTCATGCAGGCCGCACCCGATAGGGAGGTAGTTGTTATGAATTATGAGGCAGGTCTCAGCGTGGAAGAAAAGGTAGCCTCACTGTTTCAGCCGGACACCCTTCTCCCTGCTCAGTATTTGGAAACCTTTCGCAGGAAGGCTCACTTAGAGCC
Source organism: Deltaproteobacteria bacterium (assembly GCA_023250515.1). Taxonomy (GTDB): domain Bacteria; phylum Desulfobacterota; class Binatia; order UBA9968; family UBA9968; genus JAHFAO01. The sequence continues at coordinate 4,356 of JAHFAO010000067.1, read as the reverse complement.
TGAAAAGAGGCTCATGTTGGCGGTTTTGGAAGATGCCATTGCCTGCTTCCAGAAGTACGTTCACGCCCGAGACGGGAAGGGAAAGGCGATGTTCCGTGATGCAGAGGAGTGGATTGTGGAAGAGGGCAGCGATTGGCTTTTTTCCTTTGGGAATATTTGTGAGGTTTTAGGGTTTAATCCTCAATATGTCCATCAGGGGTTGCTACGTTGGAAGGAGGAGAAGCTGGCAGGACGGCCAAAGGCGAAGATCTATCGTTTGACCCCTAGGCCGGGGAGGAGGAAGGGTGGTTTAAAGGTGTCCGGGAGAACGGGACAAAGGTTTCTGAAAGCAGCAAGCCGTTAGATCTGGCTGAATCTTTTGCTAAGTAAGGGGCGGTGGAGGAAACATAGCCACCGCCCCTTTATTTATATTTATGAGGTTTTCCCTTGCCGTCCCGGAAAAAAAGAGTGTATAAAAACTTATCAATATTGGCTGTCATGATCAAAAAGAAAAAACGTCTTCCCATAAGAGAATTTCTCTATGGTCTGCGATACCGCATAGGAGAATATTGTCTGAGGGGATTTGTCTTGGTCCTTCCGCGGATTCCTCAGCGGCTACTTCTTCTATTCACTTCGGCGGCAGCTCGATTAACCTTCGCTATTCTATGGAAATACCGAATACGGATGGAAGAAAATCTCTCAATGGCCATGGGCAGGGAATTCTCCACGGCCGAAAAGAGAAGGGCCATTGTCCGAATGGCCTGGAGGAATTTTGCCCAGGGGGTCTATGAGACCGCCTGTACCCTTCATACCTCCAAGGAAAAGATTTGCTCCACGGTTGTTATTCAAGGTGAGGAGCATTTAAGACGGGCTCTGGAGAGAGAAAAAGGAGTCATCGCACTAAGTGCCCATCTGGGGAATTTCACCATGATCGGCCCCCGTCTCGCAGCAGCAGGATACCCCTTCAGTGTTGTGGTAAAGCAGCCGCGAGATCAAAGCTTTGCCCGTTTGATGGATCACTACCGGACCCAGTTGGGGGTAAAAACGATACCGGCCAGACCACGCCGGGAAGCAGTTAGGCAGGTCCTCAGCGCTCTGAGAAGCAATGAGGTGGTTCTTCTGATCGCAGACGAGTTCAAGTCCGGAGGCGTGGAGGTAGAGTTTTTGGGGCGCACTGCTCCTGCCCCCCGTGGCCCGGTAACCCTGGCCCTGCGCACGAGTGCGCCGATTGTCCCCATGTTTGTTACGCGGGACCCGGCGGACCAACTAACCCTTCATATTAGACCAGAAATTGATCTCATCAAGACAGGTGACTTGCAGGAAGACGTGACTCAGAATGTGACCCTTTTTGCTCACCAGTTGGAGGCCATGGTGCGCCGCTATCCCGATCAGTGGAATTGGCTTGGCTTTCGTGAGGATGGAAATAGACTTAGAAGGAAAGTAGCATTATCAAAAGATACCTCCACAAGCCAGCAAGACCACGTTCTTCCCTCTAGTTTAATAAAGCCTCTCCCTTGAAACTTTCCTGCCATCCCCACCCCTTTGCCCACAAGGATACCAAGCCTTACCGCAATGGGCTTGAAGGTCTTTTAACCCGAAACTTGTAATATCTTACCCCTGCGAGGAGGTTGCCGTTCGGGGCCCAAAAACTGCCGTGGTCGCCCTGTCCTAGGACCTTTTAAGTGACAAAAAACGACAAAGAAAACGGTCCCGAGGCATATATTTGCCAATCGAGACCCCCGCCTTTGCAGTCTCTACATCCTTAGTAGAGTCTCCACAAAAGAGAAAATCCTTTGAAAAAAGCCTTATTTTCCTTCCAATAAATAAGCCCGCATTTGGCATGATTTGTGCCTCAGCCTCTCTACCAGGACATGATGGAGGAATCGAAAATGAAGATCATAAATTTGGTTCTATCGTTGGTTTTGGCAAGCGGACTGGTAGCGTGCTCGCAAATCGATCCGGTTCCACGAGATCAACTCGCAGCGAACCTTGCCCCGATTTTAAAGATCGAGAAGCGAGCCGATGGCGTCAAGTATTACACCCAGATGCTCCGCACCGTGGGTGAGATGAGTGAGGAGGGGGCGGGGAAACTAAAGGCGCACTACGACATCTATTATATCTACTGGATGGCTGCAATCTTCAACTTGGCAAATGGAAATATGGATTCTTACCTAGCTAACTTGAAACTGGCAGAGAAAGAACTCAACGCGATGGAGACAATACTGAAAGATCAATTCGCCCAACTTGGTGAGGCCAACTCAAAGAGAAAAGATGTGTTTTCCGGGTTGGGACTATAGATTCCCATTACGCCTATGAAGCCCAATGCCATTTGGATTAAGGCCCTCTCTTCTGACCTTTCGTATCATTCTCTAATTTTACTAGAGATCGCCACAGGGAATTATAGTCGCACTCCTTCCTATCTCATTGATCTATTTAAGCTAGTTAGAAATCGACTCCTTAGCTTTTGAGGAGCTTGGCTTAAGGCCGACAGGATGCCCAGCGAGGCGGCACTGACAAGCCGCTAAGCCAGCTATGAGTTCCCTCGCTCTTGACCTTTCCCCGTACTGATCCCACGGGGCCAGGGTCGGGTGAGAGGATGAGATCAAGATCGGATCCAAGGAATGGATGAAACGATGATGAAGAATAAAAAAAATGGAAAACAAATCACCACGCAAGAGGATATCACTCAATTCATTTTGGGGAAAAAATCCCCAGGATCCCATGCCCGAATCTTGCGCGTTATTGGCCAAGCCCTGAACAAGCTGCATGTACAAGCCTTCGAGCTGAAGATCCAAGACAATAAGTATTTTCTCCGGGGCGAGTCTAAGAAACCGCTACTGAAAAAATCACGGATACAGAATGGCTTAAAAGGCCAACTCTGGGCGCTTTGGCGGAGATTCCAGTTCCCCTCTAAAGCGACGCGTCCCTCCGTGGTTTTCGAACTGCACTATACCCCTCAAGATATAAACGACCTGGAGAGCAAAGGTCGGGCGAGACGACAGGACCCTAAGGGCATGCCAGATGCCTACAGTCTATCCGAGATCCTACGTGTGGTTGGCGCTTACGTCGATCTTAAAGGCGCCCGCCTTCTCGAGGTCTCCAAGCAAGGGCAACGGGTGACCATCCGATACCAGACAGCCCAAGATCGTACCCACGTGGAAAAGGTAGAGATCTCTTCCTTCTACGCCATTTTTGTTCGAATGTACTTGCAGAGAAGTGACCGCACGTGGGGAACCCTGAATCTGCTCGAAAAGGAATATCATTATTCTTGAAGAGAGCGATTCCCCCGGCTAGGAACCTGTCGAGTCCGGGTACACTCTCGGATGGCCTCTTGTCTCAGATCTTCACAAGTCCCTGTATATAGGGAGTTATTCTTTAAACAGATATTTTTCATTGAGCTTGAGAGAAATTGGTGAGAAAATAGCATCTTACTATGTCCTACAAGATACTATCCTTGGTCCTGATCTCATTATTTATCGGGTTGGCCATCGATGTGGGGCGTATGGCTTATATGAGAAGACAAGGCCAGGCTATCACCGCTGCGGCGGCGCTTTCTGCGGCATCAGCGATACCGACTTACAACCAAAATGGAGATGCCAGTAAGTTCGAGGCCATGTTTGCCACCTCCGACAGTTCGAAAACCGCCATCAACCAAGGCGCCGATCGTCAGTTTTCCGATATCGAGTTTATTTTCCACGAGAAGCAAAGCAATTCTATTGCGCCTGCAACTAGCTATCAGACAGCCAACGGAATTCGGCTAACAAAAGTCTTTGACACTCCGCTCTTCTTTGGGCGACTGTTTGGGGTTCCATCTACGACCACCTATGTCAGAGCTGTCGCGATATTAGATTCTATAGGCGGGGCCGCGCCTAATTTGCCATTAGCCTTGATGGGTTGCAAAGTGGGGTATCCGGGAAGCTGCGGCGCCCCCAAAACGCTGGTTGGCTTCAACCAATCCCCCAGCCCAGAAGACGACTCCGCCTTTACCTCCTATTTTTTTATGGACAATACGAGCGCGAATGTTTTTAAAGGAATGATGAACGGATCCATTCCGATCCCTTTTGTTAAGGTCGGAAATCAGATCGAACTCAATAATGGCGAGATGGCTAGCACCCTCCAGGCCATCGAGGATAAATGCAAGGAGGTCGAGTGTTCTGATTCTAAACCTTGGTGTGTTCTTCTGCCGGTTGTCTCTTGTGATGGTCTTAAGAGCGGTCATCCGATTCAAAGGGCTCAAATAATGGGATTTGCCACGATGTGTATCGTCAACATAGGGACCCAGGGGAGTCCTAAAACTATCACAGCTTCACTTAAATGTGGGACGTCTGTTGACGGAACATCAGGTGGCGGAACTAACTTCGGAAGCTACGCTGCGTC
>JAHFAO010000204.1 GCA_023250515.1 Deltaproteobacteria bacterium | reverse complement strand
GAGCGGTGAATGGGATTCCTGGTCTGAAACCCAACCACCGTACGCCAGCCTCGCTGCTGAAAGGTCGCTCTGGTCTCAACAGGGTCACGTCTATACACCTCAAAGCGAGGGTGGAGTGGGGTGTCCTGCCCCGTTTTTTTCTTCACCCATCCCTCACTCCTTCTCCCGAGAGTGCAGATGGAGCCCACACTCTTTGGACTCTGGATTTTCCCACCACCATCTACCAGCGCGGACATCTTCCCCTGGTTTTATGGCCCGGGTGCAAGGGGCACAGCCAATGCTCGGATAGCCTAGGTCGTGAAGTTTGTTGTAAGGAACCTGATGTGCACGGATGTAGCCCCGTACCTGCTGCTCGCTCCAATCGGCCAACGGGTTGACCTTGATGATCCCTCCATGGTCCTGGTCAACCTCAATCTTCTTAACCCCAGACCGGGTCACCACCTGCTCCCGGCGCAGCCCGGTCATCCAGGCATCCAGACTTGCAAGTGCTCGTTTCAGCGGTTCCACCTTACGGATGCCGCAGCAAATCTTGCGAAACTCTACTGACTTATAGAAGAGGTTCAGGCCGTGCTCACGGACCATGCCTTCAACATGGCTGGCCTCCGGGAAGAAGACCTCGATTTTAATACCATAGCGCTCCCGGATTGCATCCATGCAGTCATACGTCTCCTGGTTAAGCCTTCCTGTGTCCAGCGTGAACACGCGGAAGTCCGATCCCTGAAGGCGGTGCATCATGTCGATCAGCACAGACTCTTCTGCCTGAAACGAGCAGGCGAGCGCGATCCGGGGATGGAAGTTTTCAAGCGCCCATTTTAGCAGCTCTTGAGCCGTAAGCCTTTCTAATGCCTCACTCCCGCTGAGCCAATCATAACTCTTCGCGGCTACCGACATCTCTCTTCTCCTTTTTCCTCGCTAGCTAATCAGACCCTGTTCCACCTTTTCGCCCGTCTTTTCCAGATTCTTGAGGAGTGTCGCCATGTCGAAGAAGACGGGCGTCTTGAGCTGCACAGTGAACCGTTCCTTTGGGTCCGTCTCACGCTCCAGTGTAAACTCGGCACCCGCGTACACGGTTTGCGCCAGATCTTCCAGGTCGGGTTTCACTGCAAGAAATGTTTCTTCAGTATTGGGTGCAAGGAACCGATCGTTGATCAAGAAGAGAGCCTCATTCCCCCGAAATCTAAACTTTCCTTGAAGGGATGGTTCCTCCTCTATCCGCCTGCAATTCTCTAGGGCTGATCTAAAAACCAAGCGTAATTTTTCATGATTCAAACCCAGCAGAGGTTGCTTTCGATTGTAAAGAAGACCCCGCCGACCGCCAGTTTCATCGATGCTGATATTTGCCTCATGAGCGATCAGCAGGATTCCAGGGCCGGCATGGACGTGGCTGTAGTCGGCTATATCGTAATACTCCCCGTCAGATGCCTGGATCCACGAATTAAAAATATGGATAAAGGTCTCCAGCGGGACCGCACTGGAGTCTGCAACAAAGAATTTTACGTTGATTCTCTGTAGATCCATGATGGACTACAGCTACCCTTCTCCCGCGCTGGTAGCGGCACTGGTGCTAGCACGGCTAGCGCTCTTCATGCTGCTGAGTTTATTGTAGCAACTGTGCGCTGCATCAATAAAAAGCTGCGCCTCTTGAATACGCTGAAGGGCTAGTTCTTTTCCGATATTGCCATTATTCGTCAAGGCGTCCCTTGCCTTAAACAAATAGTCAGCGAATTTGCTGCCGGCGTACTTGTCGTAAAAGAGCTGCGTATCGCAGAACCGCTGCTTGAACTCCCCAAGGATAGCGTCGTCGCTGTTCGAGATATCGTAGTTCTGTGTCTTAACCAGGGCTTGGGCCGCTTGGACCATAGCACTGTATGCTGTCCAGACCGCCTTCTTAAAATCTCCACTATCAAAGTGAAGTTGAGCCTCGAAAAGCTCCCGTTCGCTGGCCGCTAGCGTGAATTGCGCCTGAGAAATAACTTCTCCAGCGCACTCTCCAACCCCCATGTCGGTTAGAGTAAACTCTCGCGGATCGCCCCAATCGGTATAGTAGGAAGGGTCAACGTTGTGGGGCGGAACGTGAGTGAGATCTTCCATGACGGCCTTAACCTCTTTTTTGCCTATCCTGCCAATAAAATCTTGAAAGCTCTCGCCCTTCTGCCGATCCCGGACATAGCGCTCGGTGATACGTGTGACCACTTCCGGTATCCGCTTTGAGGGAACCGCCCCGGCCGCGAGCCCATAGGCCCCAGCATTGTCTTTCAACTTTCCTCCCAGCATCACCTGGAAGTGGGGCACGGTGTAGCCGTTTATATTTCTGCTAATGCCGTAGAAGCCAATGTCGGCGATATGGTGCTGACCGCATGAATTGAAACAACCGCTCACTTTAATCCGAAGGTCTTTGACGGCTGAATCGAGCTCAAGACTCTTTTCGCTCAAGCGCTGACGCAGCTCCCTGGCAAGTCCCCTTGAAGAGGCAATCCCCAGTTTGCATGTATCCGTCCCCGGGCAGGCTGTCACATCCACAATCGTCCCGGCGTTAGGCTCCCCCAACCCGATCGCTTTCAGTGCACTGTAAAGTTCGGGAAGATCGCCCTCGCTTACCCAGCGCAGCACAATATTCTGCTCCACCGTCGTCCGGATCGTCTCTTTGACAAAGCGGCGGGCAATCTCCGCAAGGGCACGCAATTGATCTGCCGTAATATCCCCCAGGGGAAGGTTCACCGTCGCCACCACATATCCAGGCTGTCTCTGATGATAGACGTTCGTAGCATACCAAGCGTCGAACCCCTCAGGACGCTCGGAGCCGTTCAGGCTCACTCCCCGTCTCAAGGGCACTTCCGTCTGCGCATTGACGCCGGAGAGAAAGTCCGTCCATCGAGGGTCAGGCGTAAGTTTTTGGCGCTCCTCCAACACGATCCTGCGAAACTCGTCAATGCCCAGATTCGCAACTAGAAATTTGATTCGCGCGCGTGCACGGTTTTTCTTTTCGCCTAACCGAGCGAACACTCGAGAAATAGCCTGCGCCACTGGCAGGAGTTCCTCCTGGGGCAAGAACTCATCAAAGAGTTTAGCCTTGTAAGGCACTGCTCCTAGGCCCCCACCCACATAGAACTCAAAACCCCGGTGCTCCTCACCGTCCACAATCTTTTTCATAGCGATCCCACCCATGTCGTGCATGCTGGTAAGTCCGCAGGGGTGCTGTACGCAGCCCGAAAAGGCGACCTTGAACTTACGACCAAAATCCTGGGTGTCAGGATGGCCCAGCAAGAACCTCGAACAAGCCTTGGCATACGGAGTCACGTCAAAAACCTCATCTCTGCAAACCCCTGCCAGCGGACATGCTGCCACATTACGCACTACGTTACCGCACGCCTCTCTGGTGGTTATGGCTACCGCCGCCAGGCGGCGCATCAGAGAGGGGGTGTCATCGATATGAACAAAGTGATATTGGATGTCCTGACGAGTAGTAACATGAGAGACTCCGTCCGAATATTCCTCTGACAGATCGGCCAAGACTTCCATCTGCTCGGCGTTTAGCCCGCCAAACGGTATCTTGATCCGCAACATCCCGGGCGCATCCCATACCGTCTCAGGTCCCTTAGTCAGTCCCCCTGAGGGTAACTTGAGCTTCTGGACCTTTACCCCATCGTGCCTGTGCCCGTTATCGTAACGCTGTCCATAGATCCCGCGCCGGAGACGTGTTTCAGCGAAAACCTTCTCGTCGATCTTTCCCTGTCTCCGCAGTTCCATTTGAGTTTCGAAGATATCGATCTCCCGGGCGAGATCAGGAGGCATATGATCCGCAAGTCTTTCTTTCCAGGTCTGAGCGTTGCTCATAGAATTCCTCCTCAAGGGATGCTGGTCTTTTCCAATAAAACCGATCTATTTAGTCGGATATTTTACAAAAAAATTTTATATGTGATACATGAGTGCTTTCTCCTCGGTTCTACACAAATCCGCGAGTGTAGTTTCAGTCAGAACCTTTTCAAGCACCTCCATTCCTCTCATCCACGTCTCCATTATTCTGCGAGACACGACAGAAGCAGCCCGACGGCTCGGATGGGATCTCTGATCTAGCCCAATAAAAGGTCCTTCCAAGAGCCTTATTACCTCTGCAACGCTAATGGACTCCGGTGGACGGGCCAGAAAGTACCCTCCTCCTGGTCCGCGAGTACCAAGAACAAGGTTTGAGCGCTTTAACAGCACCATGATCTGGCCCAAATACTCCTCGGGAATTTGCTGTCGTTGCGCAATATCCTTTACCTGCACCGGCCTGCGACTCCTGTAGCTCTGGGCCAGTTCTGTTAGGGCTAGTAGACCATAGTATCCTTTTGAACCGACTTTCATTAGTTCTGCACGAAAACGGCTAATCCTAAGATTTAAAATTGGAAAAGTCAAGAATCATGGCAAAAAATTTTTTTAGCTTTTAGGTATCTTAAGCTGCTGTCCAACAGCAATGCGATGGGCGCTCGAAAGCCGATTGGCCCGCTGAATCTCGCGCACAGAGATCCCATAATTCTTGGCGATCTGAGACAGAGTTTCTCCTGGCGCCACTCGATGGCGGATCCAAGAGACAGCGGACTCGCGAATAGAGGGCGTATTGCGTTTGATCGAAGACGGTTCAACAACTTGCTTGTAGGCAGCAAGAAAAAGCTCCCGCTTGTCGGTAGGGACCTTAACCCGATAACCCCTAGGGATTTCCTTTAGCTTAGGGCTCAAAGCTGGATTCCATTCGAAGAACTCTTTATGCGAAATGTCCGTGGGCTTGAGCAAGGTAGCGATGGAAACGGCTCGTTCCATCTCTAGCTCTTCCAAAGTAAGGGCCGGATGGTATTCGAGAGTAGGAAAAAATTCCTCAGCTTTCTTTGCCACCGCCACCGCGGCCAAGAACTCCGCATAAAAACTCTTTGAGGCGAACCCAAACGAAGGACTCTGGTAGCGCCTGATAATCTCCATCAGATCCTTGGAGTCTACCTCGGTGACTGCTCGAAGAATTCCCTCCCTCCCGTGATTGTAGGCCGTGATCGCCAAGGGCCAGTTGCCAAACACTTGGTAGTTTTGTTTAAGGAAACGGGCGGCAGCGCGGGTGGACTCCAGCGGATCTCTCCTCTCATCGATCATAGGACTAACGCGGAGAAACTTTCTTCCAGTAGCGGGCATAAATTGCCACATCCCCAGCGCCCCGGCACGGGAGCGGGCATGGATATCAAAAGCTGACTCCACAAGGGGCAAATACGTTAGATCGACCGGGAGCCCTTCCTCTTGGAAGATCCGCTGCATCTGCTCCAAGTACCTGCGAGATAACTTAAGGCCCGAGGCAAAACGCTCTTTTACTCCCCGCTGGGCCCGCACCCTCTGCTCGTCTGTCCCAAGGTCGTGTTCCTTTAAAATTTTATCTCGCTCTTCTTGGATCAGCTTCCGTGGCGCGCTGGCTTCTCCTACCTCCACGACTTTGTAAATTTTCGTCG
>JAHFAO010000203.1 GCA_023250515.1 Deltaproteobacteria bacterium | reverse complement strand
CTTCATCTCCGATGGGTCAACCGTGCCAAACTCGATCGATGGCTGGAAGCGGTAGACGTACTCGGCGACGGGCTGCTCCGACCGGATATCGAAGGCCAGCACGCGCGTGTTGCGCGAGTTGTTGCCGGTGCCGGAGTTTGGATTAAGGAGCGGGCTCTGCAGCACTGCAAACAGCGTCTTCTGGTTAGGGGTAATCGCGATGCCCTCAAGCCCGCGGTTGCGTTTCCGTTTCTCGAAGATCCCAGGCAGAGCGGGCACAACCGGATAATCCGTGTCTGGAAGTATGACACCCTCAGGGACGAAGCGCGCGACGACCCTGCCCGTGGGGTCTACCTTCACGATCGAGGGGCTGTACTCCTCGACCAGCCAGAAATCGCCATGCCGGGTGCGCACGAGGCCCTCAGTGTCGAGACCGTTCGGGTTGCGCTTGAGTTGGGTCGTACCGAAGCAGTCAAATGGAATCTCGTCCCGGCTAGTGTTCGGCAGACCGGTGACAGGCGTACCAGATTGGCCAACAATGGGAATCCTCTCCAACACAGTCAGGCTGTCGCCTTCCGCCAGTACGCGCAGGATCCATGGTGTGAAGCCCTCCACAGGGAACGTACGTACCGGTCTCAGCCCGTTGGGGCCGCGATCCGTAAGCATCCAGAACTCGTTTGGGGGGTCTTCTCTGTTGCGCCAGAGATCACTGCCAACGCTGCCTAGCAGGATGTTTCGGTCGTTTTCGATGGTGCCGGGGAAAACCTCATTCTGGAAAGGTCCCAGCGGGATATCCGGAAGCGTGAAGGTTGCGATAACCTCCTGCGCCATAGCGGGCGTGGTCAGCAGGACCGTCAGGGCAGCTATCCATATAATCATTCTTGCTTGTCTCATAATGCACCTCCATTAAAATGTTTGTGCGCTTAAGTCTTTGTGAAAATTCTCCTCTTCGTGTGGCCGGCCTATGTTCAGCACTTGTTCAGTTCAAGGAGCAATGGCCATGCCAATCCTGGGGTAAAGCGTGAGATTTGGCTAAGCTGCTGAAATCACGGGAGCGTTTTCAGGTGGGTCGATTTAAAGAAGCGCTTCATAAGTTGGAAAAGGTAGTTTTTCTGCTATCCCTGGTAGTGAAAATTCTACCGTGCTTCACCGGAAACCAGACACCAATAATGACTTCATCTGCTCGCATGCAGCAACGGTTCTACCAAAACCTTGGACAAGGTGATAACTTCAACAAATACGCTTGTTGGAGCGGTCGGCTCTAGGAGTTTATGAAGGAAGTAGCGCAATTGTTGAACGAAATGCGGGCTTCAAGCGTGATCATCGACTACGCGCTGTTCGGCGCCGCCGCCCAGATGAGGTACACGGAACCGGTGGCTACGCTCGACGCGGATGTACTGGTTGCTTTGCCATCGCCTGAGGGGCTCGACGTTCTAACCCCGCTTTACGAGTTCTGCTCCGGAAAGGGATACAGCCCGGAGGGCGAAGCGGTCCGGGTGGGTGCGTGGCCGGTTCAGTTCATCCCTGTCTTCAGCCCGCTGACCCGTGACGCGTTGGAGCAGGCGGATACGGCGGATTTCGAAGGCGTTCCGTTTCGGGTCGTGCGCGCCGACTACCTGGCCGTGATCGCCCTCAGTGTAGGCAGGTCAAAGGATTTCACGCGGATTCTGGCGCTGCTTGAATCGGGCAGCGTCAGCCGAGAGGAAATCGGGCGCCTCGCGGAAAGATACGATCTATCAGAAGCTTGGAAGCGGTTTGAAGCGAGATTCCTGAATGAGTGACATTCAAAAACTATTGGGGCGACAGGCCGAGTGGCAGAAGAGCAGGAAGTCTCTTTCCTGGCCTGAGAAGATTCGCATGGCCGAAGCGATTCGGGAGTCGGTCTTACAATTCTGCCGCGCCGGACGGCGTATGACTCCAAGCGGTTCGGCATCAGGAGGGCGAAGAAAGTCCCGATGACGACTCAAGAGCGCGCCTAAACCTCGCCGTTCTGGTATACGACTGGATTTGAACCAGCGACTTCACGGTCCCGAATCGTGCGCTCTACCAAGCTGAGCCACGCCCGTTGTGAAAAGACTCCCGACACCTTTTTGCTCTTTGTTACCATTGAAGATGCGGACCCTGACTCTTGGCGCGGCCACAAGCCGGTCTTTAAGAGCTATGGAGTCTTCAGGCTTTGTCACCCGACATTCATCTTGCTGATTGGTCACAATCAGAGTTGGAAGCGCGATAGACTCCAAGTCAACGCTCTGCAAGTCTCCGGCCCGGCTAGATCCAGTGAGCGAGGAAGTGAGGACGATGCCATCCGGAGGTGGACTGACGTTCGCCGCCCCTACTGCGGCAGAAATTGTTCCGCGGCTTGTGCCAATTTATACTTCATTCGGTTAGATCATCCTTCAGATTCAAGGCCTCTCTCTTAATCAAGGGCTCAAGGTTGATACGAACTTTTGTCTTGTCCGGGTCCGCTATTAGATGGTAATCAGACTCCGGCAAGCTCTCAATCTTATACCACTGGACTAGCCTTTCGGGCAGCTTAGCAACCACATAATCCCCATCCTTTGTATACTCGCAGTTCATTCTGAGGAGCGACTTCTTATTCCATTCTTCAAGCAACAGCGTAGATATCCCAATAGTGCTGCGATCCATGGCATAAACATAGATATGCCGGCCAATTCCTTTGGCGCTGATCGCCTCGGCAGGAATCTTGAGGTGGACATCCGAAGGCACGTTTTTCACATAGGCAACCCTTCGGCCCCCGGTTGACTCCGTTCTCGTAGAAAGAAAGACCACGTCCTCCTGCGTCTCGTTCGTAAAGCCATAGTGGACGCCTGCAGGGATGAGAACGCCTTGATTCGGTCTCAGGACGTACTTGCCTGAAAGGCCCTCTACAGTCACCTCGCCTTTCAACACGAAAAGGATCTGATCCGAGTCCGGATGCTGGTGGATGTGGGTCTCACCTCCGCGCGGGCGGGTCTGAAATACCGCAACAAAGCTGCTAGGCGACTTTGCCATATCCACTCGACCACTGAGGTGGTCTCGTTTTTTGAGAGCTTCACCGACATCGAACACTTGGACCTCATCGGACTGACTTTTGTCTGCCGCTTCTCTTTCCATCTGTTCTCTCCTTTCCTACCTTTGGAGTGAGTAAGTTTGGTCGGCGGCTCTCTTTATTTCTGGCATGTGGCAAGGTACCCCGAATCCCTTCAACTCATCTTCATAGCGCCGCCGAATTTCCGGGTCTTCGTCCTCATATTCAATCAACGTCCCCCCGTCCCTCACGCTCGTGTACGGCTCGGAGTCCTCTCCCTGCATCATGAACCTGCCAGCCACCTTGACTCCCATAGGGAAGAGCTTGCCACCATAGCGTACCGCCAAATGGCGCGCCGGTTCCGGGCCAGTGTTGAAATGCTGATGAAACCAATGATTCGGAGGGCAATAAACACTGCCCGCTTTCCACTTGACCTCCACTACCTGGTCACTGTTGCCACTCTCGTAAGGCCTGACTCCTGCTTCCTTTGGCCAGAGCAAAACATAGCCGCTAGATTGCAAGCCTAAAAGGATTGCGCCGGGTCCATGATAGTGGGCCTTATGGTAGCGTCCTGCCGGCCACTGCGCCAGATGGCCAATCAGCGAATTCGCCGACAGCTCGAACTGGGTTAGCCGGACTCCCGCCCCCTTGATATCCCTTGCGTCCAGGGATGCGGATCGGACGTCGGCGATAAAATTCGTCTCCCATATATGCTGCCGCCCGTCCTCATAGCGCTTGTCTCCCATGGCAAAATAGTTTTCCTCCCCTGCATAGCGATCGGTAAAGGCGTAGGGACAGTTAAAGATAAAATCCACATTATGAAAGACGTCCATGACCAACGGAGCATTGGTCACGGCCAAGAAGCGCACCGGCTCTCGCCCGCCGTTGATCAACCGATGCCAACAGTTTACCGGCGGTGCGAAGAGGCTTCCTTTTCCCCACTCGAACATGCGCTTGGCTCTTTCTTCTTGCCAGATCTCCGTGGCGCCGTTACCATCCAAAATACAAATGACCTCTTCATACAGATGGCGCTCGGGCTCCAGAGTGCCTCCTGCAGGGATCTCGGCCACATACATGCCCGTAAACCCCTCCATGCCGTAGAGTTGAATAAAGGCCCCCTTGCCTCCGAGTCTGGCCCATGGGGCAAGTTCCAGTTCTCGCACATCCTCCAATCCGTATCCCTCAAAGACAGGCAGCCCTTCCAGCTTGAGCCACTTCCCGTAAGGTGTTTTCTCCAACGCCGGAACAAGATTTCTTATTCGATTTTCAGATGACATAAAGAGTCTCCCCCCTGCTTTTCTGCAAATTGCCGATAAACATCATTCCCTAGTTACTTCTTCTTTGCCAGTGCCTCTTCAATAACCTTAAGCGCAGGATTAATGTCGATATACTCAGGACGATAGGCCGGGAGGAATTTCTGCCCGGTCACAAGCCGATAAGCGGGAGGGACATGATCTTTTGGCACATCCTCTCTCAGAGAGGTCGTGGCATCCTGCACAGAAAAAATCCTCTGAAAATGGATCTGACCTTCTCTGGACAGAAGCCAGTTAATAAGAACTTTGGCCGCATGAGGATGGGGTGAGCGGTTTAGCAGACTGATCGAGCCTTGCTGTGGCCTGATGTAGAGTCCCTCTTTAAAGGCGGTGGGCAAAAAACGATCGACCGGCAGGCCCTTGCCGATAGCGTCTTCCGCACGCGTGGCAAAAAAGGCAATGGCAAATTTTCCCACAGCCAACCAGTCTACCAACTGCCTAGTATCCCGCGAGAAAGCGATATCCATCTCGCCAAAAAGACGCGTCAAGAATCCCGGGCCCAGCTCGGGATTATAATAAAAAAAACTCAGGCTGCTACCGCTTGCGATACCTCCTTGCTTCGGATCCATGGCGATCAATTTTCCCTTCCACTTAGGGCTCAGAAAATCCCAGTAGGACTTGATCTCTCTAGGGTCCACAAGGCTTGTGTTATAGGCAACATCGGAACGAACGCTCCCCTCGAAGATAAAGATATACCTTTCCTCAGGATCGGCGTAGTGGTGTTGTCCATGAAACCAGCGAGACCTATCGACGACTTCGGGTAAAATGAGAAAAGGCCCGATGGGCTCTAAAATCTTGGCACGGTAAAATACTCTAAAGGGCGTCCCGACAGCCCCGAGGTAAACATCCGCCAAGTATTTCCCGGCCCGTCGCTCGGCCATAATCCTAGGCGCAAGTTGATTTCCCCTTCCGGTTATCCCGGTGACTTTGATCGCCGGATACTGCTTTTGGAATTGCCGGAAAAGCGAATCAAAAGGACCAGTAGTGTGATAAACGGTGATCTGCTCGTCTTTCTTTGCGGCCTCAAGGGTTTTCTCCCAGTCCCTCTTCCAGTCCCCCGAGGCCGTACCACTTCCCACACAGCAAAAAAATAAGAATATGGGAAGGGCTTTTGAGCTCATCGATCAACACGAGGGCGGCTTAAGGAAAACGGAAGAGCCTTTGGGCGTTCTCCCAGCGGATCTTTT
>JAHFAO010000202.1 GCA_023250515.1 Deltaproteobacteria bacterium | reverse complement strand
AAGAGCTCTTGATAAAATTTTACCGAGCGCTCAAGGTCCGTAACCACAAAAGCAAGATGATCCACTCTTTTGAGTTTCATGGCCAATTCCTCCTTAGCTTAAGATTGACTCTTCTCTAAAACTCATACTCCATTCAACTCTCCCCTTCAAGCACGTAAGGCGCGGCACCGCTCGGGAGGGAGTTCAAGAGTAACAGCTTCCCCCTGCCTCACGCCCGAGGAGGGATGGAGCTTCATGCGCAGCCTCTGGCTCCCGACAGCCACCTGACATTCCAGAGCCTCGCCCATGAAGATGATGGCCTCTACCCTGCCGTGCAAGACATTCCCTTGCTGCGGTGGAGTCCCGGTACCGAGATGGATATCTTCAGGACGCACCACCATCACCACAGACTCCCCTGGGCCCACCCCATCGGGAAGCACGCATTGCAAAGTCCCGCTGGCGGTTTCGATCTCTCCCAACCTTGGCTGCTTGGGACAAAAGCCTTTCACCCGTCCTTCCAGAAAATTCGTGAGCCCGATGAAGTTGGCAACAAAGCGTTCTTTGGGAGACTGATAGATCTCCATGGGAGATCCTTCCTGGACCACGCGGCCCTGGTCCATCACGGCAACCACATCCGACATCGTCAGCGCCTCCAACTGGTCATGAGTAACGTAAAAGGTCGTAATCCCAAGGCGCTTGACCAACTCGCGCAGCTCCAGGCGAGTCTCTTCTCTCAGCTTTGCGTCCAAGTTGCTCAACGGTTCGTCCAGAAGCAAGACCCGAGGTTCCTTGACCAGGGCGCGTGCCAGGGCGAGCCGCTGTTGTTGACCGCCGCTCAGAAAGGGAGCGGGACGATCCTCCAAACCCTCAAGCTGCACCAAAGAAAGGGCCTGGCGCACCTTGCTGTTGATCTCCCGCTTGGAAAATTTTCTTCCCATCTCCCTAAGCGGGAAGGCGACGTTCTCGAACACGTTCATATGAGGCCAGATCGCATAGGACTGAAACACCATGCCGATATCTCTCTTGTAGGGGGGGACCGAAATTCTCCGAGCAGAGGAAAAAACCAAGTCATCGCCGATAGCGATTTCGCCCTCGTCCGGCGCTTCAAGACCAGCCACGGCGCGCAGCGTGGTGGTCTTGCCGCATCCGCTCGGACCGAGCAAGGTAAAGAATTGCCCCTGTTGGATATCCAGACTGATGCCGCGCACGGCATGGACGTCGCCGCGCTCCGTCTTGTAGCGCACGTTGAGGCTGTGAATGCGGATCATGTCCCCACTAATTGAACGGCATGTCTGCGGAAACCGACCAGGCGAACCACTAGCGTCAGAAGCAAAAGAAAGATCATCAACAGCGTACCGATGGCCGCCACCGCGGGCACATAACCCTCATCCCACATATTCCAAATCAGAATGGCCAAGACCTGATTTCTCGGCCCTTCGTACAGCATCAACGGCATGCCGGCGATGCGCACTGCGTGGAGCACCACCCAGATCCAAACCCCGACGAACGTAGGAAGCATCAGGGGGAAAAAGACGCGCCACATGGTCCGAAAAGGCGTGGCGCCGTTCACGTAGGCGGCCTCTTCCAATTCTTTATGGATCTGCAGGATGGCCGCGTTCATGGAACGGGTGCCATAGGAAACAAAACTTACCGTGAACCCAATCGAAATGGCCCAGACCGTGCCGTAAACGGGCAGAAAATCCAATTTGAGAAAAACCCAGAAGAAGGCGATCCCCATGACAATGCCGGGAATGGCGTGGGGAACGAACGCCAGTTGATCGAGCAGCTTCCTTCCCCAAAACTTGCTACGCACCACGACAAGGGAGATGAAGAAAGAGAACACCACGGTCGCCGTGGCGGTCGTTCCAACCATCACGACCGTATTCCACAGGGCAGAGCCGACCTCGCCGTATTGTGTCAACAAGCGATAGTTCTTGAGCGTCATGCCTTGGAAAGCGGCCCACGAGGGCGCCTGCAGATAGGGAAGAAACGACGTGTAAACGAAGACCGTAAAGGGGAGAATGACAGCCAGAAACAGGTACAAGATCACGGATGCGAGCGCCGGGTATTTCCATCCTCCGAGATCGAACTCCCGCGGGCGATATCCCTTCCCCGTGATGATCGTGTACCTCTCCACCCTGCTAATCATCTTTGTGTACAGGTAGGTAGTAACGACCGCGATGACCAGGTAAACCATAGCCAAGGCATTCGCTTGGCCGTAAACAGGCATGAAGGTAGCAGTGCGAACGATGGCGTAGATCTTGGTGCTGAAGACATAAATGCCCGCCGGGAGCCCAAGGACGCCGGGAATCTCGAAGACCTCCAACGCCGTCATCGCCTGATAGATCATCACCGCAACCAATCCGGGGGCCAGAAGGCGGAAGGTGATCTTCCGCGCAACCGAACTCGGTCTCGCCCCGGAAACCGCCGCGGCATCTTCCAAGGCGGGATCCATGCTGCGCATGAGCGGGACCAGCATGAGAAAGGCCGTGGGGACAAGACGTATGCCTTCGAGAAAGATCATCCCTTCCAGTGAATAGATATTGATGGGACCGACGTCAGGACCGAAGAGATCCTGAAGCATCCTGTTGAGGAATCCGATGCGCGGGCTTAACAGCAGAACCCAAGCCATCGCCTGGAGCATTCCGGGAACGGCCAAGATCATCGGCACGCCGGCATAGACCCAGATCTTGCCCGGCATGTTGGTGCGCTCCACCAACCACGCGAGGGAGACCGCCAGGCTGATGCCTAAGGCAGCGCTCCCTCCGACGTAGACGACGGTATTGGTAAAAAGCTCGTAGGTCCCGGGGTCGCCATACACCTTGATGTAATTGACGAACCCCATGGTGGCGAGAGAAAAATCGGTGGGCAGCCGCGCGGTGCTGAAGCTTCCCAAGATGAGAAAAAACAACGGCGCGAGCACCAGAAAAAGGACCAGGAAGAATATCCCGTGATGCCAAAGCCCGAGCCGAGAGAGATGCGCCATAGTCGCCTTAGCGCCGCTTGCCGCTGCCGCGAAGCCACAGACCATCCCAGAATTCCAACAGCTTGGGTTGGAGCTCCAGCTCGATCGCCGGATCTCTGAAAACGCTCTGCTTTCCTACGATCTGATCGGCAAAGGGAAGGAATTCCTTGCGTCGCAAATCCTTATGCACCGGCGGGGCAAAGTCAGAGACGTATTGGGCGATCTGCCCCTCTTTGCTGAGAAACCAGTTCACAAAAAGCCTGGCCCCGTTGATATTCGGCGCTCCCTTGAGGACAGCCATCTCAGACACCGCAATGGGAACAGGCTCCGGGCACATGAAGCTCACCGGCGCGCCGTCGAGGACCTTCTGGTGGACGCGGTACTCCGCTGCCGGGATATTGGCATAAAACTCCCCCGCGGCCGTGAGCTCCAACAGGGCATTCATCCCTTCCCGACGGAGCTGCGGCTTCACTTCCGCGAACAGCTTGGTGAGAAAATCCTTGGTCCACTTTTCCCCGTTGGCCTTCCACAAGAGCAATGCCCATAGCTGCGGGCGGTTGCCCAATGCCAGATTGCCGTTACGCCATTTGGGGTTGGTCAGGAAGTCCTCCCACTTCCTGGGGAGATCCTCTCTCTTCACCAATTTAGTGTTGTAACCCATACACCAGTGGCGCATGTGCATCCCTACCCACAGTCCTTCAGGATCATAGGTTCCGGTGGGGTTGTTTTTTATATTGGGGAGACTCCTAAGATCCTCCAGGGCGTCGGCCTCTTTGTACATGAAGAAGCTCCCTCCGACCCCTGTGAGGATATCGGTGACGATCTTCTTATTCTTGAAGGCGACTAAGGTCCTGATCGCGCGGTCCTCATGGCTGGCGCGGGAATATTCTATGGCGATGAAAGGGTATCGCTCCTTGAACGGGCGGAAGAGGACTTCAGCTTGAGGCGGATCGATAGTGGAGAAGACGCGTAGCTTGCCCTCTTTTTTTGCCCCGTCGATCCAGCCTTTTGGTACCTGGAGTTCTTTATCAACGTCGGAGAGAATTGCGGAATCTAGCTTGAGCTTTTGGAGCATCTCCTGCGTGGATATGGGAAGAGGGGCAGAGAGGAGGGTGTAAGGTAGGACCAGGAACAGTGACAAAAGCGAAAGGGCAACTAGAAGCGCGCTGTTTTTGGGAGCCATTTTTTTCCTCCTTATTTTTGAGGGGCTCTGCTCAAAGTCCATGTTCTCCCTATTTAAAATCACTCAAGCATCACTTGTAGCGGGTCTCGAAGTGCACGGGCCCATCGAGCGTGCGCTTTTCCAGTTTGGCCCCCTCCGAGCGTGGGATCAAGGTTCCCTTCCCGTCATGCTCCACCACCCCCTCCAGCCTGAACATGGGACAAGCAAACTCGACCTGGACGCCGTCGGGATCCTGGAAATAGATCGACTTATCTACCATGTGCCTTCCCTCGATGTCGGAGACCTTGACTCCCGCAGCGAGCAAGCGCTGGCGCATCTGCTCCAACTCCTCCTCGCTATCCACGTGGAAGGCGAGGTGGTAAAAGCCCGCCCGGTCCCGCACATCATGGGACGGCGGCGGTGTCAGCTTACGTCCCGGCCAGTACCAGTAAGAGATGACGCTGCCTTTGCCCACATCGACAAAAAAGTGGTAGCGCTCCGGATTGTGCAGCACCAGCTTCAGCGTACATTTCATGCCGATCGACTCCCAAAAATTTATCGTCTGATCCATGTCCGAACAGGCGAACTGGACGTGGTCAATCCCTTTCCATTCGTGACTGTTAGCGGCGCCCATGACAAGACCTCCTTTCTTGTGCAAGAGTGGCTCGTTTAAGCCGTTTCAATCGTTCGAGTCGTTCAACGAGTTTCCAACGGTTTGAACTTTTCGAACCTTTTGAACCTAGCTACATGTAACCTTTCTCTCGATAGTATTTGGCCGCACCAGGATGCAGAGGGATTTCCGTTTCTTGGCAAAGCTCGGTAGGAACAAGACTCCCGGTTAATCCCTGCCCCGGTTGAAACAGACTCGCGATCATCTTTTTCTGTTCGTCAATCGCCTTGACCACATGAAAGGCATAATCGTTGGGAAAAGCTTCATGACAGTAAAGCAGCCAACCGGCAAAATCAATGGTCGGGACGTCGCGCTCCACACCTCTTAACCTTCCCTGCGGTATCCATCCCCGTTTCATTCCCATGAGCTCACAGCGACTCAGGCCCTCCTCCTCTACAGGCAGAAAGGTGAACTCGAACTCATCCGTGGCCTCCTTCCATCTCTGGGTCATCAGGGCCTCGTCGAAGATTGCATCGATGAGATTGGACCTCAGCGCTTCAATCCGTCCCCTCTGTCTCTCCTCGGAGGTGACCTTTCCGCCCCAGCGTTCGATGTCCGCCAGTTTGCGCCCGTGGGATCGAAAGACCTCTTCGATGACCCAGCGGCCGGGGTGTCCTGGCGGCGCGGTGGAGACCCGGAGCGGGAATCTCTTCTCGACGATTTGCGTGAGGCTTTTTAAGCCGGTTTCCCTCCTGACAGCGAAGGCAAGCTGATCAAAGTGGGGGAAGCGGGCAAGGGCCCTCAAGGGCAA
>JAHFAO010000003.1 GCA_023250515.1 Deltaproteobacteria bacterium | reverse complement strand
ATATTCTTGGAAGGTAAATGGATCGATAAGTCCAAAAAGATTGAGGTCCGAAACCCCTACGATAACTCGGTTATCGACACGGTGCCCAAGGCCGATGGCGGCGATGTCGACCGCGCCCTGAGCTTCGCGGAGCGTGGGGCAAAGGTTATGGCCAAGCTGTCCGGTTACGAGCGCTGGAAAATCTTGAGAAAGGCCGCTGATCTTATGGCTGCCCGAAACGAGGAGCTGGGGCGGCTGATATCGACCGAGGAGGGCAAGATCATCGCCGAAGGCCGCTTGGAGGCGAACCGCGCTGTAGAAACCATCATGGGCTCAGCGGAGGAGGCTAAGCGCATCCATGGAGAGACCGTACCCCTGGACGGAGACCCAGGCGGGGCAAAAAAGTTGGGTTTTACCCTGCGGGTTCCGTGCGGTGTTGTCGTGGCCATCAGCCCTTTTAACTTCCCGCTTAATCTGGTTTGCCACAAAGTTGGCCCTGCGCTGGCTGCGGGCAACTCGGTGATCATCAAACCGGCAACGGATACGCCTCTATCGGCGCTAAAACTCACAGAGATTCTTCTGGAAGCGGGGCTTCCAGCGGATGGAATTCAGTGCCTAACCGGTTCCGGAGGGGAGATCGGAGATGTGCTTGTCTCCGATCGCCGCGTGCGCAAGATTACCTTCACCGGAAGTCGGGAGGTGGGAGAGCGGATTTGCCGCATGGCCGGGATCAAAAAGGTCACCATGGAGCTCGGTTCCAACTGTCCAGTCATTGTCATGCCCGATGCAGACCTGGATAAAGTGGCGGCGGCCGTAGCGACCACAGGCTACGCCAATGCGGGACAGGTCTGCATCTCCACCCAGCGGGTCCTCACCGCCGGAAGGGTTTACAGTGACTTCCTGAGTGCATTAACTCCCAAGGTACAGGCCCTGACCGCCGGCAATCAGCTCGACGAGAAGACCAAGGTGGGTCCCATGGTCCGCGAGAAAGACGCCGTCCGCGTCGAGGAGTGGGTGCAGGAGGCTGTTGGGGGTGGCGCCCGTGTGGTTGTGGGTGGGTCGAGGCAAGGCGCCATCTACGCCCCCACGGTGGTGGCAGATGTCAAGCCGGAGATGAGAATCTCCTGTGATGAACTATTCGGCCCGGCGGTGGCGGTTACGCCTTTCCAAACCATAGACGAGGCCATTGCCCTTGCCAACGATTCTGTCTACGGTCTCTCAGCCGGCATCTTCACCGAGAGTCTAGAGTGGGCGATGAGATTCGCTCGAGAGGTGGAGTCAGGCAACCTACACATCAACTGGGGTCCTCAGTGGCGGGCTGACCTTATGCCTTACGGCGGCCTCAAGGAATCAGGTTTTGGCAAGGAGGGGCCGCGCTACGCGGTGGAGGAGATGACGGAACTTAAAATGGTTGTCTTCCATCTTAATTTATAGAGATGCGTGCGGACGGGCGAAAAGAAAGAGAGTTAAGGGCCATTGTCATTAATCCGGGCTATATCAAACACGCCGATGGCTCGGTCCTGATCGAGGTGGGGGATACCCGGGTGATCTGCACGGCCAAGCTGGAGGATAGGGTTCCTCCTTTCTTGCGCAACAGCGGGAAAGGATGGATCACGGCAGAGTATGGGATGCTGCCCTCCTCTTCACAGGTTCGTATTTCTCGCGAGGCTGTTCGGGGGAGGATCGGGGGAAGAACCCATGAGATCCAGAGGCTGATCGGCCGTAGCCTTCGGGCTATTGCCAACCTGGAAGTTCTTGGAGAAAGAACATTCTGGATTGACTGCGACGTGATTCAAGCGGATGGCGGGACCCGAACGGCTTCCATCACAGGGGCCTATGTGGCTTTGGCAGAAGCTGTGCGCCGATGGATAAACCAAGGGACTATCCAGGAGAATTTGATCAGAGATTCGGTGGCTGCGGTGAGTGTAGGCATCGTGAATGGAAAAACCCTTTTGGATCTCACCTACGACGAAGATAGCCAAGCCTCTGTGGACATGAACTTCGTCATGACCGGGTCAGGGAGGTTTGTCGAGGTCCAAGGAACCGCAGAGGGCGCGCCGTTCACAAAGAAGGGATTGGACCGCATGGCTGAGATCGCCCAGCAAGGCATTCGAGAGCTTCTCAAAGTACAAAAGAAAGTTCTCTCCACGATTCCCTAGCCCTTCTAATTGTGCAGCTCCTAGTGGCTACAAACAATTCGGGTAAGCTTGCTGAAGTCGAGGCGACGCTTAAAGATCTTCCCATTAAGATCATTCCTCTTACTAGTTTAGGAACATGGTCCAAGGTCGTGGAGGATGGAAAAACATATGAGGAGAACGCCTTAAAGAAGGCCCGTACACTGGCCGATTTTTCCGGATATATAACCTTGGCAGATGACTCTGGGCTAGAGGTAGATGCCCTTGGCGGAGCTCCAGGCATTCTTTCGGCTCGCTACAGCGGGGAGGATGCAGACGATGCCAGGAATAACGAAAAACTGCTCCAAGCCTTAGCAGGTCTGTGGCAGGAGAATAGAGGAGCGCGATTTGTCTGCGTCCTTGCATTGTACAGCCCGATCTCTTCTGGCGAGAGGGAGTGGGTCTTTCGCGGAGAGTGCGAGGGATGGATAACCTTTTCCCCAAGAGGAGACAAGGGATTTGGTTATGATCCACTCTTTGTTTATCCTCCTTTGGGTAAGACCTTCGCTGAGTTGGATCGAGAAACCAAATGTGGAGTAAGTCACAGAGGCAGGGCTTTAGAGAAGCTCAAGGAAGCACTGCCTTCTCTCTTTCCTCTATTGACCCATCCTTGATTTCACACCATGCATGTGTAGAATGGTCTCGCTTGTTTATTTTGACGGGGCGTAGCGCAGCCTGGTAGCGCACCTGCCTTGGGCGCAGGGGGTCGGACGTTCAAATCGTCTCGCCCCGACCACTTAGTTTCTTTTGCGGCGCCAGTAGCTCAGCTGGATAGAGCAACGGCCTTCTAAGCCGTAGGTCAGGGGTTCGAATCCCTTCTGGCGCGCCAGCATGGCTTGCAATGTGGTGAGTGTAGCTCAACTGGTTAGAGCACTGGACTGTGGCTCCAGGGGTTGAGGGTTCAAATCCCTTCACTCACCCCAGTTTCAAAGATTGAGGATAGAAGATAGAGGATAGAATCGCGATTCTCGATCCTCCGTCCTCGATTCTCGGAGCAGATATGGGCCGCTAGCTCAGTTGGTAGAGCAGCTGACTCTTAATCAGCGGGCCCGGGGTTCGAGTCCCCGGCGGCCCACCAGTTTTTCCCAAGACACAATCCCTTATGCCCCTTCTCCACCAATTCTAAAAAGAGATTAATAGAGCTTGAACCCGCCCCAACCAAATTCGCCGACGGGTTTTCCCGTCTTTGCATCAAAGATATCGATAAGTGTGAACTTCTCCGGGTGGCCGGCGAGATAGTTGGAAAAGATCTCGATGAAATGTTCTTTTTCCTTATAATTTGCGTTGTGAAAAGCCTCTCCCACGTAAAGTTTATGAGGCCGGCGGCTGCTATCAATCCTTAACCAAAGACGGGAGCCCTCTGACCCATGCAAATCCAGCCACTGTTTATACTCTCTTGTCTTGGCCTCCCATTTTTTAAAGTCCTGGCCGTTAGATGCCCATGGCCATAGCGAGATCAAGAGCAGGGTGGGCAAAAGGGCCCTGATAGACCGGCTTTTCAGAAATAGATAAAGCCACTTCATAGCGTTTCCGAATCAGGTTGGATTTGCATCTATTTGGAGGCAATGCCCGTGCCAACCATGCATGGCTAGCAAAATTAAGAATTTACAGAACTGAAATATTTCTTGTCTGACAGAATGGGCGATTTTTTGCAAGATACATGTACAAATTTGACCGGACAGGGCCTTGCAACTCGACAACTCAAGCAGAGAGGGCCATCGCGAAAACGTGGTACTCTTGGGAGTCCTGGGGTTGCCCAACTCTACAATAAAGAGTGGGTGATAGAGCACACCGCAGGAAAAGGTGTGCTCAACGATGTTCCATCTCGCGCGGTGTTCGCAAGACCGTTGAAAAACGAGGCTTCCTTATATACTATGAAAGAAAAGCGAAACCCGAGGAATCGGTTAGTAACTGTTACCTGCTCTATTTTGAGACAGAAGCGGTTGATGCAACTGGATTAAGAGCTTGGAGGTGCTGAGATGATGGTTGGTGAACGCATGATCCAAGATCCGGTATCGGTGACCCCTCAAGACACTCTGGCCACGGCTCGGGCGAAAATGCAAGCAGGGGGTTTCCGCCAGCTACCCGTTGTTGAGGATGGGAAGCTCGTTGGTATCGTCACCGATCGAGATATACGCTGGAATAGGAAACAAATGATGATAACCAAGGTTAACGCGGCGATGACCAAAGATCTCGTTACCGTTACCCCTGAGACCACCCTTGAGAAAGCTGCGCAGGTAATACTCCAACACAAGATTGGAGGTCTGCCCGTGGTTAAGGGGGAAAGATTGGTTGGCATTATCACGACCACCGACATCCTGAAGGCATTTCTTGATGTGATAGGTGCTTCAGGGAAAGCTGGCAAAAATCCCCTCTAGCTTATCTGGTGAATTGATCTCCTTCTTTTCTTCGTGCATTAAGATCTATCGGCTAGTGATAAGCCGTGAGGTTTACGGTCTTCGGCCAATATCACCCATTGGAGAAAATCTTGCCTTAATTAAGGTACCTGATCGCCTAGGAAACAGGGTTTTTCTGGTCCATTGTTGAAATGGCTGGGCATTTTGGTATCGTTTAGGGCACGCCAGGCCTCCGGTCGGCCCACCGAGCTTTACGGATGCGAGAGTGGCGGAATTGGCAGACGCACTAGACTTAGGATCTAGCGGGCAACCCGTGGGGGTTCGAGTCCCCCCTCTCGCACCAGAGATCATGGTCCTGGCGCTCCATCAAAACGGTTCCACGTCTCTCGGATTGGGTGCGACTGTGATGACTGCAAGACTACGGCAAGAGCGTTACAGAAGAGTCTTTTGTGGCGGACTGAAAAGGTGAAGATCGGGGTTGACATCCTTAGTCCGATCCGGCGGAGGATCCATGTGGAGCTTCCTGCAGAGGAAGTCGACAAAGAGTTTTTCCATGTTTACGAAAACCTAAGTCAGCGCGCGAAAATTAAGGGGTTCCGCCCCGGCAAGGCACCCCGCTCTGTTCTTCAGGGAATCTATGGAGACGAAGTCAGAGGGCAGGTACTCTCGCGACTGGTGGAGCATTCTCTCAGCCAGGTTTTCAGGGAAAAAGAGCTTCAAGCGGTCTCTCGTCCTGAGATAGAGGCCAACGATTTGGAGGAGGGAAAGACATTTACATTCTCGGCAGTTGTTGAGGTTAAACCGGAGATCGAGGTTAAGAACTATTTGGGGCTGGAGGTGGAGAAGGTACGGCTCCCGGTGAATGAGGCGCAAGTAGATGTTGCATTGCGCCACCTCCGAGAGGCCCATGCGCATTTGGAACCCGTGGAAAACCGTGACGTGGTGGAGCAGGGGGATTATGTGGTTCTCGATTTTGTTGGTTCGGTTGATGGAAAACCGTTCCCTGGAGGGAAAGCTGAAAACTATCCTCTGGATGTGGGTAGGGGAAATGCATTGCCGCAGTTTGAAGAGGCCATCATTGGGTTGAAAAGGAATGGAGAACATACTATTAGTGTCGCGTATCCTGAGGATCATTTTAACCAGGAGCTGGCTGGAAAAGTTGTCGTGTTTTCCGTGACCGTTAGGGAAATCAAGAAAAAGATCTTACCCTCTCTAGACGATGATTTTGCAAAGGACCATGGGGAGTGTGGCTCTCTCGATGAGCTGAGGAAGAAAATACGAACCCGCTTTGAGAGCGAGCTCAGAGAAATTCAGACAAGAGACCTAAAAGAACAACTTTTGACGCGGTTGATTGAAGCGTATCCATTCGAAGTTCCGCCAACCATGGTGGATCACCACGTCCGTTATCTCATAGAGCGGCATCAGAGTCGCCCCGCGGCGCGAGGCTCAAGCGCTTCTGGACCTCAGCCGTCGATGGAACAAATGCGAAAAGAGTTAGAACCCCGAGCGTTGCGACAGGTCAAGGCGATGCTTCTGGTCGAGAAGATTGCGGCGCTAGAGAAGATCGAGGTCTCAGATGAGGAGGTTCAGCAGAAGATCGAAGAGATGGCACGCTCTGTGAAGGAAAAGGGGTTAGCCTTGCGCGAGCTTTATCGTCGCGAAGACGCCCGAGAGGATCTCCGTTCCCAGGTGGTCTTTGACCGGACAATGGACTTCTTGTTCCAGCGGTCTAAGGTGAAAGAAGTGGAGCCACCCGTTGATGCACAAGAGGAAAAAAGCTAGAATGCCTTTAGAGGGTAAGGAGTGTTGGGGGATATGAACTTCATCCCAATCGTCGTTGAGCAAACGGGACGGGGAGAACGAGCCTACGATATCTATTCTCGCTTGCTCAAGGACCGGATTGTTTTCCTGGGGACTGTCGTTACAGACGATGTGGCGAACTTGGTCACCGCGCAACTTCTTTTCTTAGAGTCCGAGGATCCAGAACGAGATGTTTATTTTTACATCAATACGCCTGGGGGATCCGTGACCGCAGGTCTCGCCATTTACGATACGATGCAGTATGTTAGGCCCCAGATCTCGACTGTATGCTTGGGGCAGGCTGCCAGCATGGGGGCGATCCTTTTAGCTGCCGGGGCAAAGGGGAAACGGTATGCCCTGCCCCATGCCCGGATTATGATCCATCAGCCTTTGGGAGGGTTCCAGGGGACAGCGACAGATGTGGATATTCAGGCCCGGGAGATCCTCCGCATGAGGGAGGAGCTTAACAACATTCTCATGAAGCATACGGGACAGAGCCTGAAGAAGATTGAGAAGGACACGGACCGGGACCTTTTCATGACTGGGAAGCAAGCTTTGGAGTATGGTTTGGTCGATGAGGTCATCGTGAATCGGCCGGACAGTAATCTTAAGAGGTGAAACGAGGATTCTATGCCAAAGCATGGCGATGACCGTTCAGGTAATCTCGTTTGCTCTTTTTGTGGCAAGAGTCAGGATGAGGTTCGCAAGCTCATTGCAGGCCCAACGGTGTATATCTGTGATGAGTGCATCGACCTTTGTAACGATATTATAGCGGAGGAGTGCGATCACGAGGAAGCCCTAGCCTCTTCTTCAAGCGTTCCAAAGCCGGCTGAGATCAAGCGGGTCTTAGATCAGTATGTGATTGGCCAAGAGCGGGCGAAGAAGATCCTAGCTGTCGCGGTTCACAATCATTACAAACGAATCGATAGCCAGATGGTGACCGGCGATGTGGAGTTACAGAAGAGCAACATCCTGCTTCTTGGCCCAACAGGTACGGGCAAGACCCTTTTGGCCCAGACCCTGGCCCGCTTTCTTCAAGTTCCTTTTACCATTGCCGACGCAACGAGTCTGACAGAGGCAGGTTATGTGGGGGAAGATGTTGAGAATATTATCCTCAATCTCCTTCAGGCGGCGGACTATGATGTGGAGAAGGCTCAGAGGGGGATCGTGTACATTGACGAGATTGATAAGATCTCGCGCAAGTCGGACAACCCGTCCATCACTAGGGATGTCTCTGGCGAGGGGGTGCAGCAGGCCCTGTTGAAAATCATCGAGGGAACCATGGCGAGCGTTCCGCCCAAAGGAGGAAGGAAGCATCCGCAGCAGGAATTTCTTCAGGTGGACACTACGAACATTCTGTTCCTGTGTGGGGGAGCTTTTGTCGGCTTGGAGGATATCATTCGTAGACGGACCGGACGTAAGAGGATGGGTTTTGGGGGAGAGATCGAGGAACGAGACGGGCGGCGAGCTAGCGAGCTGCTGCACGAGGTCCAGCCGGAGGACTTGCTGAAATTCGGACTCATTCCGGAGTTCATCGGTCGTTTGCCTGTTCTTGCAACCCTGGATGAGTTGGACGAGAATGCGTTGGTGCGCATATTAAAGGAACCTAGGAACGCGCTTACCAAGCAATATGGCAAACTCTTCGATATGGAAAGTGTTCATCTCAAGTTCTCCGAAGAAGCGCTTCGAGGCATTGCCCGAGAGGCGATGAAAAGAAAATCCGGTGCCCGTGGCCTTAGGGCGATCATGGAAAACATTATGCTCGATGTCATGTATGAGATGCCTTCCCAGCCCAATATTAAGGAGGTCATCATCTCCGAAGAGGTGGTTACCCGCAATGAGCCACCGATTGTTGTTTATACGAAGGCCGCAGAGAGTGCCTAAGGGGGAAAGTTATGTTGTTTCGGAACGACAAGAAGGACGACAAAGAAAAAGAGCCCAACGATTTTATGAGAGTGCCTTTGCTGCCTCTTAGGGACATCATTGTTTTTCCCCATATGGTGGTGCCCCTCTTTGTGGGTCGGCAGCGGTCGATCAAGGCACTGGAGGAGGCAACCCAAAAGCAGGGCCCGATACTACTCTCCTCGCAGAAAGATGCGAAGACCAACGATCCGGCTGAAAACGACATCTATCGGATAGGAACACTCGGGAATGTCGTGCAGATGCTGAAGCTCCCCGATGGGACCGTCAAGGTCCTCATTGAAGGAAAAAAACGGGCGAAGGTTGTTCGTTACCTGAGTCATCCAGACTTTTTTCTTGTGGAGGTGGAGGAGATCGCTGAGGTTGTGGAGAAAAACACAGAGGTGGAGGCCCTAGTCCGGGAGGTCCACGGTACCTTTGAGAACTATGTAAAGCTGAAGAAAAAAATCCCGCCGGAGATGGTCATGTCTGTTTCCTCTATCGAGGAGCCGGCGCGGCTTGCGGATACCATAGTTGCCCATCTCGGTATCAAGCTAGAGGACCGGCAGAATCTTCTAGAGACCTTCAACGCGGCGGAGCGACTTGAGAAGGTATTGGGTCACATGCGTGCGGAGATCGAGATCCTCGAGGTCGAGCGTCGTATCCGCTCCCGTGTCAAGAAACAAATGGAACGTTCACAAAAGGAGTATTATTTAAACGAGCAGATGCGAGCCATCCAGAAGGAACTGGGCGAGAAAGACGAGTTTAAGAACGAGATTCAGGAGATTGAAGAGAAGATCAAACAAAAGAAACTTTCAGCCGAGGCTAGAGACAAGGTCGAGAAAGAACTGAAGAAGCTCAAGATGATGTCTCCCATGTCGGCTGAGGCAACCGTGGTGCGGAACTATATTGATTCGATCCTCAGCCTACCATGGAATGAATTCACCGATGATAAGCTGGACATCAAAGAAGCGGAGAAGGTGTTGGAAGAGGACCATTATGGTCTGGAAAAAGTAAAACAGCGGATTTTGGAGTATTTGGCCGTTCAGAGCCTCGTGGGAAAGATGAAGGGTCCGATTCTTTGTTTGGTGGGGCCTCCGGGGGTAGGCAAGACCTCACTCGGGCGATCCATCGCCCGGGCCACAGGTAGAAAGTTTGTTCGGGTTTCTTTGGGAGGGGTGCGGGATGAAGCAGAGATCCGTGGGCATCGTCGTACCTATATCGGCGCCCTTCCGGGAAAAATCATCCAATCGATGAAGAAGGCTGGATCGAGTAATCCAGTCTTTCTGATGGATGAGGTCGATAAAATGTCCACTGATTTTCGCGGGGATCCATCCTCGGCGCTTCTCGAGGTGTTGGACCCCGAGCAGAATTTCGCCTTTAACGATCACTACCTTGATATGGATTACGATCTTTCCAAGGTCATGTTTATTACCACGGCGAATACCCTGGATCGTATTCCTCGTCCGCTTCAGGACCGGATGGAGATCATCCGGATCGCGGGATACACGGAATTGGAGAAACTGAATATCGCCAAGAAGTATCTGGTGGACAAGCAAAGAGAGGCCAATGGTCTCAGCCTGGAAAACGTTTTATTTACGGACAACGCCATTCTCGGGCTGATCCGCCACTTCACCAAGGAGGCGGGGGTAAGAAATCTGGATCGTGAGATTGCCTCGATCTGTCGCAAGGTTGCTGTCGAGGTGGTCAAGAAGGATAAAAATGCCAAGATTCACGTCGGTGCTAAGAGTTTGCACAAGTATCTAGGTCCGCTAAAATACCGATACGGGAAAGCCGAAATTGAGCAGAGTATCGGGGTCACAACGGGCCTGGCCTGGACCGAGCTGGGAGGGGAGTTGCTGTCTACAGAGGTGACGATTATGCCCGGGAAGGGACAACTGACGGTCACCGGGCAGTTGGGGGATGTGATGAAGGAGTCAGCCCTGGCAGCGATGAGTTATGTCCGCTCCCGAGCCGAAGAGCTGGGATTAGAGAAGGATTTCTACCAGAAGATAGATGTTCACATCCACGTGCCCGAGGGGTCCATTCCTAAGGATGGTCCGTCGGCCGGGATCACGATGGCAACCTCTCTGGTTTCTGCTCTTATGCGGATCCCCGTGCCCCATGATCTGGCCATGACTGGGGAGATCACCCTTAGAGGAAGGATCCTACCCATTGGCGGACTGAAGGAAAAGGTCTTGGCCGCTCATCGGGGAGGGATCAAGACGGTGCTCATACCTCAGGAAAACGGAAAGGATATTGAGGAGATCCCGCCGATCATCCTAAAAACAGTGGAGTTAGTTCTGGTCTCCCATATGGACGAGGTATTGAAGAAAGCCCTGATCCTAGAGGACCCGGAGAGCCTTTTCAAAAACAAAGCAGTATCGGCTGAAGCCAAAGAGGAAGCTCCCACCTTTGAGGAAAAGGATGAAGAAGTCCCCAGGGCAGATATCTTGCCGCAATAGAGTGGCCTTGCTTAAAGATGAACTCTAGGTGGATTGACACCGAATCTACCCTCCTGTTATAAGAGAAGAATTGAGGGGGAGGGGGATAATGACAAAGGCGGACTTGATTGATTCTGTTGCGAGCAAGGCGGAACTTCCTAAGCAGAGGGCAGAAGAGATTGTCAACAGCGTCTTTGATGATATCATCGCTGCTTTGAAGAACGGAGATAAGGTTAACATCTCCGGTTTCGGAAGCTTCTCGGTTTCCAACCGAAAGGCGAGAACAGGGAGAAATCCGAAGACCGGAGAGACGATTCAGATTGCCTCCTCTCGAGCCGCCAAGTTTAAGGCTGGCAAGACCTTGAAAGAGTCCCTCAGCTAATTCACTTTTATTGAATACCGGGAAAAGCTGAAGACCAAGGACAGGAATAATAGGTCCAGGGTCTCAGGTTTTGGTGTTTTCAGCGGAGGGGGGCGGTTAGCTCAGCGGGAGAGCATCGGCCTTACAAGCCGGGGGTCACAGGTTCAAATCCTGTACCGCCCACTCGAGATTAATTCGTTACTGGTTACTCGTTATTCGATTAGACGATTGACGAATAAACGATTAATGAAACTGTCGGGGTCGTAGTTCAGTTGGATAGAACGCCGGCCTGTCACGCCGGAGGTCGCGAGTTCGAGTCTCGTCGGCCCCGCCATATTAAGGCTGGGATGCTGGGAAGCTAAGAGGCTTTCCAGCTTCCGGCCTTCTAGCGGGTTTGGATATGATGCGGACTTATCAGATAACGACGAAAGACGCCCTGGCCCAGCGCCAGTGGTACGTGGTTGATGCGGAGGGGAAGGTGTTGGGGCGGCTGGCCAGTGAGGTCGCGAAGGTTTTAAGGGGCAAACATAAACCGGGCTTTGCCCCTCATGTGGATGGGGGGGATTTTGTCATTGTGATCAATGCTCGCGGGGTAACGCTCACAGGGAAAAAGCGACAGGAAAAAACTTATTACCGGCATTCCGAATATCCAGGAGGTATTCGGATGACCACCGCTGAGAAGATGCTGGAGGACAAGCCCGAGGCCCTCATCCAGTTAGCGGTTAAAGGGATGTTGCCTAAAAACCGTTTGGGGAGAAAGCTTTTTAATAAACTAAAGGTCTACGCCGGACCCAATCATCCTCATGAGGCGCAAAAACCCCAACCGTTGGCTATAAAAATTTAGGAGCGAAGGCATGGCAGAAAAGCTATTTTATGCGACCGGGAGACGAAAGACCTCTGTGGCCCGTGTCTATTTGAAAGAAGGCAAGGGAGATGTTCGTGTCAATGATCAGAGTCTAAAAGACTATTTCGGTCGCGAAACGGCTCGGATGATCGTCCTACAACCTTTTCAGGTTACCCAAACGCTAGGGAATTTTGATACTGAAGTAAATGTTCGGGGTGGGGGTATCTCTGGGCAGGCAGGTGCGATTCGTCATGGGATTACCCGTGCCCTCGTTCAGGTTAGGCCCGATTTTCGTTCCCCGCTCAAAAAGGCTGGTTTCATCACCCGTGATCCGCGAGCAGTAGAGCGGAAGAAATACGGCCGCCATAAGGCACGCAAGCGACCGCAATACTCCAAACGTTAAAGTCGTTGGCTAAGAAATCACCCGCCCGGAGACGGGCAGATCTTCGTGTGGCCGTGCTCGGGGCCACTGGCTATGCAGGGGTGGAGTTGCTTCGCATTTTGGTCCAGCATCCCCGGGTACGGCTTGCAGTTGTAACCTCGCAGCAGTTTGTGGGAAAGCAGGTAAGCGAGGTTTATCCGTCGCTTGTGGGCAAGTGCGATCTCGTCTTGCAAGAAATTCAGGTAGAAAAAATAGCCTCTCAAATAGAGCTTGCGTTTACTGCTCTTCCCCATGAGACCTCTATGGATGTCGTCCCCGACTTAGTGGAACGGGGCAAACGGGTGATCGACTTGAGCGCTGATTTTCGTCTTCGTGATCCTAAGAGCTATCTCCGGTGGTATCGTCCACACAAAGCCCCCCATCTTTTGCGTGAGGCCATCTATGGCCTGACTGAGATGCATCGAAAAGGCATTGCCAAGGCCCGGCTCGTTGCTAACCCGGGTTGTTACCCTACAGGGGCCGTGCTCGGTTTAGCCCCACTGTTCGCTGAAAATATGGTTCAGGGAACCGTTCTGATCGACGCAAAGTCTGGAGTCACTGGGGCTGGGAGAAGCAATTCAGTTGAGCTTTCCTTCAGTGAGGTTAATGAAAACTTTAAGGCCTATAATGTTGGCGTCCATCGACACACACCTGAAATCGAGCAGGAGCTGAGCCAAATTGCCGAAAGGTCAATCTCTGTTTTATTTGCACCTCATTTGGTCCCTATGAGCCGCGGCATCCTGTCTACGATGTACGTTGAGCCTAAACAATCTTTGGGAGAGGAAAAACTCATCAAGGTCTACAAGGATTTTTATCGCCAAGATCCTTTCATCCGAATCCTCCCTTCAGGGTGCTTTCCCCAGACTAAGGAGGTCCGTGGCTCCAATGACTGTGCCATTGGTCTCAGATATGATTCTCGTGTCAGGCGGCTTGTAGTGATCACGGTCATTGATAACTTGGTCAAGGGAGCAGCCGGCCAGGCGGTGCAAAATATGAACCTCATGTATGGATTCCCCGAAGTTGAAGGGTTGCAGGGGACAGCCTTGGTCCCCTAAGGGGCTCTTCTTACTCCTCAGAGGTAGAAAAGAAGAGTCCCACCAGGGCCAGGGTTAGATTAGGTAGCCAAGCTGCGACCCACGGAGGTAAGGCGCCGCTGTGCCCCAAGGAGATGCTGAAGGCTAGGACAAACCAATAGCCAAACCCGATCAGCATGGTGAGCCCGAAGCTAAGGGCAAACCCTCCTCCCGGACCGTGTCTGAGCGCGAAAGGAATGGCGAGGAAAACCATGAGAGGAGAAACCAGCGGGATCGCCATTTTGACCTGGAGATCGACCTCGTATTCTGTAGCATCGATTCCTTTTCCTTTGAGATCTGCAATTTGTTTCCTAAGATCCAAGAAGCTAAACTCCTCGGGTTCGCGAGCAAAGAGCTTGAAATCCTCAGGGGTCTCCGAAAGAGGCAAGGAGAGATCCACCTTGCGCTGGGTCATCTTTCCATCCGGAAGAAAGTGCCATTGTCTGCCCTCCCTTGCTTCCCAACGCGTTCCATCCCAGCGCGCCAGAGGGACCTCGACGAGCCCTTTGAGACTAAAATCTCGATCCAGGAGGTAGATGACAAGCCCCTGAATGATGTTTTTCTTGGCGTCAAAATAGTCCGCACTGATAAAAGTCCCCTCCCCGCTTATCCAGATATCCTTAGTTCCCAGTAAACTTCGTGGTTGTTTCTTTCTTACCTCCACTTGGTAGATGTATTGAGACTTACGGGTAAAGATGGGAACCAGGGCCTCATTCCAAAAGAAGGTAAAAAGGCAGATCAAAAGGGAGAAAAGGAGTAAAGGTAGAGAGATCCGACGAAGGCTGAGACCGCTGGAGCGTATGGCTGTAATCTCTTGATTTCGGGACAACATACCAAGAGAGAATAGGGCAGAGAAGAGGGCAGCAAATCCGAAGACGCGGGAAACCAAAAGGGGAATCTTGTAGAGAAAATATCTCATTGAGATCCATAAGGGCGCGCCTGCCTGCAGGAGGTTGTCGATGCGGTCGAAAAAATCTACGATCAGGTACAGGACTGCAATAACCAAAAGACTAATGACAAAGATCCTCGTAAAACCGCGTATTAGATAGCGATCTAGGATTCTTAATCGAGGTAACGCAGTGGGATTGGCCTTTTCTAAGATCACCTTCAGTAACTCCGCTGTTTGTAATGCGTGAGTCTTTGGTTCAAGTACAAGGATAAAGCTTCCAACTTTGTTTGGATCAAGAACGGGGATTCTTTAAGTGCTTTTCTAAAGAAATGGGTTGAGATTAGCCCCACGACGATGTTGGGGAGCCAGAGTGCAAGAGCGGCAGGAATAACCTCCCTCTGACCCAGCGCTTTCCCCATGGAGAGCAATGCGTAATAGATGAGGAGCCAGAAAAGGCATAGGGCAAATCCTCTCGACCGCCCAGTGCTCGACCGTGTAGGCACCATGCCCAAGGAGACCCCGAGGAGACTTAAAACCAGGCTGGCAAAGGGAAAGGCGAATCTCTGATGGAACTCCATGAGCTCGGCTATCGGTTTGACACCTTCTTCTTTCTTGCTCATGATCGCCTTTCCTAATCGCCGGAACGACATCTCCTTAGGTCCCCTTTCCTTTTCTCGTATAGGACTAAATGCCTCTTCCAGGTCCAGTTTGAAGTCATAGACATTGAAACGGGTCTGGCTGAAAGCCAACCGGTTTTTTTTTCTTTCGTAGACGGTGCCGTCGAAGAGCTTCAAGCTTAAGGTTTTTGACTCTTCATCGGAAAGGAAAAAGGCTACCTTGCCAAAAATGATGTTTTCCCTTTCCGGATTCCGGCGATCAACAATGAGTACCCCCTGAGAGGTATTGCCTGGCGGAATCATCTCTTCAACATAGATGAGGATCTTAGGGAAATCATCATTGAAGACTTTTTCCTTCAGTCCCGTTGCAACGCGGCTTTTGGCTATATTGTAGAGTTCTTTCCTGAGTGCTAGATTGGCCGCTGGTCGGACCAAAGTGGTTATCAGGAGTGTGATCAAGGAGATAAACAAGGCAACTATCCCGATGGGTACAAGGATCTGGGTGGGACTGATCCCAGAGGTTTTTAGAGCGAGAATTTCCTGATCACTGGAAAGCCTACCGAGGCCTAGAAAGATCCCAAGCAGGAGAGCCATGGGTACCGTCATCTCTAAGAAGGTAGGCAAGATTAAGGCGAAGAGCTTACCTATCTGGAGTATTGGAACCCCTCGAGTCACCACCAACTCAACAAGCCTTAGGATGCGAGCGATCAGCAGGATAAAGGTGAAGGCCATAAGTCCGAGCAGAAAAGGGGAGAGGATCTCATAAACGATATAAGTGCTTAGTGTCCGTTTCACGGTAAAGACATGTTATCCGGTGCTTCTCTTTTTGTAAATGCTTCTATATGAGTTTCCTTGATGGATAGGCAGAAAAATCCCCTTTTCCTTTTTGGTATCAACCCTGTCCTGGAAAAGTTAAAGTCCTCGCCTCAAGAGGTGTTCGAGATTATGATTGTCGAGGGGCATCAACGCGCTGCCCTGCACCTGATTGACCGAGAGGCAAAACGGCGAGGTCTCAACGTTCGTTACCTCGAGTCCAAGCTATTGGATCGCTTGGCTAATGGTCGGAAGCACCAAGGGGTCGTCGCTAAAGTGGACTCGTACTCCTATTGCCTCTTTGCCGATCTGCTCCAGGATCTCTCCTCTTCCCAGGGGCACGATTCGGTCTTGATTTTGGACGGGCTTACGGACCCACGTAACTTTGGGGCTCTTTTGCGGAGTGCAGAGGGCGTGGGAATCCGCCATGTGGTGATTCCCAAAGATCGCTCGGTTGGGGTAACTCCCACGGTGGTCAAGACCTCTGCAGGGGCGGTCCACTATCTGAAGATTTATCGGGTCTCGAACCTCAGGCGTGTGATCCTGGCCCTCAAAGAAATAGGATACTGGGTTGTTGGCTTGGATGCGGGGGCAAACGAAGGTGTTTATGGGAGAGTCTATCCTGAGAAACTGGTTGTGGTTTTAGGGGCAGAAGGCACTGGGATCCGACCTTTGACCCGGAAGGAGTGCGATTTTCTGGTTTCTATACCTATGCGGGGGAAGATAGCTTCCCTCAATGTGGCTGTTGCGGGAGGGATCTTCCTCTACGAGATCCTTAGGCAGAGAAGTTCGGTTTGACAAAGGGAAGTGCTTTTTAAAACACGAAGCCTGAGGGGACGATAGCTAAAAATATGGCTATTTGCTGTTGACAATGGTGGGAGAAGGTGCTTTAAATAACAGATTAAAATAGCTAATTTTAGTTGCTATCATTTACCTCAAAGGTTGGGTTCATACTTTTCCAGCGGGTTTTTCCGTTGCACTTTTTCGACGGCGAGCGAGTAAAGCTTTGGCACTGACGCGTGGAATTAGTTGTTTCAGAGTCAAAGCTGGCGTAGCTCAATGGCAGAGCAGCTGATTTGTAATCAGCAGGTTGTAGGTTCAACTCCTATCGCCAGCTCCAGATCGAGAGGATGGGGGTGTTGATCGAGCTGGACGCGGGCGGGCCCTTAGGCCGTGGACGTCTTATGGATTTGGTATCGAGGTAGAGGAGGAGAGGTTCCCGAGTGGCCAAAGGGAGCAGACTGTAAATCTGCCGCCGTAGGGCTTCGGAGGTTCGAATCCTCCCCTCTCCACCAT
Organism: Deltaproteobacteria bacterium; assembly: GCA_023250515.1. Classification (GTDB taxonomy): domain Bacteria; phylum Desulfobacterota; class Binatia; order UBA9968; family UBA9968; genus JAHFAO01. Next base: position 40,386 of record JAHFAO010000003.1, on the reverse strand, counting down.
TCATGCGGGAATAGCTCAGTTGGTTAGAGCGCGAGCCTTCCAAGCTCGGGGTCGCGGGTTCGAATCCCGTTTCCCGCTCCAGTTATGCATATGGCTGATGGCAGATAGCAGATGGTCATTCAAGACTCCGGCGGAGTGGGATCAGCCATATGCTATAAGTCATCGACTGAAATGCCCAGGTAGCTCAGTCGGTAGAGCACGTCCTTGGTAAGGACGAGGTCGGCGGTTCAATCCCGCTCCTGGGCTTTTTGCCCGGAGCTATGGCAAACAACGACACAGTCTAAATAATTATGTGTGCTCGTGAACAAACAAGCGGATGGTAAACCGATAGGAGGACGAGATGAGTAAACAGAAATTTGAACGAAAGAAACCCCATCTTAACATCGGGACGATCGGTCACGTCGATCATGGAAAGACTACCTTGACTGCCTCCATCACCAAGGTGTTGGAGAAAAAGGGAATGGCGAAATTCATGGCCTATGACCAAATTGACAAGGCGCCGGAGGAAAAAGAGCGGGGTCTGACGATCAACATCGCCCATGTGGAGTATGAGACGTCGAAAAGGCATTACGCCCATGTCGACTGCCCGGGTCATGCTGACTATGTCAAAAACATGATCACCGGCGCAGCGCAGATGGATGGCGCCATTCTGGTTGTCTCGGCAGCGGATGGTCCTATGCCTCAGACCCGTGAGCATATTCTGCTTGCACGGCAGGTCGGGGTTCCAACCATAGTGGCCTTCCTCAATAAGGCAGACATGGTGGACGATAAGGAGCTTCTAGATCTTGTGGAGCTGGAGGTCAGGGAGTTGCTTTCCAAATATAAGTTCCCTGGGGATGAGACCCCTATTGTCGTTGGCAGTGCCCTTAAGGCCCTGGAGTGTGGGTGTGCCAAAGACGACTGCCCTAACTGTGGTGGGATTCTAAAGTTGATGGATGCGGTAGATAGCTATATCAAGGAGCCGGTGCGGGATGTGGATAAGCCTTTCATCATGCCCGTAGAGGATGTCTTTACCATAAGTGGTCGCGGAACGGTGGTTACGGGACGAGTGGAGAGGGGTATCGTTCGAGTAGGAGATGAAGTAGAGATCGTAGGTTTTAAGGATACCCAAAAGACCGTTGCTACCGGGGTAGAGATGTTTCGCAAGCTTTTGGACGAGGGTCGAGCTGGGGATAATATCGGAGTTCTTCTCAGGGGAACAAAGAGGGAAGAGGTAGAAAGGGGTCAGGTCTTGGCTAAACCGGGCAGTATTACACCACACACCCAGTTCAACGCCGAGGCCTATGTCCTCACTAAGGAGGAGGGGGGAAGGCATACCCCGTTCTTCAATGGGTACCGACCGCAATTCTATTTTCGTACGACCGATGTGACTGGTGTTGTGAAATTGCCCGAAGGGACCGAGATGGTCATGCCTGGAGACAACGTCAATACGGAGGTATCGCTCATTACCCCGATTGCTATGGATGAAGGCTTGAGATTTGCTATCCGTGAAGGAGGTAGGACAGTGGGGGCAGGGGTAGTCACCAAGATTATCCAGTAAAGTAATGTCCAGTAGAGGGAGAAGCCATGCGAGATTTTATAGGTTTTGCTTGCGATCAATGTAAGCGGAAGAATTATACGACTACAAAAAACAGAAAAAGGACTACGGACAAGTTAGCATTCAAGAAATTCTGTCCTTTCTGCCGGACCCACACCCTGCATCGCGAGGTCAAACTTTAAATGAGATCCAGGGGTCAGTAGCTCCAACTGGATAGAGCGCCGGACTCCAAATCCGGTTGTTGCAGGTTCGAGTCCTGCCTGACCCGCCATCTCATCGCGTTCGGCAACCTCATGGGGGAATGGGCACAGAAGGTTCAGGATACCGTTCGGCATTCGGTCGAGTTCTTTAAGGAGGCCTGGCAAGAGTTGAAGAAGGTCCATTGGCCTTCTCGAAAGGAAACCTATGCGGCGACTTCGGTCGTCTTGATTGTTGTTTTGATGATCGCCCTTTTCCTGGCATTAGTAGATTTCGGTCTGACCCGAGCCATTCAGGCCATTATCAGTTAACTTCCTATAGGTTCTCCCGTATGGAAAAGAAGTGGTACGTAGTGCATACGTTTTCAGGCTATGAGCAGAAGGCTAAGGCGGCCCTGGAAGAGAGGATCAAGACCCTAGGGAAACGAGACTTCTTCGGTGAGATCTTGGTTCCCGTGGAGAAAGTCGTGGAGTTGGTCAAGGGGAAAAAGAAGACTTCTTCGAGGAAGTTCTTTCCTGGCTATATCCTGGTGCAGATGGAACTGAACGACGAGACATGGCACATCGTCAAGGAAACTCCAAAGGTGACTGGATTTGTGGGAGGAACTACCAATCCTCCTGCAGTCAGCGATGAAGAGGTCAAAGGGATAACTCAGCAGATGGAAGAGGGGGCTATTAAGCCCAGACCCCGATTTCTCTTCTCCGTAGGCGAAAGCGTGAAGGTCGTCGATGGTCCTTTTGCCGACTTTAATGGAGTAGTGGAGGAGGTGCGGCCGGAGAAAGGGAAACTCAGGGTGCTGATCAGCATCTTCGGGCGTGCCACGCCGGTGGAATTGGAATTTGTTCAGGTGGAGCGGAACTGACAAAGTAGAAGCCGTTCAAAACGTTCAATCCGTTCAAGGCGTTCAACGATTTGAACGTCTTAAACGACTTAAACGTTAGTTTTAATTATGGCCAAGAAAGTTATTGGGCAAGTAAAACTGCAGATCCCAGCCGGTCAGGCGAATCCTAGCCCCCCAGTGGGGCCTGCCTTGGGGCAACGTGGGGTCAATATTATGGAATTTTGCAAGGCCTTTAATGCGGCAACCCAGTCCCAGCAAGGGATGATTATACCGGTGATCATAACTGTCTACGCGGATCGTTCCTTTACTTTTGTAACCAAGACCCCTCCGGCATCCGTTCTGCTGAAGAAGGCGGCTGGGATTGAAAAAGGATCGGGTGAGCCCGGGAAAGTAAAGGTAGGGAAAGTAACCCGGGCGCAGGTACGAGAAATTGCTGAGATCAAGTTGCGCGATCTAACAGCTAAGGACTTAGAAGCTGCGGAGAAGACTGTGGAGGGGACGGCAAGGAGCTTGGGTTTGGAAATTGAAGGCTAGAAGATAGGACGCGGCATCCAGGAGCTAGAATTCAGCATGAAAAGTCCAGCAGACAGTATTCAGAATCCAGAATAATACGGAGGGTGGGAAGCTAGAGGCTACTGGATACTGACTACTGGTTTCGATTTGAGGACGCCATGAAACAGAGAGGGAAAGGCTATCGCACCGTGTTGGCTAAGGTAGATCGCGCCCGGAGGTATCTGTTGGAAGAAGGGCTCCGTCTGGTGCACGAAACTGCTAGGGCCAAGTTTGATGAGACCGTAGAGATGGCAGTCCGGTTGGGCGTGGATCCCCGGCAGGCAGAACAAAATGTTCGGGGAACTGTGGTCCTTCCCCATGGTGTGGGGAAGGTGGTGCGGGTTCTGGCCTTCGCCAAAGGGGAAAAGGAAAGAGAGGCTCAAGAGGCTGGAGCCGACTATGTTGGGGCTGAAGATCTTATCAAGAGAATAAGTGAAGGATGGATCGACTTTGACAAGACCGTTGCCACCCCGGACATGATGGGGGTGGTTAGCAGGATTGGAAAGATTTTAGGCCCCAGGGGCTTGATGCCCAATCCCAAAACTGGGACCGTAACCCTTGATATCGCTAAGGCAGTAAAGGAGATCAAGGCGGGAAAGCTTGAGTTTAGAGTCGACAAAGCGGGAACCATTCACTTGCCTATTGGCAAGGTCTCCTTTGGCGCGGATAAGCTCTTGGACAATGCGCGGGTTGTTTTGACATCTATCCTTCGGGCCAAGCCCCCTTCTGCTAAAGGCAATTACGTTCTGGGGGTGACCCTTTCCACAACGATGGGGCCGGGGGTCAAGATAGATCTGTCTCAGATTCGCGCACTAGCGGCGTGAGCTAAGGGGAGAACGGATGGCTGAGTTAGTAACAGAACGTTCAAGTCATCAGGAAAAAGCCAAGACCGTCACAGCGGTCCAGGAGAAATTTAAAGCCGCTAAGATGGCCATAGTCACTGGGTATCGAGGCCTTACGGTGGCGCAGATGACGCGACTCCGGCGGGAGATCCGTCAAGCATCAGGGGAGTATCAAGTGATTAAGAACACTTTGGTGCATCGTGCCCTGAAAGATACTGCTTATGGCTCGCTGGATCCGCTCCTCGTGGGGCCAACGGGATGGATCTTCGGCTATGAGGATCCGGTGATCCTCTCCAAAGCGCTGGTCAAGTTCATCGAGGAGAACGAGAAACTCACAATCAAGGGTGGGATGGTAGAGGGGGAGTTTATGGATCAGGCCAAGGTCAAGGTCTTGGCCCAGATGCCAAGTCGGCCTGAACTCCAGGCCAAGCTCCTTGCTCTCATGCAGGCCCCGGCGGTTCAGCTTCTCCGGCTCATCCAAGAGCCGGGGGCGAGGATGGTCAGGCTTCTCGAGACATTGCGCAAGCAGAAAGAATCTCAATCTTAAATTTTTCCACAGGGAGGAGCCATGGAAGTAACAAGAGAGCAAGTTAAGGAGTTTATTAAACACAGTTCAGCGTTGGAATTGGCAACTTTGGTGAAGGAATTGGAAGCCGAGTTGGGCGTTAGCGCCGCGGCGCCAGTAGCCGTCGCGGCCGGACAGGCTGGGCCTGCCGCTACGGCAGAGGAGAAGACCGAGTTCAACGTGATCCTGACTGACGCTGGAGAAAAAAAGATCCAGGTTATCAAGGTGGTGCGAGAACTCACCAGTTTGGGGTTGAAAGAGGCGAAGGATCTGGTGGACGGCGTCCCTAAACCGCTCAAGGATGGTGTTCCCAAGGCTGAGGCAGAATCGATCAAGAAAAAGATCGAGGAGGTGGGAGGCAAAGTCGATATCAAGTGAGCATTTGGCTTTCGACCAGATCACAGATGAAAGACTATTGAAAGAGGAATAATCATGGCATTTCAAGTGACCCACAATTTAAGGTTTCGCCGCAATTTCGGTAGGACGAAGAAGATCATTGATCTACCGTACCTGATTGAAATCCAGAAGAACTCCTATGATCTCTTCCTGCAAAAAGATACCGCCCCAAACCAAAGACAGAACGTAGGACTTCAAGAGGTCTTCAGGTCCGTTTTCCCCATCAAAGACTTCAATGACACGGCCTCTCTGGAGTTCGTAAGTTACAGTCTCGGGGAGCCGAAGTACGATGTGGAAGAATGTCACCAAAGGGGCATGACATTCGCGGCACCCCTGAAGGTCACGGTTCAACTGGTCCTCTGGGACGTGGATCCCCAGACCGGTAGTAGGAGCATCAAGAACGTTAAAGAGCAAGAGGTCTATTTTGGCGAGCTCCCATTGATGACGAAGAACGGGACTTTCATGATCAACGGAACCGAGCGCGTCATTGTCAGCCAGCTCCATCGCTCGCCGGGGGTATTTTTCGAGCACGATAAGGGAAAGACCCATGCCAGTGGGAAGCTCCTTTACTCGGCCCGAGTCATCCCCTATCGCGGCTCCTGGGTCGATTTTGAGTTCGATCCGAGAGATATCCTCTATGTCCGCATCGATCGGCGGCGTAAGTTCCAGGCGACGGTACTGCTAAGGGCCTTGGGGATGACTACCAAAGACCTGCTCAACTATTTCCACAAAAGCGATACCATCGTGTTTGACGGACGCAAGCCCTTGCTGGTTTACAAGCCCGACCAGTTAGTCGGGGTCAAGGCTGGATCCGACGTGCGTGATCCTAAGACCAATGATCTGATTGTGAAGGAAGGAAGAAAGTTGACTCGGCCCTTGGTCCGTCAGATGGAGCTTTCCCGAGTCAAGCATGTCGCCATTGCGTGGGAGGATATCCTTGGACGCATTGCTTCCCACGATATCGTTGATCCTGAAACCCGCAAGGTCCTGGTGGAGTGTAACCAAGAGATCAGCCAAGAGAGGCTTGATCTGATTAGAGAAAAAGGGGTAACTGAGATTGAGGTTCTCTATATTGATGACTCCCATGTTGGTCCCTATTTGCGTAATACCCTCCTTCAAGACAGGATACATTCCCCGCAAGAAGCCATTATCGAGATTTACCGCAGGCTTCGGCCTGGGGATCCCCCTACGGTCGACGCCGCCACGAATTTTTTTAACAACCTCTTTTTCAACCCTGATCGCTACGATCTCTCTAAGGTAGGGAGGCTCAAACTGAACCACCGCCTCAAACTCAGTGTGCCCTTGGAACACGGGACACTGCGCAAGGAGGATATCTTGGAGGTGGTTCGTTACCTTATGGAGCTGAAGAATGGGAACGGCTCTGTGGACGATATTGACCATCTCGGCAATCGCCGTGTTAGGGCGGTAGGGGAACTGGTGGAGAACCACTTTCGCGTGGGGCTCGTGAGAATGGAAAGGGCCATCAAGGAGAAGATGAGCCTGCAGGATATTGAAACTCTGATGCCCCAGGAGTTGATCAACTATAAGCCTGTCTCTGCCGCCCTGAAGGAGTTTTTTGGTTCCAGCCAGCTCTCCCAGTTCATGGATCAGACCAATCCCCTCTCGGAGATTACCCACAAGCGTCGTCTCTCGGCCCTTGGTCCAGGGGGTCTGACCCGGGAGAGGGCAGGATTCGAGGTCCGGGACGTGCACCCGACCCATTATGGTCGGGTCTGTCCTATTGAGACTCCGGAGGGTCCCAACATTGGTTTAATCGCCTCTCTAACTACCCATGCAAGAGTCAACGAGTTTGGTTTTATCGAGACCCCGTACCGCGAGGTCGAGAATGGTCGAGTGACCGATCGGATCCGTTATCTCTCGGCGCTTGAAGAGGAAGATCATGTGATTGCGCAGGCCAATGCACCGATCGACAGTCGGGGCATCTTCACTGCAGACCTCGTTTCGGCACGCAAAGGTGGTGAGTTTGTTATGGCGCGGCCGGAAGAGGTTGATTTTATGGATGTCTCGCCGAACCAGTTGGTGAGCGTGGCCGCCTCCCTCATTCCTTTCCTGGAAAATGACGATGCCAACCGAGCCCTGATGGGATCTAACATGCAGCGCCAGGCAGTTCCCCTGCTCCGTACCGAGGCCCCTTTAGTTGGCACTGGGATGGAGAAGGTTGTGGCGCGCGATTCCGGTGTGACGGTGGTTGCTAGGCGCGATGGGGTGGTGGAAAGCGTTGACTCCACCCGCATTGTAGTCAAGGCCGATCGACCTTCAGGGACGCACCGAGATACGGGGGTCGATATCTACAGCCTCGTGAAATACCAGCGCTCCAATCAGAATACCTGCGTCAACCAGAGACCGATTGTGGTCGTGGGCGATCATGTAAAGGCTGGTGATGTCATCGGCGATGGGCCGTCAACGGAGATGGGCGAGCTCGCCTTGGGCCGCAATGTCCTGGTCGCCCTGATGCCCTGGGGTGGCTATAACTTTGAGGACTCGATTCTGATCAGCGAGCGGGTGGTCAAAGAGGACACTTACACCTCTATCCATATTGAAGAATTCGAATGCGTCTCCCGTGACACCAAGCTTGGCCCTGAGGAGATTACGCAAGATATCCCGAATGTCGGCGATGAGGCGTTAACGGACCTTGACGAGAGTGGGATCATTCGTATCGGGGCAGAGGTGAAGCCGGGAGACATCCTTGTAGGTAAGATCACTCCCAAAGGAGAAACCCAACTCTCCCCCGAGGAGAAGCTCCTGCGAGCAATCTTCGGGGAGAAGGCGGGTGAGGTGCGGGATACCTCTCTCAGGGTTCCGCCTGGGGTCGAAGGAACGGTCATCAACGTTCGGATCTTTTCACGGAAAGGGATGGGAAAGGATGAGAGGAGCCGAGTCATTGAGGATGAGGAGATCAGCCGGCTGAAAAAGGACCAGCAGGAAGAGGTTCGGATTATCCATGAGGGGACCCTCAAGCGGTTGAAAAAGCTGCTGGTGGGCCGTCGCATGGCCACGCGCCTCAGTGATGATAACCGGAAGATTCTTTTAAACAAAGGAAAGGAGATCACTGAGGAAGATCTTGAGCAAATCCCTACGACCTATTGGGGGGAGATCCGAGTCGATAATGAGTCTGTGGAGGCAGAGCTTAAACGTATAGTGGAGAGCACCACAGAACAAATTGACCTGATCAAGATGGTTTTTCAGGACAAGATCAATAAGCTTAAGAGCGGGGACGAGCTTCCTCCTGGGGTCATCAGGTTGGTTAAGGTTTTTGTCGCTATCAAGCGCAAGCTTCAAGTTGGAGATAAAATGGCGGGCCGACACGGCAACAAGGGAGTCATCTCCCGTATTCTGCCTGAAGAAGACATGCCCTATCTGGAAGATGGGACCCCGGTGGATGTTGTTCTGAACCCCCTGGGAGTTCCCTCAAGGATGAACGTCGGGCAGATTCTGGAGGCCCATCTGGGCTGGTCAGCCCGAAGTTTGGGGAAACAGATTGAGGAGCTGATACACAATGGTCGCCCTGATGTCGATAACCTTCGTCGTCGGCTCAAAGAGTATCTGCCCTCTCGGGAGATCGGCGAGTTTATTGATGGGGTCAAAGATCCGGACGTCATCAGACTAGCCGAGAAATGCCGTGAGGGGATTCATTTCGCCTCTCCGGTTTTTGACGGAGCCACGGAAGAGGAGATTTTTAATCTACTCAGGAAGGCCGGTCTCCCGGTTACGGGGCAGGCAACTCTCTTTGACGGCAGAACCGGAGAGCCCTTTGACGAGAGGGTTACAGTTGGAGTCATGTATATCATGAAGCTCCACCACTTGGTGGACGATAAGATCCATGCACGCTCCACTGGACCCTATTCGCTCGTTACCCAACAGCCATTAGGCGGAAAGGCACAGTTCGGTGGGCAGCGGCTTGGGGAGATGGAGGTCTGGGCCCTGGAGGCATATGGCGCTGCTTACACGCTCCAAGAGATGCTCACAGTAAAATCGGATGATGTGGTGGGTCGGACCCGCATGTACGAGGCGATCGTCAAAGGGGATAACCTCCTCGAGCCCGGTTTGCCGGAGTCTTTCAATGTAATGGTTAAAGAATTACAGAGCCTGGGTTTAGATGTAACTCTGGTGGAGGAAAAATAACTCGTGTAATCGTTATTCGTATATTGGTTAATCGATTATCTGACATCACGAGTACACGATTAACGGGTAGACGATTAACGAATAACCAATCGAGGTGGATATGGAAGATCTATTCAATCTCTTTGAAAAGCCTAAAAATCCGCTGAGCTTCAACGCTATTAAAGTTTCTCTTGCCTCTCCAGAAAAGATCCACTCTTGGTCTCACGGAGAGGTCAAGAAACCGGAGACCATCAACTATAGGACCTTTAAACCGGAACGCGACGGTCTATTCTGCGCTAAGATCTTCGGTCCGACCAAGGACTACGAGTGCAATTGTGGCAAATATAAAAGGATGCGCCATCGGGGCGTTGTGTGTGAGAAGTGTGGGGTTGAAGTGATTCAATCGAAAGTCCGTCGAGAGCGGATGGGACATATTGAGTTGGCTACCCCGGTAGTCCACATCTGGTTCTTAAAGAGCCTTCCCAGTCGCATCGGCGCCCTTCTCGATATGTCGCTTAAAGATATCGAGAAGGTTCTCTATTTTGAGGCTTACGTTGTGATGGATCCGGGCTCGACTCCTTTGCAGCATCAGGAGCTTCTCACGGAGAGCCGTTACCGTAAGGCCATTGAGGAGTATGGCTCGAACTTTACCGCAGGGATGGGGGCAGAGGCGATCCGAAAGCTACTTAAGTCCGTAGATCTCCAAAAGCTTTCCGACGAGCTGCGCCAGGAAATGCGGGATACCAACTCCGAGGTGCGGCGCAAAAAGATAGCCAAGCGGCTTAAGGTGATCAATGCCTTTAAGAACTCAGGGAACCGGCCGGAATGGATGGTCCTTGAGGTGGTCCCGGTGATCCCTCCGGATCTGCGCCCGCTCGTGCCTCTGGACGGGGGTCGATTTGCCACTTCCGATCTCAATGATCTCTATCGTCGGGTGATCAACCGAAACAATCGTTTAAAACGACTCATGGAGCTCAGCGCCCCAGATATGATCATCCGCAACGAGAAGCGTATGCTGCAAGAGGCCGTGGATGCCCTATTTGACAATGGACGCAGGGGAAGGGCGATTACCGGTCAAAACCGTCGGCCTCTCAAGTCTCTCAGCGACATGCTCAAGGGAAAGACGGGGCGTTTCCGTCAGAACCTTCTAGGAAAGAGGGTTGATTACTCAGGTCGCTCGGTGATCGTGGTTGGCCCTGAACTTCGACTGCATCAATGCGGACTGCCTAAGAAGATGGCCCTGGAGCTTTTCAAACCATTTATCTACAACAAGTTAGAGGAAAGAGGGTATGTAACCACGATCAAGAGCGCCAAGAAAATGGTCGAAAAGGAGCGGCCGGAGGTCTGGGATATCCTGGATGAGGTGATTCGGGAACACCCCGTCCTACTCAACCGGGCGCCGACTTTACATCGTCTTGGGATACAGGCCTTTGAGCCAATTCTCATAGATGGCAAAGCGATTCAGCTTCATCCATTGGTGTGCGCCGCTTACAATGCTGATTTCGATGGAGATCAAATGGCGGTTCATGTTCCCCTCTCCATAGAGGCTCAGGTAGAGGCGCGGACCCTCATGATGTCGACCAACAATATTCTATCACCCGCCAACGGTAAACCAATCATCGTTCCCACGCAGGATATTGTCTTGGGCCTCTATTACATGACTCGAGAGCGCCTAAGCGCAAAGGGGCCGCATCGAATATTTGCCAATGCGGAAGAGGTGCGGATCGCCTATGACCAAGGTGAGGTAGGCCTTCAGGTCCCCATTACCGTTCGGATCAATAAAGAGAGGATCGAGACGACGGTCGGCCGAGTCCTTCTCTACGAGGTGGTCCCTCCCATAATTCCCTTTAAAGAGGTCAATCGGGTGATGAAGAAAAAGGAGCTGGCCAACCTGATTGACATAAGCTATCGACTTGCGGGGAACAAGGCGACCGTGATCCTTGCCGATAGACTCAAGGATATCGGTTATCATTATGCAACAAAGGCAGGGATATCCATTGCTATCAAGGATATGGTGATCCCGGCCGGCAAGGAGGAATTGCTCAAGAGGGCCCACGAGGATGTCCGTGAGATCGAGGAACAGTATAAAAATGGTCTCATCACGGATGGGGAACGTTACAACAAGGTAGTCGATATTTGGGCCGAAGTGACGGACCGGATTGCCGATGAGATGCTGCGAGATCTCGGGACGGAAAGTATTACAGATGAAAAGGGACACAAGATTACCGTTCCCAGCTTCAACCCGATTTTTATGATGGCGGATTCCGGTGCCAGAGGCAGCGCTCAGCAAATTCGCCAACTTGCTGGCATGCGCGGGCTGATGGCCAAGCCTTCTGGGGAGATCATTGAAACCCCGATCACCGCCAACTTCCGCGAGGGGTTGACCGTGTTGCAGTACTTTATCTCTACCCACGGGGCCCGAAAGGGATTGGCGGACACGGCTCTCAAAACTGCGAACTCGGGGTATCTCACTCGCAGGCTCGTGGACGTGGCCCAGGACTCAGTCATTACGGAAGAGAACTGCGGGACCCTGGACGGCATTGAGATGGCCCCACTGATGGAGGGAGGTGAAATCATCGAGCCGCTCGGCGACCGTGTGCTGGGGAGAGTTGCCCTGGAAGACGTGAAGGATCCGTTTACAGGTGAAGTGATCGTTAAGGCCAATCAAGAGATTGACGAGGATCTTGTTCAGCGCATCGAAGATGCAGGTTTGGAGCGGATCAAGATTCGGTCCGTGCTGACCTGTCAGTCGAAACGAGCGGTTTGCGTGATGTGCTACGGACGTGATCTGGCACGAGGTCACATGGTGAACCACGGCGAGGCTATCGGTGTGATTGCCGCCCAGTCCATCGGAGAGCCAGGGACGCAGCTCACCATGCGGACCTTCCATATCGGGGGAACTGCCAGTAGACGGGCAGAGCAAACCACCTTGGAGGCTCGGAACGATGGTTTCCTTAAATTCATTAACATCAGCACGGTTACCAATAAAGACGGGGATCTTGTGGTGATGAACCGAAACGGGGAAATCGCCATTGTGGATTACCCGGAAGGGGGAGACAAAGGTAGAGAAAGAGAGAGGGAACGTTGTCCGGTAGTCTACGGCGCGAGGTTCAAGAAGAAAGACGGATCCAAGATCAAGGCTGGGGAACTCTTGGCGGAATGGGACCCTTACACGATTCCCATCCTTACTGAGGTGGGTGGGGCGGTCAAGTTTGGAGACGTTATCGAAGGGATAACGATGGAGGAAAAGGTGGATGAGCGGACCGGCCTCTCGACCAAGGTCATGATTGACTTCAAGGACATGGATAAACGGCCCCGGATCTCCATTAAGGACGTGAAGGGACAAACCGCTCGTCTTTCCCAGACGGCGGAAGCACGCTACCTCTTGCCGGTCGGTGCCCATATCAATGTTCAAGAAGGACAGACGATATCTGCTGGCGATGCCTTAGCCAAGATCCCCCGCGAGACGACCAAAACCAAGGACATTACAGGAGGACTCCCAAGGGTCGCTGAGCTGTTCGAGGCGCGCAAGCCCAAGGAGTTCGCCGTCATTAGTGAGATTGATGGAGTGGTTTCTTTCGGTAAGGATACTAAGGGGAAACGGAAGGTCGTGATTACTCCGGATGTGGGAGAGCCCAGGGAGTACCTGATCCAAAAGGGAAAGCACATCAGTGTCCACGAGGGCGATCGTGTCAGAGCTGGAGAGCCGTTGATGGATGGCTCTTCCAATCCGCATGACATCCTCAACATCTTGGGGGAGAAGGCCTTGGCCAAGTACCTTGTAGACGAAGTTCAGGAGATCTACCGGCTCCAGGGGGTGCGGATTAACGACAAGCACATCGAAGTCATCGTGCGGCAGATGCTCCGCCGTGTTAGAATCAAGGAGGTGGGAGACGCTGATTTTCTTGTCGGGGACCAAGTGGAAAAGTCGCGTTTTGAAGAAGAGAACCAAAAGGTGATTACGCAAGGGGGAAAACCTGCCGTGGCTGAACCCCTTCTTCTTGGAATCACCAAGGCCTCACTCTCAACGGAGAGCTTCATATCGGCTGCTTCATTCCAAGAAACGACCAAGGTTCTAACTGAGGCGGCCATTCATGGGAAGGTGGATCTCCTTTGCGGACTCAAAGAAAACGTGATCATGGGCCGGCTGATCCCCGCAGGCACAGGGTTTTCTAAGTATTCCAACTTAGAATTGGAGATAGAGGAGTCCGAGGTGGAGGAGATGAAAATTTCGGAGGCAGCAGAGGCGTAGGGTTTTTGACAGCCAAAGGATAGTCTGTTAAAAATAAAAGTTTTAGCGGTAATTATGATTTGTACAAGAGATGATGAGTTGGTGGTTGGAAGACTATGCCCACTATTAGTCAACTAGTGCGTGCCGGTAGGGAGAAGCAGCGGCGAAAAAATACCGCTCCGGCTCTCCAGGGCTGCCCGCAGAAGAGGGGGGTCTGCACTCGAGTCTATACTTCGACCCCAAAGAAGCCAAATTCGGCTTTGCGGAAAGTAGCACGGGTACGTCTCACCAACGGGATTGAGGTGACCTCTTATATCCCGGGAGTTGGGCATAACCTGCAAGAACACTCGATGGTCTTAATTCGAGGGGGTAGGGTCAAGGATCTTCCAGGTGTCCGGTATCATATCATTCGTGGGACCCTTGATGCGATAGGAGTCCAGGAGCGGCGCCAAAGCCGCTCCAAATACGGGGCAAAAAAGCCAAAGTAGGGTTGAGATGCCGCGCAAAGGAGAGGTCAAAAAGAGAGAGGTTCTGCCTGACCCGAAATATGGGGATAAGTTGGTAGCCAAGTTTGTCAATACGATCATGAACCGTGGCAAAAAGAGCGTGGCGGAGAGGTTCTTTTACAGTTCTCTAGATATCGTCGCTGAAAAAACCAAAGAGGACTCCCTAACTGTCTTTAAACGGGCCTTGGACAATACCCGTCCCGTAGTTGAGGTGCGGTCGCGCCGTGTGGGAGGGGCCACCTATCAGGTTCCAATTGAGGTGCGCCCGCAACGACGCCTATCTTTAAGTATGCGCTGGTTGATCCAGTCAGCCCGGCTCCGAGGGGAAAAGTCCATGGAGGAAAAGCTAGCCGGGGAATTGATCGATGCGGCAAACAATCGTGGGGGGGCGATAAAGAAGAAGGAAGATACCCATCGGATGGCGGAGGCCAATAGAGCCTTTGCCCATTACCGCTGGTAGTTTGATTTAAGGACTCACACGGAGAAAGGAGGCGGTTAGACCGCCTCCTTTTTTTCCCTGTGCTGATGAAAAATGGCCAGGACGATTTCTTTAGATAAGACCCGCAACATCGGAATCATGGCCCATATTGATGCGGGGAAGACTACGACGACCGAGAGGATTCTCTATTACACGGGGATCAACTATAAGATCGGCGAGGTAGATGAGGGAACTGCCACCATGGATTGGATGGTCCAGGAGCAGGAGCGTGGTATCACGATCACTTCGGCTGCTACCACCTGTTTATGGCGTGATCATCGGATTAATGTCATCGACACACCCGGACATGTAGATTTTACGATTGAGGTCGAGCGATCCCTGCGTGTTCTCGATGGGGCTATTGCGGTTTTCTGCTCTGTTGGAGGGGTGGAGCCCCAGACGGAAACGGTTTGGCGTCAGGCAGACAAATATCGAGTTCCCCGCATTGCCTTTGTCAACAAGATGGATCGCCTTGGGGCCGACTTTCCCCGTGTTGTGCAAATGATGCAGGACCGCTTGGGTGCCCACCCGCTTCCGGTTCAGCTCCCCATTGGGGCCGAAGAGCATTTTAGAGGAATCATTGACCTAGTACAAATGAAGGCGATTTTGTGGGAAGAGGATAGTCTTGGGGCCAAGTACCGAGTGGATCCGATTCCGCCTGAGCTGGCTGGGCAGGCCGAGGAATATCGGGAAAGGCTTCTGGAGGCCGTGGCAGACTGTGATGAGTCTATCATGGAAACCTATTTGGATGGGCGAGAGATTACCGAGACCGAACTCCGCAAGGCCATTCGTAAGGCCGGCCTCGAACTCAAGTTAGTCCCGGTTCTGTGTGGCGCCGCCTTCAGGAACAAAGGGGTTCAACCCCTACTCGACGCCGTGGTCGGCTATCTCCCCTCTCCTCTAGATATTCCTCCGGTTCGGGGTAAGCACCCCTTTTCTCAGGGCGAAGGGGAGCGATCCCCGAGCGATGAGGCTCCATTTTCGGCGCTGGCCTTTAAGATCATGACGGATCCATTCGTGGGAACACTGACCTTTTTCCGCGTTTACTCAGGTGCTCTATTTTCCGGTTCCAGCATCTACAATTCTACGAAAGGCAAAAGGGAGAGGATCGGGCGTCTTTTAAAGATGCATGCCAACAAACGTGAGGAGATCAAGGAAGTCTACGCCGGTGATATCGCTGCCGCCGTGGGCCTGAGAACTGCCACCACTGGAGATACACTTTGTGAAGAGACGCAACCGATCATTTTGGAATCTATTGAGTTCCCTGAGCCTGTTATTTCCATCGCCATTGAACCGAAGAGCAAAGCCGATCAGGAAAAGCTTGGTCTTTCGTTGCAAAAGTTGACCACCGAGGACCCTTCCTTTAGGGTGCGAACCGATGAGGAGACCGGACAGACCATCATATCCGGAATGGGGGAGCTCCACTTGGAGATTATCGTAGACCGACTGCTCAGGGAGTTTAATGTTAGTGCCAATGTCGGTAAACCCCAGGTGGCCTATAAAGAGACTATTCGCAAAGCGGTAGAGCAGGAGGGCAAGTTTATTCGCCAAACCGGTGGCCGGGGACAATACGGAGATGTCACTCTCAGGGTAGAGCCCCAACCACCCGGGAAGGGTTTTGAATTTGTCGATGCCATTAAAGGCGGCGCCGTTCCCCGGGAGTACATCCCTGCGGTGGAAAAAGGCGTTCGAGAAGCGACAGAAAGCGGCGCGTTGGCGGGCTATCCTTTGGTGGACGTTAAGGTCACGCTCCTGGATGGCAGCTACCATGATGTCGACTCCTCGGAGATTGCCTTTAAAATTGCCGGCTCTTTGGCCTTTAAGGGTGCGGTAAGTAAGGCTAGCCCTGTCCTTTTGGAACCCATCATGGCCGTGGAGGTGGTGGTGCCGGAAGAGTTTATGGGAGAGGTTATTGGAGATATTAGCTCTAGGCGCGGGAAGGTCCTCGGTATGGACTCCCGCCCTGCTGCTCAAGTGATTGAGGCACGCGTTCCTCTGGCTGAGATGTTTGGTTATGCCACCGATCTCCGCTCAATGACTCAAGGGAGAGCTACCTATACCATGCAGTTTTCTCATTATGAACCGGTACCGGCTGCTATCTCTGAGGAGATTAGTGCCAAGGCAGTTGGACTATAATCATATTCTAATTCGATTTAGTTATGAACGAGAGGATCCGGATCAGGCTGAAAGCCTATGACCACCGTGTCTTGGATCAGTCGGTGGGAGAAATTGTGGAGACCGTAAAGCGAGCTGGGGGGAGAGTGGCCGGACCTATTCCTCTCCCAACGCACATCGAGAGGTTTACGGTCAACCGTTCTCCTCATGTAGACAAGAAGTCCAGAGAACAGTTTGAAATTCGTACCCACAAACGGTTGCTTGATATCCTAGAGCCTACCCAGCAGACCATTGACGCCTTGGGGAAACTGGATCTGGCTGCTGGCGTGGATGTGGAGATCAAATTACAATGAGAAGAATTCGGAACCCAGGAGACAGAATTCAGAATGCCACCTGATGCTGGCTTCTGACACCTGAATGCGACTTTTATTATGACTGGTCTTATTGGAAAGAAGGTTGGGATGACGCAGTTTTTAGCCGCTGATGGGAACGTTGTTCCTATCACGGTCATCGAGACTGGCCCGTGTGTAGTCGTACAAAAGAAGGAAACAGCAAGGGACGGCTACAATGCCCTACAGCTTGGCTTTGGAAGTAAGAAAATCCAGAGAATGAACAAGCCGGAGCAGGGACACATGGAAAAGACTGGGAAGGGGGCCTTTCAAGTCTTGCGTGAGTTCCGCCTAGAAGACGTGTCGCAATACGAACTCGGGCAGGAGGTCAAGGTATCTGATCTCTTTAAAGCAGGAGATCTGATTGATGTCACTGGAACTTCGAAAGGGAGAGGTTTTTCTGGGGTAATTAAGCGTTGGAGGTTTGGGGGATTCCCTGCTTCCCACGGGACCCACGAATATTTTCGTCATGGGGGTTCGATCGGCAACCGATCATTTCCAGGCCGGGTCTTCAAGGGAAAGAAAATGGCGGGGCACTGGGGGAGTGAGCGAGTCTCGGTGCAAAATCTCGAGGTGGTTGCGGTTCGGCCCGATGGGAATCTGATCTTGGTTAAAGGCGCTGTCCCCGGCTCTAAGCGGGGAGTCCTATTAATTCGGCGCGCAGTGAAAGGTAGTAAATAGAAATGGCAGAGAAGAAGAAACCGACGCCGAAGAGGACACGCCAGAGCGGCGGAGGGAAGGCCAGGGAGACAAAGGGCCACGGAAAGATCGAAGCCCGCGATGAAGCAACGTCGGCTAAGGCTGTAGAGAGATCTCAAGTTTCGGGGCCATCGCCTCTACCTGTTCAGGTCCTCAAGCCTGTGCTCAAAGAGGAGATCTTCGGGGCTAGGGTTCACCACCACCTTCTGCATCAGGTGGTGGCCATGCAGCTCAATAATCGCCGCGCGGGCACGGCCTCGAGTAAAACAAAGGGGTTTGTGCGTGGAGGTGGAAAAAAGCCCTGGCGTCAGAAGGGAACGGGGAGAGCTCGTGCAGGGAGCATCCGATCACCTCTCTGGGTTGGAGGTGGAACGATTTTCGGCCCTAAACCGAGAGACTATTCCTATCGTCTACCCAGGAAGGCCCGCAGGGAGGCCCTTCTGTCGGCCCTGAGTCTCAAGAATCGGGATGGAAAGATCATTGTCCTAGACAGGTTGGAGCTGGCTGAAGCCAAGACTAAACTCATGCGCAAGATGCTGGAGGATCTAAAGGTTAAAAACGCCCTAATTGTTATTCCCCAGCCGGATGAAAAAGTAGAGCGCTCTGCGCGGAATCTTCCCACCGTGAAAGTGCTTCGGGCCGAGGGGCTTAATGTCTATGATCTCCTCCGCTACGAGCATCTGATCTTGACGGAAGGGGCAATGAAACTGCTCGAGGAGAGGTTGGCGGCATGAGAGAACCCCAAGAGATCATCCAAGCCCCTTTAATTACCGAGAAGGGCTCTGCTCTCGGAGAGACGACGCATCAAGTCCTGTTTAGAGTCCGGCCCGATGCCAATAAGATCGAGGTCAAGAAAGCCGTGGAGACGCTTTTCAAGGTAAAGGTAGTGAAGGTCAGAATGATCCGGTATCTCGGAAAGATCCGGCGTGTCGGGAGAAATACCGGTCGCTTGTCGCAATGGAAAAAGGCCTATGTAACTTTGAAGGAAGGGGACAAGATTGACTTTTTTGGTGGCGCCTAGTCACGTTATACGTTAATCGTGTACTCGTGTAATCGTTCATCGAGTCAACGAATAACCAATAACGAATAACGAGTAGAAAGCAGAAATAAACATGGCCATTAAGAGTTACCAGCCTACCTCACCAGGAATACGTTTTCGTACCGGCCTCAGTTTTGAGGAAATCACCAAAGCGGAGCCGGAGAAGGGTTTACTGCTGCCTCTGAGGAAGAGCGGGGGACGGAACAATACCGGTCGGATCACCAGCGATCATCGAGGAGGTGGCCATAGACGTCTTTATCGGTTGATTGATTTTAAGCGCGACAAGAAGAATGTCCCTGCTAGGGTGGAGGCGATTGAGTATGATCCCAATCGTTCCGCCCGCATCGCTCTTCTCTGTTATGCCGATGGGGAACGCCGCTACATCCTGGCACCAGATCATCTGCAGGTGGGCGATCCGGTGATTGCCGGGGATGATAAGGTGGATATCAAACCTGGGAATTCACTCCCAATGAAGTTCATTCCTGTGGGGACCGTGATTCACAACATCGAGCTCAAGATCGGCAAGGGGGGTCAGTTGGCTAGGAGCGCTGGCGCGGGGGCGCAGCTGATGGCGAAAGAGGGAGCTTATGCGCTCTTGAAACTCCCGTCTGGGGAGTTGCGTAAGGTACTTGCGGAGTGTCGCGCCACTGTGGGACAAGTGGGGAATCTCGACCAAGGGAATATCTCCTTTGGGAAGGCAGGACGGGTCCGATGGTTAGGGAGGAGACCTGTGACTCGAGGAATTGCCAAAAACCCAGTGGATCATCCACATGGAGGGGGAGAAGGCCGTTCCAAGGGGAACCACCCCCAGACTCCTTGGGGAAAGCCGACCAAAGGATACAAGACGAGGAGAAACCGGGCCTCGGATAATTATATTGTGAAACGTAGAGAGGTTTGATAGCGATGGCTCGCTCAGTCAAAAAGGGACCATTTGTGGACGATCACCTCAGGCGTAAGATCGATGCGATGAATGAGTCTAGAGAGAAGCGGGTCCTGAAGACCTGGTCTCGACGTTCTACGATTATCCCGGAGATGGTCGGGTACACGATCGGCGTCCACAACGGGAGAAAATTTATTCCGGTGTTTATCACGGAAAATATGGTGGGTCATAAACTGGGAGAGTTTTCTCCGACGCGGACTTTTTACGTCCATTCAGGTGATCGAAAGGGAGAGGCTAAGGAGACTGTCCCTGCTGGACCTCCACTTCCGGGCGCTCCCCAGGCAGCGGGCACTCCCCAGACGCCGGCCGCGCCCAAGGCGCCGGCTGCCCCGAAGGCAGGGGCCTAATGACGATTCGTTAATCGTGTAATCGTTACTCGTCTAATCGTGCGGGGTAACGAGTCAACGAATAACTAATAACGAGCACCCATGGAGACACGTGCCATTACGAAATTTGTCCGACTCTCACCTCGTAAGGTGAGACTTGTAGTGGATCAGATCCGGGGAAAAGGGGTTGAGGATGCCCTCAATATCTTAAAGTTCGTCCCTAAGCGCTCTGCGGCCGTTGTGGCCAAGACCCTACGGGCAGCGGTGGCGAATGCGGAAGGTACTCAGAGCGTAGATGTGGACCGTCTTTATGTTAAGCGGGTCACAGTGAATGAGGGAGGGATGTGGAAGCGATTTATGCCTCGGGCCATGGGCCGGGCTACGCGTGTTCGAAAGCGCTTGAGCCATATCACCGTTGTGGTAGACGAAAGGAGAGAACCTTAATGGGTCAGAAGACGCATCCGAAGATCTTTCGCATTGGGGTCATCGAGTCTTGGGACTCTAAATGGTACGCGCGCCACGACTACGTGAAGTTGCTTCATGAGGATTTTAAGATTAAAAAGTTTTTGAAGAGTCGTCTCTACCATGCGGGGATTTCGAAAATCGAGATTGAGAGAGCCGCGAACAAAGCGAAAATTAACATCCATACGGCGCGTCCCGGGATCGTGATTGGCAAGAAGGGCGCGGAGATCGAAAAGATAAAGCAAGATATTGCCCGTCTCACTGATCGAGAGACTTATCTCAACATCCATGAGGTGCGCCGCCCCGATCTGGACGGGCAGCTCGTGGCCG
Organism: Deltaproteobacteria bacterium; assembly: GCA_023250515.1. Lineage (GTDB taxonomy): Bacteria > Desulfobacterota > Binatia > UBA9968 > UBA9968 > JAHFAO01. The sequence goes on along the minus strand of JAHFAO010000003.1, from coordinate 19,818 downwards.
AGAATGTGGCCTTGCAATTAGAGCGCCGGGTAGCGTTCCGCCGGGCCATGAAAGAAAGCGTCTCGCGCGCGATGCGTATGGGGGCTCAAGGGGTTAAGATTCAGTGCGCCGGGAGATTGGGAGGATCTGAGATCGCGCGCACCGAGTGGTATCGGGAGGGTCGGGTCCCTTTGCATACCTTGCGGGCCGATATTAGCTATGGTTTTGCTGAGTCCCAGACGACTTATGGTGTCATTGGGGTGAAGGCGTGGATCTTCCGAGGTGAGGTCTTAACCGAAGAAGAAGAGCAACAAAAGGCAGCGTTGGGAGGGTAGCTAGCGATCAGCAATTAGCTATCAGCAATCAGCCCAAACGTTAAAGCTGATCGCTGACGGCTGATAGCTGAGTGCTTAGTTTTAATTATGTTAGAGCCGAAGAAGGTAAAATATCGAAAGCAGCAAAAAGGGAGAAGGGCCGGGATGGCCTTTAGGGGATCTATGTTGGCTTTTGGGGACTATGGTCTTAAGGCAGTTGGGCGCGGTTGGATGACCGCCCGTGAGATTGAGGCAGCCCGGATTGCTCTGACCCGTTACCTAAAGCGCGGAGGGAAAGTTTGGATACGCATTTTCCCAGATAAGCCATTAACCAAGAAGCCGGCAGAAACCCGTATGGGAAAGGGAAAGGGTTCCCCGGAAGCATGGGTGGCAGTCATAAAGCCAGGAAGGATTCTCTTTGAAATGGAAGGCGTGGAGGGGGACTTAGCCCGAGAGGCATTTCGCTTAGCCTCTCATAAGCTTTCGATCCCTACCCTGTTTGTAGAGAGGAGAGGGATGGTTCATGGAGGCTAAGGAGATGCGGGAGATGAGTACTGATGAGCTTGCGCGAAAGCGTGGGGAGCTCAAGGAAGAGATATTTCATTTGAAGCTCAGAAAGGCCACAAAGCGGCTAGAAAACCCCATGAAGTTAAAGCAAACCAAGCGGGATTTGGCTCGGTTGGAGACTGTTGTGAGGGAGAAAGTGCTGCCAGGTGGGGAGAAGTAATCATGAGCCAAGGAGGGGGCAGAAAGGAACGTAAGGGGGTGGTGACTAGTAATCGGATGGAGAAGACCGTTGTGGTTTCCGTGGAGAGGGTGGTCATGCATCCCAAATATAAGAAACGCCTCAAGCGCCAGAGCAAGGTAAAGGCCCACGATGAGAAAAACGAGTGTCAAGTTGGAGATCGGGTGCTGATTATAGAGTGTCGGCCCCTGAGTCGAGAAAAGCGCTGGCGCGTGACTCAAGTCTTGGAACGGGCCGTTCAGATGGACATAAAGCCAGAGACGGAAAAGAGAGAGGCGCTTCAATGATTCAGATGAGAACAGTGTTGGATGTGGCTGACAACTCAGGTGCGCGGAAGGTTCAGTGTATTAAGGTCCTTGGAGGGAGTAAGCGGAAGTACGCCTCCATTGGAGATGTGATTGTGGTGTCAATCAAAGAGGCCATCCCCAATGCTAAAGTGAAGAAGGGCGATGTGATGAAGGCCGTGGTGGTACGAACCGCAAAAGAGATAGGTCGTCCAGATGGGACTTACATCAGATTTGATAACAACTCTGCGGTGCTCATCGATAACCAGAGGGAGCCCGTTGGGACCCGCATCTTCGGACCCGTTGCGCGTGAGCTAAGAGGAAAGAAATTTATGAAAATTATCTCTCTCGCCCCAGAGGTGCTCTAGAACGTAGCGGTCAGCAATTAGCTGTCAGCAGTCAGCTATTAAAATCTGTAAGAGTCTGAAAGCTGATTGCTGAGAGCTGAACGCTTGGGTTTCGTTATGAACATTCGCAAGAATGACAGTGTGATGGTCATTGCCGGTAAGGAGCGGGGAAAGACCGGCAAGGTCCTTAGGGTCGTGCCGGAGAAGGGCGTTGCCATTATCGAACGGGTAAACCTGGTGAAGCGACACACACGAGCGCGGGGACCGCAACAGTCAGGCGGGATCTTGGAGAAAGAGGCCCCCATTCACGCCTCCAATCTCATGGTCATGTGTGACAAATGCAATGCCCCGGTTCGAGTTGGTAGGAAAGTTTCAGATGATGGAGGAAAGGTTCGTGTCTGTCGGCGCTGTGGAGACCCTCTAGATTAATTGGGATGGGAATGACGCGACTTAAGAAAAAATACCAACAAGAAGTGGTCCCGGCCATGATGGGGGAGTTTGGTTATAAAAACCCCTTTCAGGTGCCGCGCCTGGAGAAGATTACCCTAAACATCGGTCTCGGCGAAGCGATTCAAAATATCAAAGTCCTGGATGCGGCAGTGACCGAACTCATGGCTATCACCGGACAGAAGCCAGTGGTCACACGGGCCAAGAAGGCCATTGCCAATTTTAAATTGCGTGAGGGTATCCCGATCGGCTGCATGGTGACGCTCAGGCGGGAGCGGATGTATGAGTTTTTAGACCGGTTGATCCATGTGGCCTTGCCTCGGGTGAGAGATTTTAGGGGGGTTTCAGACCGCTCTTTTGATCGTCGGGGGAATTACTCGCTGGGGCTCCGGGAGCAGATCATTTTTCCTGAGATCCAAGTCGATAAGGTTGAGAAAGCACGGGGACTCACCGTATCGATCGTGACTACAGCCAGAACAGACCAAGAGGGGAAGGCATTGCTCAAGTATTTGGGTATGCCATTTGCCATTAAAGATTAGGGGAAGTTCGTTGGCCAAGAAGTGTCTTCGTATTAAGGCGGAAAGGCCGAATAAGTTCAAGGTTCGACAGTATAATCGCTGCCCCGTTTGCGGCCGCGCGAGGGCTTTTTACCGCCGCTTTAGGTTGTGTCGGATTTGTCTTAGAGAGTTTGCTCGCAAGGGACAGATCCCAGGGTTGACCAAAGCGAGCTGGTAACTGTTCGGAGAGCAAGATGGGAATGACGGACCCCGTTGCGGACCTGCTGACTCGAATTCGCAATGCCTCCCGTGCGCGGCATGAAAGCGTGGAAGTTCCATGGTCGCGCATTAAGGAAGGCATCACTCGGGTGTTAGTAGAGGAAGGCTATTTGCAAGAAGCTAGGAAGGTCAAGGCAAAAGAGGGAGCAGGGGAGCAATTACACATCCAGTTAAAGTTTGACAAAGAAAACAATCCAATCATTTTGGGTCTGAGACGGGTTAGCCGGCCCAGCCTCAGGATCTATGTGGGGGCTAAGAAGATTCCTCCTATCCGTAAGGGGCTGGGGATCAATATTCTTTCAACTCCCAAAGGGATACTCGTGGATCGAGAGGCACAGAAGGCCAAGGTGGGGGGAGAGCTGCTTTGCTCGGTTTGGTAGACTAAGGGTGAGGTGCGACGTGTCGCGTATTGGAAGACTTCCCATATCGATTCCTGAAGGGGTGAAGGTCGCTTTACAGGATAGCACAATCCGTGTAGAAGGGCCCAAGGGAAAACTCAGCGCGGAGATCCCCTTGAATCTCAGGGTCAAGCTGGAAGGAGGTCAACTCAAGATTGGCCGGGAAGCGGAGGAAAGGGAGATCAAGGCGCTGCATGGACTTACGCGGAAGCTCATTGCCAATATGGTTGAGGGAGTTAGCCGGGGGTTCAGCCGGGTTCTTGAGATCAACGGAGTAGGTTATCGAGCAGAGGTCAAGGGGACAGAGCTACATTTGACCTTAGGTTATTCTCACCCTGTGATCTTCCCTTTGCCACCAGGGGTGACGGCAACGGTGGATAGACAAACTCTTGTTACCCTTCATGGTGCTGACAAGCAGCTCTTGGGGAAAACAGCGGCCATGCTCCGAGGTCTCAGGCCCCCCGAGCCCTACAAGGGTAAAGGGGTTAAATATCGGGAAGAGGTCATCCATCGTAAGGCCGGAAAGGCAGTGGGCGCGGCCGGGTCCACATAGGTATCAAAGGCAAATCGATGTTAAGCAATGAGAGAGAGATTGGGCGCAAACGGCGACAGGAGAGGGTGCGGAAAACAGTTTGGGGAACAGATACGCGACCACGCGTTTGCGTCTATCGAAGTCTAAAGCATATTTATGCTCAGATCATTTCTGATGAGAGGGGGATAACCCTGGCATCAGTCTCTAGCCTTTCAAAAGAGGTTAGGGAGAGGCTGAAAGAAACCAAGAGGCTGGAGGCGGCGAGACAGGTCGGACTAATGTTAGCGCAGGTGTGCAAGGAGAAGCACATTTCCAACGTGATTTTTGACCGCAATGGTTTCCTCTTTCATGGGCGGGTGAGGGCCTTGGCCGAAGCTGCACGCGAAGGTGGTTTGGTATTCTAATTTATCAATGCAACGGATTGATCCACAGGGCTTGGAACTAAAAGAGAGGGTTGTCCATATTAGCCGAGTGGCTAAGGTGGTAAAGGGGGGCCGCCGATTCAGCTTTAATGCCCTGATTGTTGTGGGTGATGGGAAATCCACAGTGGGGTATGGACTGGGGAAGGCCAATGAGGTGCCGGAGGCCATTCGGAAAGGATTGGAACAAGCCAAGAAAGGACTCATTAGAGTCCCTATCATGGGCGGGACCATACCCTTCGAAGTCACCGGCCGATTTGGCGCCGGCTATGTGATGCTCAAACCTGCGGCGGAAGGAACTGGCGTGATTGCAGGTGGAGGGATACGGGCGGTGGTGGAAGCAGTAGGCATCCATGATGTTCTCACAAAGTGCCTTGGCTCAAACAACCCGCACAACATGGTTAAGGCTACCTTTGAGGCCTTGAAAGATCTTAAATTTCCAGAGGAGATAGCCGGGCGGAGAGGAAAGGCCTTGGCCGAGATTCGCTGACTATGAATCTGAGTGATTTAAAGCCTGCCCCTGGCTCCAAGAAAAAAAGGAAGCGGGTGGGTCGGGGAGATGGTTCAGGACATGGAAAGACCTCCTGCCGGGGTCATAAGGGGCAGGGGGCGCGTGCTGGCGGAGGGACCCGCCCGGGTTTTGAAGGGGGCCAAATGCCGCTTACGCGGCGCGTCCCAAAGCGCGGTTTTCATAACCCGTTTAAAGCTAGCCTGGCTGTAGTCAACCTAGGGCAATTAGAGGTCTTCGCTTCTGGGAGTGAGGTTACGCCCGAGCTACTGAGGGAACGTAGGTTGGTCCGTGGAAAAGTGGAGCGAATTAAAATCCTGGGCGACGGATCATTAAGTAAACCGCTGACTGTAAGGGCGCATGGCTTTTCATCGAAAGCGAAGGAAAAGATCGAGGCCTTAGGCGGAAAGGCAGAGCTGGTAGTTTCCCATGCTTGAAGGTTTTCAAAACGCGGGCAAAATCCCCGAGCTCAGGCGTAGGCTTCTTTTTACTTTGGCCATGCTGGCTGTCTATCGTGTTGGGGTAGCGATTCCAACCCCTGGGATTGACCGGCAGGCCCTGGCCGCTTTCTTTGATCGGGTTAAGGACACCATCTTTGGTCTGTTCAATCTTTTCTCCGGTGGGGCGCTGGAGCAGTTCTCAGTGTTTTCTCTGGGCATCATGCCCTATATTAGCGCCTCCATCATTTTACAGCTTCTGACAGTGGTCTTTCCTTATTTGGAGCGACTTTCCAAAGAAGGCGAGGTGGGGCGAAGAAAAATCACCCAGTATACCCGCTATGGAACGGTTGTACTTTCCATCATTCAGGGCCTCCTATTAAGCCTTGGGTTGGAGGGGACCCGGGGGCCCGGGGGTGAGGCCATTGTGCTGGAGCCTGGTTGGAATTTTCGTTTGATGACGGTCCTTACCTTGACTTCAGGCACGGCCTTCATCATGTGGTTGGGCGAGCAGATTACAGAGCGGGGGATCGGCAACGGCATCTCTCTAATCATTTTTGCTGGGATTGTGTCCCGGCTGCCGTCAGCGATTACGCACACCTTCCAGTTTGTTCGGGAGGGGGAGTTGGGGGTGTTAGTGGTTCTTTTGATACTGGTAATAATGGTGGTTGTCGTGGGTGTCATTATTTTCATGGAGCGGGGGCAGAGGAGGATCCCGGTGCAGTATGCCAAGAGGGTGGTAGGGCGCAGGATGTATGGGGGGCAGAGTTCTCACCTGCCGCTCAAGATCAATACCTCGGGAGTGATTCCACCCATCTTTGCCTCGTCAATTCTGATCTTTCCTGCGACCGTGGCTCAGTTTCTGCAACACCCGTGGGCGCAAGCGGCAGCGGGATATCTGGCTCCTGGACGGTGGTTGCATGATATCTTTTATGTGGGTTTCATCGTCTTTTTCTGTTACTTTTACACGGCCGTGGTCTTTAACCCCTCGGATGTGGCGGAGAACATGAAGAAATTTGGCGGATATATACCTGGGATACGACCTGGTCAGAAGACGGCTGAGTTCATTGATCGTGTGCTCTCTAGGGTAACCCTGGGCGGGGCTATTTACCTTGCGGCTGTAGCCCTTTTGCCGACCATTCTTATCAGCCAATTTAATGTGCCTTTCTTCTTCGGCGGGACGTCACTTCTGATTGTTGTGGGTGTAGCCTTGGACACTGTGGCCCAAATTGAGACGCATATGATTACGCGCAATTATGAGGGATTCATGAAGCGAGGTCGCCTGCGGGGTAGAAGGGGTTAAGGATTGGCCGGTGAGGGTTTTGTGCGTGCGGTCTTTTTGGGCCCTCCTGGGGCAGGCAAAGGGACTCAGGCGAAGTTTCTCGAAGAGAGATATAAGGCCTGTCAGGTGTCCACCGGCGAGATCCTGAGGAAGGCAGTGCGGGAGCAGACCCCTTTGGGTAGGAAGGCAGCAAAGCACATCGACAAGGGAAAGCTAGTCCCCGATGACCTCATGGTAAAGCTTGTAGCTGAGCGGTTGCGCGAAGAGGATTGCAAGAAGGGTTTTGTCCTGGATGGCTTTCCCAGGACTAAAGCTCAGGCTGACGGCCTGGAGGCAATACTTAGAGATGTGGGTTCCAGACTAGACTGTGTTTTCTCCATCCAGGTACCTCGCGGCATCATCATTCAAAGACTAGCGGGACGTCGGACCTGTAAGAGGTGCGGGACTCTGTATCATGTACTTTTTAACCCCTCAAAACGGGAGGGGGTTTGTGACCGCTGTGGTGGGGAACTTTATCAGCGAGACGATGATCGGGAAGAAACGATTACTGCAAGACTTGATGTCTATGAGACTCAAACCGCTCCGTTAACGGACTATTATCGTAAGCAGGGTCTTCTCAGAGAGATTGACGGAGTAGGGAGCGTAGAAGAGATCCGTGGCCGCCTTTTTCAAGCATTACGGGAAATTGAAGCATGATCTTTCTCAAATCGGCCCGGGAGATCGAGACCCTGAGGCATGCGAACTTGATCGTGGCTGAGATCCTGCAAGAGTTAAGACAAAAGGTGGCTCCCGGTGTAACAACGTTGGAATTGGACGCCCTGGCCGAGGAGTTGACCTATAAGAACAACGCACAACCAGCATTTAAGGGATATGTAATGGCAGGCAGGGTCTATCCGTGCACCCTTTGCACTTCGATCAATGAAGAGATTGTCCATGGGATCCCTTCTGACCGCCAGCTTCGAGACGGGGACATAGTCGGGCTTGACTTCGGCGTCATCTATGACGGTTTCTACGGAGATTCTGCCATTACGGTGGGGGTAGGGAAGGTGGATGATGAAGCGAAACGTTTGATTCAGGTTACGGAGGAGGCCCTGTATAAGGGGATCGAGCAGCTTCGAGAGGGGAAAAGATTGGGGGATCTTGCTTCGGTTATTCAAACGACTGTTGAGAGCGCAGGATTCTCAGTCGTCAGGGTCTTTGTAGGCCACGGGATCGGCAAGAAACTCCATGAAGAACCTCCGGTCCCAAACTATGGTGACCCTGACCGAGGACTTCGCCTCAAGGAGGGTATGGTTTTAGCCATCGAACCAATGGTCAATGCAGGGGGATACGAGGTCGAGATTAAAGAGGATGGATGGACAGCGGTAACGAAAGATGGCAGCCTGGCAGCCCATTTTGAGCACTCGGTGGCGATTACAAAGAAAGGGCCTTATATTTTGAGCAAAATCTAGGCTTCGTTGCTCGTTTACTCGTGTATTCGTATATTCGAGTCAACGAATAACCAGTCAACGAATCAACGGTATTGAGTGTGCCCAAAGAAGATGCCATTGAGGTAACGGGGACGGTGTTGGAGACGCTCCCCAACGCCATGTTCCGGGTAGAGCTGGCAAACGGCCATAAGGTGCTGGCTCATATATCAGGAAAGATGCGAATGCACTATATCAAGATCCTCCCGGGGGATAAGGTCAAGATAGAACTGTCTCCCTATGACCTAGGAAGGGGGAGGGTTATCTACCGTGAGAAATAAAGACGGGTGGGAGCGGTCGCATGAAGGTTAGAGCATCGGTTAAGAAGATCTGCAACAAGTGTAAAGTGATACGGCGTAAGGGGGTCGTCCGGGTAGTTTGCGTCAACACAAGGCATAAACAACGCCAAGGTTAAAAAGGGATCATTTGCAGTCTGAGATTTGGTAATTTGAGATTCCGAACGGAGTGAGGATATGGCACGTATAGCGGGAGTGGACTTACCTAAAAACAAGAGAATGGAGATCGCACTAACCTATATCTATGGGATTGGGAGAGGTAGTGCTAGGACGATCCTCCAAACGGCAGGGGTTCACTTCGATACGAAAAGCGATAACCTGACAGACGATGAAGTGGTTAAGATCCGTCAGGTCATTGATCAAGGTTCTAAGGTGGAGGGGGATCTCAGGCGTGAGGCATCTATGAATATCAAGCGTCACGTAGATATGGGATCTTACCGCGGACTGAGACACCGTAAAGGTTTGCCTGTGAGAGGGCAGAGGACGCATACGAATGCGCGAACACGGAAAGGGCCGCGCAAGACTGTAGCGGGAAAGAAGGTAGCTCCGTCGAAGGGATAAGAAGGCAGTAGGCAACACAGGCAATAGGTAATAGAGAAGATCACTCTGCACATTGAAGGAGAGCAATAATGGCGAAAGGCGACGAAAGCCCGCAGGAAAAGAAAGCCGAGGGACAGGTAGAGGAGAAGCCAGCGGAGAAGGTGGCACGAAAGAAGAGGGGAAAAAAGAACATCTCCGAGGGCGTTGCCCACATCCACTCGACCTTTAACAACACGATTGTGACCATTACCGACTACCAAGGCAATGTCATCTCTTGGTCGAGTGCCGGGACGATGGGGTTCAAAGGATCACGCAAGGGAACCCCGTTTGCAGCCCAACAGGCAGCAGATAATGCAGCCAAAAAGGCCATGGATCATGGGGTGCGTAGCGTTCAGGTTTTTGTTCGTGGACCAGGAGTTGGGAGGGAATCGGCACTTAGATCTCTCCAGGCAGCCGGATTCAATATCAGCCTAATCAAGGATGTTACACCTATCCCCCATAATGGCTGCCGTCCTCCGAAGCGGAGAAGAGTGTGAAAGAATTCAATGAAGGAGAAATAATTGGCTAGATACTCTGGGTCCGTATGCCGGCTTTGCCGGCGGGAGAACCTCAAGCTCTTCCTCAAGGGTGAGCGTTGTTATACGGACAAGTGTGCCATTGAGCGAAGAAACTATCCGCCGGGTCAACATGGCCAGGCAAGGCCGAAATTTTCCGCGTACAGCATCCAGTTGCGGGAGAAACAAAAAGTCAAACGCATGTACGGCCTTTTGGAAAATCAATTCCGCCGCACTTTTGACCTGGCAGCAAGGGTCAAAGGGATTACTGGTGAGGCTCTATTAGTCCTCTTGGAGAGGCGATTGGATAATGTCACTTATCGGTTGGGGTTTGCCTGCTCACGGGCCGATGCGCGCATGCTGGTGCGCCACGGCCATATTCTGGTTAACGGGAAACGAGTGACGATTCCCTCTTATTTTATCCGTGCGGGGGAGGTGGTCTCAGTGAAAGAGCAAAGCCGCCAGATAGGGCGGGTGGTTTCGGCCCTAGAAGCTGCGCAGAGGCGTGGTGTGCCAGAGTGGGCCGAAGTCGATCGCGAGGGTTTCAGTGGGAGAATGAAGCTGCTACCAACGCGGAGCGACATCACGGCGCCGATCAATGAGAAACTGATTGTGGAACTTTACTCGAAATAAAAGGGGCAGAATGCAGAATCCGGGATCCAGGAGAGGGGGACCGATTTGTTGCATTTCTATCTACTGGATTTTGGCACCTGACTTCTGAATTCTCTATTGTGGGAGACGCCATGCATAAGCATTGGACCGATTTGATTAGACCTAAAAAGCTCGAGGCGGACGAAAGAAGTCTCACCTCTACCTACGGCAGGTTTTATGCAGAGCCTTTTGAGAGGGGATTCGGTCAGACAATTGGCAATTCTCTCAGGAGAATACTTCTTTCGTCGCTCATGGGGGGCGCTATCGTCTCGGTGAGGATCAAAGGAATCCTCCATGAGTTTTCAACGATTCCTGGTATTACCGAAGATGTGACCGATATCCTCCTCAATCTTAAAGAGATTCGCGTCAGGCTGCACGATTCGGAGCAACAGACCCTCAGGATCGAGGCCAAAGGGCCCAGGATGATTCAAGCTAAGGACATCGTTGCTGGTCCAAGCGTGGAAATCCTTAACCCGGAGCAACACATCGCTACCCTCTCTCGCGAAGGGAAATTAGATATGGAGATGGTTGCGAAGATTGGAAGAGGTTACGTGCCGGCGGAGCGAAACAAGGAAGAGGGGACCCCGGTGGATACGATCTTCTTGGACGCGGCATTCTCACCCATTCAAAAAGTCAACTTCCATGTGACCAATGCACGGGTTGGGCAGAGAACGGATTATGACCGTTTGGTCTTTGAGACATGGACGGATGGGAGTGTGAAACCTGAAGATGCCGTGGCCTACGCATCCAAGGTCCTCCAGGACCAACTCCAGATTTTTATCAATTTTGATGAGGAGCCGCAGCGCGATGCTCGCGAGGAATCGCCATCCCTTCTCCTAAATGAAAATCTCTTTCGCAGCGTGGACGAGTTGGAATTTTCAGTCCGTTCCCAGAATTGTTTGCAGAACGCTGATATCAAATACATTGGAGAACTGGTTCAGAAAACGGAGCACGAAATGCTAAAAACCAAGAATTTCGGTCACAAGTCGCTCAACGAGATCAAAGAGATCTTGCGCGACATGGGACTGGAGCTTGGGATGAAACTCGAACATTTCCCCTCCCGGGAGGAAATCGAGAGCCGGAGACGTGCGAAAGAGAAGGAGACGGCCTAATTGGTTAATCGTTATTCGTATATTCGTTATTCGAGTAACGAGTTAACGAATAACCAGTAACGCGAACTTATGCGCCATTTGAAAACAGGAAGGAAGCTCAACCGTAGCCCCAGTCACCGCTTGGCCTTGATGCGCAATCTGGTTACCTCCCTGTTGCGTCACGAGCGGATTCAGACCACAGATCCAAAGGCGAAGGAGCTCCGGCGCTGGGCAGATCACGTAATTAGCTTGGGTAAGGAGGGCCACCTTCACGCCCGGCGTCAGGCCCTTGGAATCATTCAAGATCAAGCGGTGGTGCGTAAGGTCTTCGATACCCTAGCCCCGCGCTTTAAAGACCGCCCCGGGGGTTACACGCGGATCGTCAAGATCGGGTGGCGGCATGGAGACCGTGCGGCTCTATCGTTAGTTGAGTTGGTTCCCGGAGGCGCTGCAGGCAAGGCCGAGACCCCCAGTGGCGCTGAGAAGAGGAGTAGGCGGTCGGCACAAAAAGAAAAAGAAGGAGCTGCCAAAAAGCCGACACCGCGGCGGTCAGCAAGGAAGGCATCTTTCTAGGCTATTCTTTTGTCTATCATGTTTCTTATCCCTTCACTGAATTTTATACCCCAATTCTATTGCCACTTCTGTCGCCAATTTGGCATCAGCTAAGTCCTCAAAAATCCCGCTTTTTCTGCGGCGTTTAACAAGAGGCGGGCTCTGGTAGAAGTGGCCTTCCAGATTCGTCACCTGCGGGAGGCTAAGGGGTGGGCTGTAGCCAGCAAGCTATCTCGGCTATAGAACAAGCAGGGTATACATGCCATTCACTCCCGCTGCTCCGGCGTATTGCCAAAGCCCTTGATGCTGATGTATTGGTTGCTCTTGTGCCGAGAAAGGCTGCTTGAAGGAAGATCCATTTTGAGGATAATTCAAAATGATAGAGACTTCCTTTGAGGCAAGAGAAATCGAGGTTCCCTTTTCCTGCCCGCAACAAGTTGCATCCACTTCCTCTGTGTGTTAATTGTTTTCCCGATGGGAATGACTGAGATAACCGTCGAAATCGCCAATCCACAAGATCGGGCTCACTGGCGCTCGCTTAAGGTCATCGCAGATACAGGAGCCATCTTTAGCGTACTACCACGCGCTATCCTTGAAGAACTCGGCATCACCCCATACGCAGAGGAGACCTTCCATCTTGCCGACGGACGGGAGATACACCGCCAGCTGGGAGATACATTTTTACGGATTAACGGAAAAGAGCGTACTGTGCCGACCATCTTTGGCGAGCCTACTGATACTCCCCTTCTTGGGGTCACCGCCCTGGAGATACTTGGCTTTACCATAGACCCACGCTCGCAAAGGCTCGAACCAACCAAGATGCTACTTCTTTAAATGATCTCTCTTTTTTCAGGATTGCTATCCGGACTCTTCCCATAGACCTAAGTGTTGAACGAAGAGGGATCGGCTGACTGCGACGCGGGTTCTTCGGCGTTCGTGGCAACCGCGAAGATGCCAGTGAGCACACCGGCAAGGATTAGACCGCTAACGAGGCTGTAGAAAAAGCCTGTTTCCAAAAATCTGACTATTGAAAATAAAGGACTTTTGCATCAGAAACTTGAAACATTTAGGGTTTTCCTACAGGCTCAACGGTGCGGCTGAGCCGCGCTCAAAGCGTCGGTCTCAAGCCGGTGGTTAGCCGTTCTCATTCCAAGGGCGCGATCTTCTGGAGCTCCTCTCGCGCCCGCGCCCTATCCCAGTCGGCGAGAAGCTCCCGCTGATGAAGCGTTGCCCACTCGATCACGAAACCTGTTACGCGAGGCGGCAACCGCCCTGAAAACACGGCCAAACTGCGGATATCGATCAGCGCAAGGTCACTGCCGTATTCCGCATGAAAGTGCGGAGGGTTGTGATCGTCGAAGAACATCTTGATGACGATGCCGAAGAAACGGCTGATCTCAGGCATGGGTAGGCTGGTCGCGTAGCGCAGGGAAAATGTCTTCCGGCTTCTTGCCCGTCACCTTGAGGTAGAGCGCATCCGGGCACAAATCAATCCGGTCGTCCCAGACCAGTTCGCCGGATGAACCGATACGAACCCGATCGAAGGCGAGCGGGTCGCGCCACAGGGCGAACACACCTTTGCCGACGGCTTCAGAGAGGTCCACAGTCCCGGATACCCCGTCGTCAAATTCCAGTTCCAGCCGATATCCCGGCAAGACCTTGACCTTGGAAATCCTTCTCATGGCTCAATTCCTCCGCACCTCCGGATAGTACCACTAATGAAGGTGTCCGGAAAGGACTCCATGCGATGACGGCTAACTACTAAGTGAGTCGGTCAATCTATCCCAATCGACGATTTCATAAATATGGGCAATCCTATAATCTTTTTCGCCACTTAACAATGAAAACCATGACCCGACAAACACTGCACTATTGTCAGCCTTTGCCGGCTACAGTGGGCCCCAATCAATCCCAAGTTGATCCGCCGGACTATTAACTCCCTTACCGCCGCGATTCAGTGGAAGTTAGGGTCACAGTGGAAGTTAGGGTCGTGGAAGTTAGGGTCAAATCTGCTCCTGGCTCAACTTTGAAGAAACCCCTGATCTGATAGCTGCCCTTCTATCGGTCATATAAGCTCTGTCAAGAACCACACGGAGCCAATGTGGTAGCCTCTTTTGTTAAAGGAGAAGGCGTGATATTTAGCCCAATGAATATGGGCCTACTGCGTCGCTCCCTTAAAGATCTTGTCAGAATCGAGCTCAACGATGAGGCGTTGGAGAAGCTTCATTGGAGAGATTTCGGCAATGGGTTATCCATGGCCAGATTGGCGCGTGAGGGAGCAAGAGAACTGGTTCTCTACCGTGCCAAGGCTGATGCTGATCCGAGAGCATTTTTAAAGCATGAGCACATCGGCGGGGAATTTTATTTAGTGCTTAAGGGTGGGATCGCCGATGAAACGGGCGTTTACTCTGAGGGCGATATAGTCTACTTAGATCCCAGATCGGTCCATACTCCACGTGGTATCGGAGAAACTGTCGTTTTAGTTCTCTGGCCCGAAGGGGTAAGAATCGTGAAGTAGGGGGGATATTTATGGGTAAGAGATTTTGTTTTTTGCTGGTCGCTGTGAGTCTTGGCCTTATTTCCCAATCCTCGTGGGCTCAGATGAAGGTCCGGCTTAATTGGTCTGCCATGGCTGGGGCACAGAGCGGCTTTTGGGTTGCTTATGATGAGGGTATCTTCAAAAAGAATGGCCTGGACGTTGAGCTCCTTCATGTCCCGTCCAGTTCCAGGGCTATTCAAACCATGCTGGCCGGAGAAATTGCCATTTCCTATGTGGATGTCCGGACCACTATTGACGCTAACTTTAAAGGTGCATCTGTAGCGATGCTTGCCGGGGTTACTAACCGCTTCGTCTTTTCCTTCATGGCTCGGCCTGAGATCAAAAGAGTTGGCGACCTTAAGGGCAAAAAGATTGGTGTCACGCGCTTTGGTTCAACAACGCATACGGTTTCACTTTATGTGCTTAACCAAGCAGGCCTCAAGCCTGGAGACTATCAGATCCTCCCGTTGTTTGAGGTTCCCAATATTCTAACCGCCCTTATGGCTGGACAGATTGACGCAGGACCGATCTCCCCACCCACTAACTTTCGTGGCCGCAAAGCAGGCCTCAGTGAGCTCGTGAACCTAGCTCGTGAGGGACCTGAATATGCCGCAGTGGCCCTCGGGTCGAACCGCTCTTATATCAAAGCCAATGAGGAAATCGTTCGCCGGGTGATCCGGTCTTATGCTGAGGCCGTCCATCTTCTTAAAGCTAATAAAGAGATCGGTATAAAGGCGATTCAGAAATATACGCGCGTTAAGGATCCAGAGATCCTGGAAGCGACGTATAGTGAGTACCAGGAGTACCTGGAGAGCATCCCCATCGTGAGCAGAAAAGGCCTAGAGACGATTCTCGCTGAATTGGCAGAGAGAGATCCCAAGGCGAGACAGGCCAAACCGGAGGATTTTCTGGATATGCGCTTTATAGCCGAATTGGAGAGAGAGGGGCTCTTCAAAAAGTTGTGGGGAAAATGACATCAAGGCAGATTTTTTAAACCGGAGGATCATATCTCTACACAATCACCAAACCCTCTGGGGCTCCTTCGGGTTGACCAAATCGGAAGTCTGGTGCGCCCTGCAAAGTTGAGAGAGGTTTTCGTAAGGCACGATCGAGGGGAGGCGACGGATGAAGAGTTGCGCCAGGCTCAGGATGAGGCCATTCGTGACGTGATCGCAAAACAGGAGGCGCATAATCTTCCCGTGCTTACCGACGGCGAATTCCGGCGCCACAACTTCCAAGAGAGCTTCTCGGCCTCAGTGGCAGGTTTTGCCGTGCCGCAAAACGCATATCGATACTACGATCAACAGGAAATAAATAAAACGCCACTTGAGCGCGCGGAACAGGACTTCAATGCAGCCGGGCCGGCCATTGTTACCCGTCGGCCAGTCACCGATCGGCTTCGCTTGGTCCGCAATATACCGCTTGAAGAATACCGGTTCTCTCAAAGCGTCGCTAAGCGACCGGTCAAAGTGACCCTCATAAGTCCGGATCGAATCTCGCAGCGGTTCGCTTGGGAGCAATCCCAACCCGTCTATAAAGGTCTGGATGACTTCGTAGACGATGTCGTCTCCATCGAGCGCCGCATGGTGAGGGAACTGGTTGATGCCGGCTGTCGCTACATCCAGATCGATGCCCCTGGATACACCGCCTACGTGGATCCGATCTCGCTGGAAAGGATGCGGTCCCGCGGTGAAGATCCCGATGAAAATTTGGCGCGCTCCATCAAGGCGGATAATGCCATTATTGAAGGGTTTCCTGGAGTCACATTTGGGATCCACGTCTGCCGTGGCAACGCACGCACTATCGATCCGAAGACCGGGAAGCTTGTCGCCCAATGGCATCGGGAGGGTCACTATGAGGCGATCGCCGGGCGTCTGTTCAATGGCCTCAACCATCACCGCTTGCTCCTCGAGTATGATAGTGAGCGGGCGGGGAGCTTCGACCCGCTTCGCTTTGTCCCCAAGGGAAAGCTTGTCGTGCTAGGGTTGATCACGACGAAAAGCGCCGATCTTGAGACGGTCGATGGACTCAGGCGCCGCATAGATGAGGCGACTCGTTACCTGCCCATCGAACAGCTTGCACTAAGCCCCCAATGCGGCTTCGGAGGCCTTTCGAACAAGGTTTTGAGCGAGGATGAGCAGTGGCAGAAGCTAGACCGGATGATGGAGACAGCGCGACAGGTGTGGGGATAGGGAAAAGAAAGCTAAGGAGGTGTTTCATGAACGTATCTCTTCCTATTCTTCCCACATCGGTTGTGGGAAGTCACGCAAAGATGGGGTGGTGGTATCTCGTGCGCCAGGAGGCGGAGGCGGGAAGAATGGGTTGCAGGGATGTCGCCGAGGCACTGGATACAGCGACGGACGTCGCCATCCTGGATCAGGAGCGTGCTGGCGTGGACGTCATCTCGGACGGCGAGATGCGCCGTTTCGGCGCTTTCTTTCGAACCTATTTGCGCAGGATCCAGGGAATCCAGATGCTGCCTTCGGAAAAGAGTATAGGAGATCCGGGGTATCACACGCGCGAAGTCTATGAGGTGAGCGGGAGGATCAGCGCGCCTGAGGGCCTGGGGATCGTCGAGGAGTTCAAGTACCTAAAGGAACACACGATGAAACCGACGAAGGTTACCTGCACAGGCCCGACCACCTTCGCCTCGGGTACATTGATCAAGGGAGGCTACCGGGACCAGAAAGAGCTTGCCTGGGACTTTGTAGCCATCGTCAACAAGGAGCTTAAGGCGCTGGTGGCTATCGGGGCGGATTTTATCCAGGTGGATGAGCCGGCCTTTAGCGAGATCCACCGGGACGGAAAGGAATTGGCGGAGATCTTCAACGCGACGGTGGACGGGGTCAAGGCCAAACTGGCGATGCATGTTTGCTTCGGGAATCACCGCGGCCGGCCGTTGGTGAAGAGGACATACCGCAAGCTCTTTCCCGGCGTTCTCGAAGCCAACACGGACCAGTTCGTTCTTGAGTTTGCCAACCGGGAGATGGCGGAGATCGAGTTGTGGAAAGAGGTGGGAGCCAAGAAGGAGCTCGGCGCCGGTCTGGTCGACCAGAAGTCCTTCTATATCGAGACTCCTGAGGATATCGCCGAGAGGATCCGGACTGCGCTCAAGTACGTGCCGGCGGAAAAGCTCTGGATCAATCCCGATTGCGGCTTCAATCCGACGCCCCGCTGGATCGCCTTGCCAAAGCTAAAGTCCATGGTGGAGGGGGCCAAGATTGTGCGCAGAGAACTGGGTTACGGGGTTTAACAACAGGCTTTTTAATTTCTGACATGGAGGAAATATGAAGACATTGGGTTTTATCGGTACCGGGGGAATGGGTGGTGGGATGGCTGCCAATCTCATCAAGGCCGGGTATAGCTTGGTGGTCAACGATCTCAGGCGAGAGGTCACGCGCAACTTGGAGAGCCAAGGGGCACAGTTTAAGGAATCTCCCAGGGCCGTTGCCGAGGCTTCGGAGTTGGTACTCTCCATGCTCCCTTACAATGAGGCAGTAAAAGAGGTTGGATTGGGCAAAGGTGGTTTGCAGGAGTCGGCCACCGGGGCGAGGCTCT
Organism: Deltaproteobacteria bacterium; assembly: GCA_023250515.1. Classification (GTDB taxonomy): domain Bacteria; phylum Desulfobacterota; class Binatia; order UBA9968; family UBA9968; genus JAHFAO01. Next base: position 2,103 of record JAHFAO010000003.1, on the reverse strand, counting down.
GGATCGATTGCAGCAGCATCGATAAGAAGACGATTTTAGGAGTCAGCCATGAGATGGAGAAAAAAGGGTGGAAGATCCTGGATGCTTCGGCTGGTGGGGTAGAGGAGCATGCGGCCGCAGGTACTCTTTCGCTCTGGGTGTCCGGTCCGAAGGAGCTCTTCGATCAGCACCTGCCGGTCTTTCAAGCCATGGGAAAGAAGATCCTCCATGTGGGAGGGTTGGGCAACGCCAAGCTGGTTAAGAACGCTATAGCCATGCTGGGCGCCATTCAACATATGGGCATAGCGGAGATATTCAATTGGCTTAAGAGGGGTGGGGTTTCGGAAGAGACTTTTCACAACGTACTGCGCAATTCACAGAACCACTCGGAGGCAGTGGAGCGCATCTGCCAGACCCTGGTTAGCCGTCAGTTTAAGCCCCGCAAATCCTGGATGCCCAAAGATGTGGGCTTCGGGTTGGAAATGGCCAAAGAGATGGAGATCCCGGTTCCATTCAGCGCCCTGGCCTATCAGCTCTTTTCAATCGCTCAAGCCAGCGGTCTCGATGGTTACGAAGCGACCGGCATTGCCTATCATGTCTATTCCTTGATCTCCGGACAGCAAAAACCAGAATCCAGAAGATAGAATCCAGAAGCCATAATTCTGAATTCTGACTACTTTTAATTGTTATGGTTCCTCCAGAGCGCGTCTCTCGTTTTCTAAGCTTTCTTCTACGCCACCGGCCCCCGGATTATCCGTTGCGCTTCGATCCACAGGGCTTTGTTCCTTGGGGCGATCTCACCGAGAGGGTTCAAGAGCGTTTTTCGGAGATCACCGAGGGAGAGATCCTCAGCGTTATAGAGGACGTTGACAAGAAGCGCTTCGAGTTGAGGGAAGGTAAGGTGCGTGCGACATATGGACACTCCTTCCCTGTGGATCTTGGATTGGAGAGCGTCGAACCTCCACCCCACCTCTATCATGGTACGGCCCGCGACCTGGCTCAGACCATCCTGCGCGAAGGGCTGAAACCAAGGGGCAGGCAGTATGTGCATCTCAGTGCTTCCTTAGAAGAGGCACTCGCTGTAGGAAAAAGGCGCGACGCCCTTCCCAGCATCTTAGTGGTTGATTCCCAGGGAGCGCACGCCGGTGGGATTCTCTTTTACTCCTCTGGCCCTTTGTTTCTCGCCAAAGAGGTTCCACCCAGGTTTTTGTCGTTGTGGGGGAAGTGAAGCGTGGTACGGAAGTGCTCTCGGTCGTCATCTTTGAGTTATGGGATGCCGGACAGTATACCCCTGAGCTCTGTCTGGCGTGCTGGATCGGAGGAAAGTTCTCTGTCCAGTTTTAGCTGTAAACGTTCTTTACATTCTCAGCGTAAGAAATCTTTGAAAGTCACACCTTCGCCCGAACATCTCACACCAAGAAGTAAAAAATTCTAAGAAAAGCTACTTTTGCTGGGCGATAGCTTGACAGCTCGCAATGCAAAGATGTAAAAGGCCTATCACCGAGGGTACCGCCACCGCGCAGGACTTCTCCTTGGTGGCGCTACCTTTGGCTCCGTGACGAAGGGATGAGCTTCGTCGTTATTTGCAATGATCGGAATAAGAGACCTGCTGGCCACACTTGCCATCTTAATAATTACTGCTGGGGCGACGAGCTGTTCTGTCCGCGATGACGCAGTGCATGCAAGCGATATTCTCTCGGCTGTGCAGGTGACTTCAGACAAGCTCAGCTACCGGCGTGGCGAACCCATCCATGTGACCATTCACAATGAGCTTGCGACTTTCATATACGCTCCACCAGGGCAGCTCTACTGTTCCATTGTCAGTGTACAGCGACTCGATGTCGGCCAATGGGTGGCAAAGGACTCATGCGCCGCTAGAAGCCCTGCCTCAGACCTCCCCTCCCTCATCGCTATTGCTCCAAAGAGCAAAACCTGGTCTAGCTTGCGGCTGGCGCAGGGTTTAGAGACTCAGGCTCCTATTGTCAGTGGGCCGGCCACGCCCTTTGTGTCCGAAAGAAATTTACGTGCGCTACCGCCTGCTGAACCCTGGAAGCCAGGTGACCCGGTTCCTGAGATTCCAGAAGGAGGGAAACGGCCTCCGTTCAGCGCGCTCGATAGCGTGCT
>JAHFAO010000066.1 GCA_023250515.1 Deltaproteobacteria bacterium | reverse complement strand
AAAGAGATCCATGAGCAACCTCGGGCCCTCGCCGATACTTTCCGCGGACGGATCTCCCTCAGGGAGGGTGAGGTTTCACTGCAGGAAGTCCATCTTAGGGCAAGCGAAGTCAAGCAGATCAAGAGAGTTCATCTGGTCGCCTGCGGGACCGCATGGCATGCCGCCCTTCTGGGGAAATTCATGCTGGAGGAGATCGCGCAGATTCCGGCCGAGGTAGATTACGGGTCGGAGTTTCGTTATCGCTCCCCTCTTATCGACGCTAGCTCTCTTCTCCTTCTTGTCAGTCAATCGGGAGAGACGGCGGATACCCTGGCAGCGGTGGATATGGCTCGATCGAAAAAAGCAAGAGTCGTTTCTGTCTGTAATGTCGTGGACTCGTCGTTGGCGCGCAAATCCGATGGGGTCTTCTATACCCATGCCGGGCCGGAGATCAGTGTAGCAAGCACCAAGGCCTTCACCACACAGCTCACCGCCCTATATCTTTTATCCATTGGCTTGGGACGGCTGAGGGGTAGCTTAAGGCGAGCCGAGGCCAAGAGGCTCCTGGAAGATCTCATGCATCTACCCCATTGGGTCGAGGAGGCCCTGAAGCTTGAGAGTGAATTGGAGATTTTAGCCAGGGATCTGAGTAAGGCTTCTGATTTTCTTTACCTGGGAAGGGGGATTAACTACCCTATTGCCTTGGAGGGAGCCCTGAAGTTAAAGGAGATCTCTTACATCCACGCCGAAGGATATCCCGCAGGTGAGATGAAACATGGCCCGATTGCTTTAATCGACGAAAAGGTTCCCGTCGTGGTTCTTCTGCCTAAAGACCGCTATTTTCAAAAGACGTTGGGAAATCTTAAAGAGGTGGAGTCCAGGGGTGGAAAGGTGATTGTCCTGACCGATCAGGACAAAGGCTCTGTTGAGGCAGCGGACTGCCGGGTATTAACTGTTCCCAAGGCCTCCTATTTTCTCACCCCGATCGTGCTCACGATTCCGCTACAGCTCCTTGCCTATCACATTGCTGTCCACCGCGGCACTGACGTGGATCAACCCCGTAACCTGGCCAAGAGCGTGACAGTGGAGTAGATGGGTCTAGATGAAACTCACGGGTGTCTTGGTCCCGTTAAGCAGAGGCTGCGACTTCATCTCCCCAGACTCTGCTTCGTCATTCTTTGGGAGCCGCAGTACCACTAAAGAGCGTGACTCCAGCTCGTACGGTTCCCCGCCCCGGATCAGTTGCTGCGGCCTCGCTATAGGCTTACTAGTGTCCAAAACCACCCGCCACCGCAGCTTGCGTCGGTGCGCCGGCAGGACGAACGGTACTGGTTCATGGTGCGCGTTCAGAAGAATCAGCAAAGTGTCATCCACAATCCTGTTGCCATGAGCATCAACCTCCTCGATCGCATCACCGGCGAGCCGGAGACCTAGACAACGGGCAAATGAGTTATTCCAGTCTTCGTCAGTCATTTCTTTCCCATTTGGCCGGAACCATGCCAGGTCTTTGACTTCTGAGCCGCGGATCGTCCGCCCTTGGAAAAACTTGCGGCGCCGTAGGACCGGATGTTGATGAAACAGCTGGATCAAGAGCTTGGTGAAGTCCAGTAATTCCCGCCGCCCTCGATCCATTTTCCAGTCCATCCACGAGATCTCGTTGTCCTGGCAATAGGCGTTGTTGTTCCCTCCCTGGGTGCGCCCGATCTCGTTGCCTGCTAGGAGCATCGGCACCCCTTGGGAGAGAATCAAAGTCGCCAAGAAGTTCCGCTGCTGGCGGGCTCGCAGCGCAAGAATTTCTAGGTTGTCAGTCGGCCCTTCTACCCCACAATTCCAGCTTAGGTTTCCGTCGTAACCGTCCCGATTTTCCTCCCCGTTGGCCTCATTATGCTTCTCATTGTAGCTCACCAGATCGGACAGGGTGAAGCCATCATGGGCCGTTACAAAATTTATACTGGCGTAGGGACGACGGCCCCCTCGTCCATACAGATCACTGCTTCCGGTCAAGCGAAAAGCCAACCCCCCCACTAACCCCCCATCCCCTCTCCAAAAGCGCCGCACAGTATCCCGATATTCTGCGTTCCATTCTGCCCACAAAACCGGAAAGTTCCCGACCTGGTAGCCGCCCTCTCCCAGATCCCATGGTTCGGCGATGAGCTTTACCTGAGACAGCACCGGATCTTGGTGGATAATGTCGAAAAACGCCCCTAGACGCTCCACTGCATGCAGCTCGCGTGCCAGGGCAGAAGCCAGGTCAAACCGGAACCCATCCACATGCATCTCGAGCACCCAGTAGCGCAGACTGTCCATGATAAGCTGGAGCGTGCGTGGATGGGTCATGTTCAGCGTATTGCCACAGCCTGTATAATCCACATAGTAGCGTCGATTGTCGGCCTTAAGACGGTAATAGGCTGCATTGTCAATACCTCTAAAGCAAAGCGTCGGGCCGAGGTGGTTTCCTTCCCCGGTGTGGTTGTAAACCACATCCAGGATCACCTCGATCCCTTCGCGGTGAAATGTTTTGACCATGGTCTTGAACTCCGCCACCTGCTGGCCCAGCGCCCCAGAACTGGCATATCGAGCGTCAGGCGCCAAGAAACCGATTGAGTTATATCCCCAGTAATTGGTGAGCCTCCGGTCCACCAGATTTTTGTCATCCACAGACTGATGAACCGGCATAAGCTCTACCGCTGTAATCCCTAGCGAACGGAGATAGTCCATGATCGCGGGTTGGGTGAGCCCAGAATAAGTTCCTCTTAGTTCCTTAGGCACCTTTGGATGGCGGGCCGTAAACCCCTTGACGTGCATCTCGTAGATCAATGTCTTGTGCCAAGGGGTCCGTGGAGGGGTGTCACTTCCCCAACTAAAAGCTGGGTCAACCACCACACACTTCGGCACTCCCTGCGCACTATCGCGTTCGTCTCTAGATAGGTCGGCGTCCGTGTGCCCTATCGCATAGCCCAACAGAGCGTCGCTCCACCGGAGGGTCCCGGCAATGGCCTTGGCGTAGGGATCGATAAGGAGCTTGGCAGGGTTGAATCGATGACCTGCTGAAGGCTGGTAAGGTCCGTGTACCCGATAGCCATAAAGTTGCCCTGGACGCGCTTCCGGCAGGTAGGCGTGCCAGACTTGGTGGGTTTGTTCCGTCATCTGGATTCGACCCACCTCGCGGTTTCCCTCCAGCCCGTCAAACAGACACAGCTCGACCCCTGTGGCATTCTCGGAAAACAGCGCGAAATTGACTCCTGAGCCATCCCAGGTTGCTCCAAGTGGATACGGATTTCCCGGCCATACTCTCATCACTTTCTCCTAGATATTCGCCTCACGGGTTGTCCAAGACTCACTCTTCAAGAAGACGGCTGCCAGGGGAGGGAGATTGAGAGTGAGGGAGAAGGGGCGACCGTGCAAGGCTATCGAGGTTGCCTCCACCCCGCCCAGGTTACCTTGACCACTGCCTCCATACATAGCGCCGTCGCTATTCAACATCTCCCTCCAAAAGCCGCTGCGCGGAGCACCTACCCGATAACTGTAACGGGGTACGGGTGTGAAATTGCAGACGACGAGCACGATGCCGTCTGTGGACCTCCCTTTCCGAATGAGGCTGACCACGCTCGATTCGACATCGTTGCAGTCGACCCATTCGAAGCCAACCGGGTCGCAGTCGAGCTCGTGGAGCGCCGGTTCGTTCCTGTAGAGCCGGTTTAGATCCGCCACCCACCTCTGAAGGCCGGAGTGCGGAGCAAACTCTACTAGGTTCCAGTCGAGGCTGCCGTCGTGGACCCACTCTTGCCACTGGGCGAACTCCCCCCCCATAAAAAGCAGCTTCTTGGCGGGCTGGGCGTACATATAAGCGAACAGCAAGCGCAGGTTAGCAAACTTCTGCCAGTCATCTCCTGGCATCTTGCTGAGGAGCGAGCCCTTGCCGTAAACGACCTCGTCATGAGAGAGGGGTAGGATAAAGTTCTCGTGAAAAGCGTAGAGCATCCGAAAGGTCAGTTTGTTGTGATGGTACTTTCGGTGAACAGGCTCCTTGGACATGTATTCTAACGTGTCGTGCATCCACCCCATGTCCCACTTGAGGCCGAAGCCTAGACCACCCACGAAGGTGGGTCCGGAGACCATGGGCCAGGCCGTGGACTCCTCGGCAATCGTCTGGACGTCGGGATAATTTTTATAGATCTCCTCGTTCAAACGCCGGAGGAACGTAATGGCCTCGAGGTTTTCCCGGCCGCCGTATTTGTTCGGTATCCACTCACCATCTTTTCGCGCATAATCAAGGTAAAGCATAGAGGCGACTGCGTCCACACGGAGGCCGTCTGCGTGGTACTTCTCAAGCCAGAAAAGGGCATTACTGATGAGGAAACTCTGTATTTCGTTTCGCCCATAATTGAAAATGAAACTGTCCCACTCGCGGTGAAGACCCTGGCGCGGGTCAGCGTGCTCGTAGAGGTGCGTTCCGTCGAAGAAACCCAGACCGTGCTCGTCGGTGGGAAAATGCGAAGGCACCCAGTCAAGGATCACCGCAATCCCGCGCTGGTGCAGGCAATCAATGAGATACATAAGATCCTGCGGTGTGCCATAGTTACTTGATGGCGCGAAGTAACCCGTAATCTGATATCCCCAGGAACCGAAGAAAGGATGGTCCATGAGTGGGAGAAATTCCACATGGGTGAATCCCATCCTCTGGACATACTCAGCCAGTTGGAAAGCCAGCTCCCTGTATGAAAGGGAGCGGTTCTCTTCTCCAGTTACCCGCCTCCAGGAACCCAGATGCGCCTCGTAGATGGCCATGGGTTTGTCCAGCCCGTTCCGCTGGCGGCGCCTCTCCGACATCCATTCCTCGTCCCCCCAGGCATAATTTAAATCCCAGACGATCGAGGCCGTCTTAGGGGGTATTTCGTTGAAAACCGAAAAAGGATCGGCCTTGGTCACCCGATAGCCATGGAAGCGGGAGGCGATGTGGTACTTATACAAAGTGCCCTTATCCACGCCCGGGACATAGCCCTCCCAGATCCCCGACTGGCCCCTCGGGTGCAAGGGGTGTTTCGCTTTATCCCAGCCATTGAAGCTACCGATAACAAAGACCTGCTCAGCGTCAGGCGCCCAGACAGCAAAATAGGTTCCGCGCCCATCCTCCGCACTCAGGGCATGGGCACCGAGTTTCTCGTATAGCTGAAAGTGGCTCCCCTCGTTGAAAAGATAGATGTCGTCTTCGGTGATCAGCCTCACATCAGTTCGGACTGGCCGGATTTCGCCTGCTGCACAGGGTCCATCAGATGACTCTCTAAACTGTTTTTGAAGCGTCATGGCTTTCTTTTCCCCTTCGCTTACGGATACAGCTTATCTCTCTTCGTGATTCATGTCTATTTCCTGAGATCAGCTTCTGGAACTGTCATCAGAATCAGGCTTGAGGTAAGCCCTATGGAAGGGGATATGGATCTTCTCTTTCTCGAACCGCTTCAAGATTCTCTTTCTCAGTTCATGCTGCACCAGAAACTGATCCACAAATTGTCTCACCTGGCAGGTGAGGGTAAAGTTGAGAGAGGAATCCCCGAAGCCAGGGATGAAACGGACAAAGGGTTCAGGATCGCCGAGCAGCCCGTCCACCTCCCCCACGGCCTTTTTCGCTTCATCTACCAAAATCTCTTCCACTCTTTGGGGATCTGAGTCGTAGGAGACCCCGATGGGTATCAATAAGGCCATCTGCTTCCCAGGCAGGTTGAAGTTGGTGATGATGGTCTGGGCCAGCTTGCTGTTAGGGACAACGATGATATTGTTCTGCAGTGCCCGAATCCGGGTGGAGCGCCAACCGATGTGGTCCACATATCCTTCCTGTCCGCTTTCCAATCGGACGTACTGGCCCAGCTCTATGGGCCGATCTGCCTTAATGTAAAGTCCGGCAAAAAAGTTCCCCAGGGTATCTTGCAAGGCAATGGCTACTGCCAAACTTCCAATCCCGAAGGTCGTGATAAGCGGGGTCAAAGAAATTCCCAGATTGTCAAGGATAATCATGGCCCCAACCGTGATGAAGATAATCTTGGTGAGAATTTCGACAGGCCCTTTGATGTTCGCTACCGCTTCATAGTGGGCTTCAAAATGATGCAAGATGAGCAAGGCCGCCTTAGTCAAAAAAAAGACCGCTAGGAGGAGACCCGAAAGGATGAGGAGCCGGTGTATCGCCCGAAGAACCTCTACGGGAAGAGGAAGCGCATCCACAATGAGGAGAAGTCCTGCTATGCTGAGAAGCGGAAAGAGGTATCTCTCCAGGAGTTGATATATCCGGTCATCCATCTCCGTTGAGGTCCTCTGCACGATCCTTCTAAGAAACCAAAGAATAACGGCGTTGATCAAATAAGCCACAATGGCTGTGGCGAGGATGACCAGTGGCAATATCACCCAGGGATTCATAGGGATTCCAACGTCGAAAAGCTCAGTCATTGGTCCCCCAGCTCTCCATAACCCTCCCCTTTTTGGAACCCTTTGGCGCAGAAGTAGATCTCCGAAGAGCCTTTGCGGGTAGCTTCAGGGCGGGTGCGCTGAATAGACCGGAAGTGTTTCTTGAGTTCTAGGGAGAAGGTATTCAATTCTTCCCCTACAAACGTCTTGACCAGAAAATTGCCTCCTGGCCTAAGGAGGCTGCAGGCGATCTTCAGCGCCGAGCGACTTAGTTCGAGGGAGCGAATGACATCCGCATGGTGGATGCCGCTTAGGCGTGGGGAGAGATCTGAGAGGACACAGTCGGCCCAGGATCCCAAAAGTTCCTTTACTTTTTTTTGGCTGTCCCCCGAAGTGATATCCTCCTGGAGAAGTAAGATGTTCTGTTCTGGAAAGGGTTCGATGGGCTGGATGTCCACCCCTATGACCTTGCCCTCTTTTCCTGTCAGTTGCGAGACGAGCTGCAGCCACCCTCCGGGCGCGGCACCGAGGTCGACAACTCGATCCCCCCTCCTAATGATGTTAAAGCGCCGGTTGAGTTCTAAAAGCTTGTAAGCTGCGCGAGAGCGGTAGCCTTCCCTTTTTGCCCTGCGATAGAAAGCATCCTTGGGATGGTAAATCATGGCGATGGCTATCCTGGGGGAGGAGCTGTAAAAAAAAGCCCAGCCGTATTTTCTCAGCCGGGCTTTTGAGATCCAAAGAGGCCTTCCTCAGGGAGTCACCCTGAACTCCACTCGCCGGTTGGCAGCGCGCGCCCAATCAGTTTGCTGATCAATGAGCGGCTTGGACTCTCCTAAACTGGCTGCCGACATTCGGCCCGGCTCGATCCCTAGCTCTGCCAGTTCCTTCATCACCGTCTGTGCCCGGCGGAGCCCCAGCCTCTGGTTGTATTCATCACTCCCCACATAATCGGCATGGCCTTCAACCACAACGACAATATTGGATTTTTCCTTGAGTTTTTGGGCTATGAGATAGACCTTACCCTTACCGAGATCTGTCAGTTGGGCCGAGTCAAAGCGAAAAGCGATGTCAGCGAAAACGACCCTTTCAACCTCGACTATCTTAAGAACCTCCTTGAGGACAGGCTTTTCCACGATGACCTCTTTAACGATTATTTTCTCAGCCACCGGCTCTTTAGGTGCAGCCTTCTTGGGGGGGAGTGTCTCCTTCACAGGTTCCTGTTTTGAAACTCCATAGGAATGGAATGGTTGGGGATCGGTAAAGAGAGGTGGATGGGGTTTATGACCGAAGATATACTCCTGCGCCTTAGTGCCGCTTACTAGGAAGTGGAACGGTCTAGTGACAGTCCATTCCGTAATGACACCGATGGGATGGAGTACATAAGCTAAAATCCTGAGGGGATTGGACTGGCTGTCGTCGTATTCATCTGCAGCAGCCTGCCCTGGGACCGAAAAGAGAGCTATGGAAAGGATTACCGGAGCGATTAGAAGCCGCAGAGTTTTCATGTGATCCCCCTCCTATTGATGCGAAAAACTGTTTTATTCTAGGTATTTATTTTCCTTTTGTCAAACACAGGGCCGAATGCGGAAGCCCTTGTAAAAACGAGGTCGCTAGTTTAATAAGAGGAAATTGCCGTAATAAAGGGATTGGGATGAACTGGCTCAAACAGGTTAGGGAAAAATGGAAGGAGCTCAAACAAACGGACTCTCTTCTATGGCTGGTTACCTTGGGTCACGCCTTCACTCATTGGTGTCCCGCAACTTTCTATCTTCTCCTTCCCTTTCTCGTCCGCGAGTTGGATCTCACCTATAGCCAGGCGGGTTTTCTCATCACCATCAGGGCAGCGGCGAACCTTGCTGTCAACATCCCTTCAGGGATGCTAGTGGACATCATCGGACGAAGAGGTTTGCTGATGGCCCTGGCTTTGCTCTGCACTGGGATTCCCTACTTTTTTGTTGGACTAAGTTATAGCTACTTTTGGGTGGTTTTTTTCATGGCCTTTGTCGGCGTGGGCAATTATCTGTGGCATCCAGCGGCTATTTCCACTCTCTCTGAGAAATATCCCGAGAGGCGCGGTTTTGCCATCGCTATCCACGCCGTGGGCCCCAATGTGGGGGAAAGCCTTGCGCCTTTGCTGGTTGGTGTGCTTCTCCTCTATTTCTCATGGCGCAATGCCCTCTTTCTGAATCTCATTCCTGGGCTGCTCATTGCCATTGTCTTATGGAAGTTTCTCTTCGGTAAGCCAGAGATGCAGTCCCAAGGCAGGGCAGGAATCTCGTTTTCGTACTACCTGAACGGGATCAAAAGCATGGCCCAGAACTCTCACCTCGTTCTTCTGATTTGCGCTGCCGGCATGCGTTCGATGACACAATCCGGTCTGCATACCTTCCTTCCCATTTATTTGACCCACCACGTAGGTCTCTCCAGTGCCCTAGCTGGGCTCTATCTATCTGTGGCCCAAACGGCCGGTATGATTTCGACTCCCCTGGCTGGCGGCATCTCAGATCGAAGCGGAAGAAAACCTGTCATCACCGCCGGACTCATCTCTACCAGCATTGTCCTCATTGCGCTCGCCTACTTTCAAGTCACTTGGTTGTTCATTGCGGTCTTGGCCCTTTTGGGCTTTTTCCTTTATGCCATAAGGCCAGTTATCTGGGCATGGGTTTTAGACATAGGACCCAAGGAGATGGGAGGAACAACGGTGAGTGTCTTTTCGGGCGCTCAATCCGTATTTAGCTCTTTGTCTCCGGTTCTTTGTGGCTTTATCGCTGACCGCTGGGGTATCCTGGCAGCCTTTTACTTTCTTGCCGGGACAATCTTCCTCGCCAATTTCGTTATCCTTTCCATACCAGAAGTTCGAAAAGAAAGAGCCGCCCTCCTGAAGAAGCCTGCTGAGGCCCGGTAGTCGCAGGATGAGTATTCTCCTAGAAAAAAAAGATCGGACAGCTTCGATAACGCTCGAGCGTCCCCCACTCAATGTGTTGGATCTCTCCATGTTGAGGGAGCTCAAAGCGGTTCTAGACTCGGTGGCTGGTGATGCCACCGTCGACTTTCTCGTTATCCGTGGAGGCGGCGAGCGGGCCTTTTCGGCCGGAGTCGATGTCAAGGATCACACCCGCGAGAAGGTTCCGGAGATGCTGGAAGCGGTCCACGGCGTGATTCGAAGCCTTTTGTCCCTTCCTCAAATCACCATAGCCCTAGTGCGAGGGGCCTGTCTGGGGGGAGGCTGTGAGCTGGCAAACTCCTGCGATTTTATCTTGGCCTCTGAGGATAGCTTCTTTGCCACCCCGGAAATTGATGTCGGCTGTTATCCCCCTGTTGCCCTGGCCCGTTTTCCTTTCCAACTTGGCTATCATCGAACTGCAGAGATGATTCTTACAGGACGTAGGATCTCGGCTCAGGAAGCCTTGGCGATTGGATTGATTAATCGCGCAGTCCCGCTCCATGAACTGGAGCAGGTCTTGGAGGGCCTCTTGAGAGAGCTTAAAAGCAAGAGTCGGGCCGTTCTACGCATCGCACTCAAGGGATTGAGGGAGATATCGCTAAAAAATTTTTCTGAGGGCCTGCAAATGTCCGAGGATCTCTATATCCAGGAGCTGCTGAAAACCGAGGACGTGGAAGAGGGCGTGCGGGCTTTCTTAGAGAAGAGAAAACCACATTGGAACCACCGCTAGCGCGTTGATTCATCGGCCATTATCCAATACGAACAGAGAGCTAGTATATTGGTATGGCGATATGGAATTTGTAAGCCATTTCTGGAATCTGTTAGCCCTTCGGAGTATTGAGGTCTCGGTAAAGATCCACCCCAAGATAGAAACCTCTTCTTATAGAAACAACTCTTTGAGCCGCAAACAACTGAGTCAAGCGGCGTATCAGGAAGGGTGAAAGGGACAGAGAGGCGGCGGGTACTACCTTAACTTCCGACCAACTGCTTCTTGATGTTCCCCACAAACTCTTGAAGCATCGTGTCCGCCTTCTTGCGAATGATCGGTTGGCCGAACTCGCCGATCTTGCCCAGGATGTTGACATCGGTCTCGACAAGGAGCTCCGTCTCTTTGGGGCTGATCTCCTTGAGCTCCATGCTGGTCTTGCTCTTGACTGCCCCGGCCGCCATCCGGTCGCTCGCCTCAGCCCGAAGAGCAGCACGCCAATTCTCGCGGTCGCGCTGTTCTACAATAATCTTCCCCTGGAGGTTAAGGGAGATGGGACCCACACGCACCTTCAGAGTCCCCTGATATGTGGTGTCATCGATTTGGCTAACCGCTTCTACTCCTGGGAGGGAGCGGGCCACCTTGGGGACGTCCATGAGAAAGTCCCACAGGGGTTGGCGAGCCACAGGGATGACCGCACGTTGGTTGAACTTCACCTTTTCCTCCTTTTTGGTGCCGGGCGGCTTCGCTTAGCTTTGCCTCTCCCGGATAGACCCTCCAGAGCTTTTTCTAGGGCACGGCGAACAAACACTCCGGCCATCTCCTTTTTGTAGGACGCCGAGCCGCGGAAATCGCTCACCGGATCGACAGCCTGCTTGGCCTTCTCGGCAGCCTCGCGTAGCGCCTCAGCTTTGACAGGCTGTCCACGTAGCACCGCCTCGGCCTCTCGGGCGCGAATCGGTGTCGTCCCCACGCTTCCCAAAGCGATCCGTACATCGGTAAAGATTTTCCTCGCGCGGTCCAGGGTGACCACAGTCGCGGCGGAGACCGTCGCATAGTCATCTGCGGTGCGGGGGAGAAATTTGAGAAAAGCGGCCCCACTGTTTGCGGGTAAGCGAGGGACAAAAACCTCGGTGATGACTTCGTCCGGCTTCAGCACCGTCTCATAGTAGTCGGTAAAGAATCCGTCCAAGGGAATGACCCTGCTGCCGTTGGACGAGCCCGCCTTTACGGTTGCCCCTAAGGCAATCAGGGTGGGCGGTGGGTCCTGGTTGGGATCGGCATGGGCAAGCCCGCCTCCCACGGTCGCCATGGTGCGCACGCGGATCGTGGCGACGTGCCGGTAGGTCTCGGCCAAGAGCGGCAAGCGTCGACGCACCAGGGAAGAAGTTTCCAACTCACGATGAGTTACCAGGCCGCCAATGCGCAGCCCGCCGTCTTTTTGGGTGATGCCGTTTAAGCCGCGCACCGAGCGCAAACTGATCAAGCACGTGGGGCGTACAAGTCGCTGCTTCATCATGATGACGAGAGCTGTTCCCCCGGCGATCAGCTTGGCGTCGGTGCCGAACTCTTTCAGATCCTTTTGGGCTTCCTTCAGACTCTTAGGGGTGCGGTATTCGAAAGGTATCATGGCTGTGTCCTTATCTGGCGAATTGGTGCGCCTTTTGAATCGACTCGATGATCTTGTAATAGCCTGTGCAGCGACAGAGATTTCCCATCATCCATTCCTTGATCTGTTCTTCATTAGGCTTGGGAATCTCATCCAGCAGGGCCTTGGCTGCTACTACTTGACCTGGGGTGCAGATCCCACACTGGAAGCCGCCGTATTGGATGAAGCTTTTCTGGACCGGATGCAGCTCGCCGTTTTTGGCCAATCCCTCGACCGTTGTGATCTCGTGGCCGTCGGCAAATACCGCCAGGGCGAGGCAAGAGCTGACCATCTCCCCGTCCATCAGCACCGTGCAGGCGCCACAGACCCCGACGCTGCATCCCTCTTTGGTGCCGGTCAATCCCAGGTCATAGCGCAAGCAGTCTACCAAAAGGCGGTTGGTGGGAACCTCCACCTCGATTTTCTTCCCGTTGACGCGCATGCGAATCTTTTTTTTCATTGCTTTTCCTTTCTGCTCCTTGCTGCGATTCTGCCGCAGCAGCTATAAACATGACAACCCGTCGGGGCTATGTTATAGAAAGAATTTAGACAAACTGCAAGAAGGAATAGGGCCATGGACAAGTTTTCTGCTAGGCAGGCAGCTTAGGTGGCGAGGACGTTCAGCGAGCAGTTAAGACGAAAAGCGGATAAAATCTGGCGCGAGATTCACGCCCATCCCTTTCTCCGTGAGCTCTATGCCGGGACCCTCCCCATGGATCGCTTCACCTATTTTATCCTTCAGGACTACCTCTATCTTCTCGATTTCGCTCAAGTCCTCTGTCTGGGCGGTGCCAAGTCGTCCGATCTTAAAACACTGGAAATCTTTACCCGTCATGCCCTGATCGCGGTCGAGGTTGAGAGGACTTTCCATGCTAGCTACGGTAAGAGTTTGGGTTTTTCCCAAAGGCAGCTCGACACCACACCCAAGGGACCGATCACCGAGGCCTATACGAGACATCTGCAAGCGGTAGCACGAGGGGGAAACTTAGGGGAGATTGTCTCGGCGGTCCTTCCATGCTATTGGATCTACGGCGAAGTAGGGAGAAGGCTATATAAGAATCGTCCTAAGAGTCCAAAAATATACCGCGAATGGATCGAGACCTATGCGTCGGAAGGGTATTGGAAGCCGGTGCGAGAGCAGATCCGGCTGATGAATCATTTAGGAGCGAGCGCCAAAGGCGAGGAGGAAAAGATCATGCACTCTCATTTTCTCTTAAGCAGTCGCTACGAGTTTCTTTTCTGGGATCAGGCCTATCGGCTGGAAGAATGGCCGGTGTAAAACTATACAAGGAGGAAACGTATGATTTCTTTAATAGATCAAATGCGCGAGATGATTGACAATGCGCTCGCCAATGGCTGTCCTTGCATTCTCGCTACGGCCGCGGCCGATGGAGAACCAGATATCGGATATAAGGGCAGCATGATGGTTTTTGATGGAGAATCCCTAGCCTACTGGGAGCGCACGAGACGCCAGCACCTTAAGAATGTCTCGGAAAATCCACGCGTCGTGGTGCTCTTTAGAGACCCCAAGAGCAGAGTCAATTGGCGCTTCCATGGGGTGGTCACGGTCCATGAGCAGGGGCCCATCAGGGATCAGGTCATGGCGCGGACGGTTAAGGATGAACTGGACAAGGATCCAGAGCGCAAGGGCGCGGCAGTAGTTATCCGGGTAGACAAGGTGACCAATCTGGCAGGACAAGTCCTGCAGACTCGTTAGGCCAGCAGTCTTTGCAATCGTTCATCTCCTCACCCATTCTTAAGGTGCCAAACACGGGCCTGCTTTTAAAAGGCGGTCGAGTCTTAGATCCCAGCCAGGGTCTGGATAAAATTCTCGATGTGCGGGTCCGAGAGGGGCGCATGGACGAGATTGGGGCCAACCTTCCTCCTGAAGGCGCTAAGGTTATCAACGTCAGGGATCTCCTAGTCCTCCCAGGATTGATCGATGTCCACCTCCATGTGATGGACGGACTGGGTACCTTTGGTGCCGATCCGGACGTTTTCGGGGTGGGCTCTGGAGTAACCACGGTCGTGGATGCCGGAAGCGCTGGACACAGCCTCATAAGGGTCTTCCGTCAGCATATTGCGGAGCCTGCTAAAAGCCGTGTTCTGGCTTACATCAACCTTTCGACACTGGGCTCGGTGGCTGGCCCGGGCTATAGTACGCTGGCCGATCCCCGCTTGATTGATGAAGAGCGAATTGGCCAAGCCGTAGAGGCGAACCGCGATATGATCGTCGGGATCAAAGTGATGGCTACCGGGACGGCCCTGGGATCGCAAGGCTTGGAGCCGCTGCGCCGGGCGCGGCGGCTGGCGGACAGCCTCCGTCTGCCGCTCTTGGTACACATCGGCGAGAGCTGGGGACGTGAGGCAAGGCCTCCTCTCGTTGGCGAGATCCTAGCTCACCTGCGTCCTGGGGACACCCTCACGCATATGTTTACAGTCCATCCCGGAGGGCTCCTCGACCCCAGTGGCAAGCTCTGGCCCGAGGTGGGTGCAGCCCGGGATGCAGGTATTCTCTTTGATGTAGGACATGGCCTTCACAACTTGAACTTCAGAGTGGCCCAAAGAGTGCTGGATCAGGGGCTGGAGCCGGACGCGGTCTCGACTGATGGACATCGCCTCAATCGCTTGGGTCCAGTTTATGACCTGCCTACAACCATGGCAAAGCTAATGACGCTTGGCTTTTCGCTCTTAGAAGTGGTGAAGATGGCCACAGTCAACGCTGCCCGGCTACTAGGCCGAGCCTATGAGCTGGGTTCCCTAGAAGTGGGACGCGTGGCCGACATCTCGGTGTTGAGACTTGAGGAGCGTGAATGGAAGGCCGTGGATTCTCAAGGTGCATCTCTCACAGCCCGTCAGACTCTCGTACCGGTCCTGGCCATCCGCAACGGACAGGCTTACCAGCCTCTTCCTTTAGATCGGCCTTAACTCCTACCCGACTTCCCTTGAGTGAGGCAAGGAATCAATGTATCCTTACTTCACGGAGTTGAGGAAATGTTGGCCAAAAAGACCGTCAAGAATCAGATCACCCTCCCGAAAGCCATCGTGGAGAAGATTCCCGATACAGACTACTTTGAGGTGAGCCTCCGTGGAGAAGAGATTGTGTTAAAGCCGGTACGCATTGAGGGGACTGGGAGTAGGCTAAATCGGGTGCGTGCGAAGATCAAAGCCCTTGGGCTAACGGAGAAAGATATTGATGAGGCGATCCGTTGGGCCAGGGGCCGCTAGTGCGGGTCGTGCTGGACACCAATGTCCTGGTATCTGCCCTCCTTTTCACCGGTATTTCCTCCCAGCTTGTTCCTCTCTGGCAAAAAGGCAGCATCACCGTTTTAATCTCACGCGAGATTCTAGAAGAGTATCTGAGAGTTTTGGCCTACCCGAAATTCGAACTGTCCGAAGGGGAGATCAAAGGGCTCATCGAAGAGGAGTTGCTTCCCTTTGTCCAGGTCATCAAGCCTGGAACCCGTGTACATGTTGTGAAGCGTGACCCTGCCGATAATAAGTTTCTCGAATGTGCCGTGGCAGGGAAGGCAGATGTAGTTATTTCAGGTGATAAGGAGCTTTTGGCTATCCGCCACTACCGGCGTGTACGTATCCAGAACCCTTCCAGGTTTCTTGAAGCTTTTCTCCGCCAGCAATCCCGCTGAGGGGTGCGGCTGTAATCATCCGCGGGGATAAAGTAACCAATCCGGCAGGAGAGGTCCTCCAGACTCGGTAGTTACCCGGAGTAAAAAGCGCATTAGAGTCATAGTTCCAGGCGGCTTTTGGAGGTGAACTGTTTATCGTATAGGGCGCGGAGTTCGGCCACCTCCACGACGACCTCCGGTCGGACCGTCACGGTGTAGCCATCGTCATCAATCTTGAGGCTCTGAAGATGAGCAGTCATGGCAGTGAATTCTTTATCGGTGAGACCTTTGAAGGTCTTCCCCACAGGGACAAAACCACCAGCTTCATCAGCGACTGCCAGATGATAGTTCGAGAGCCAAACGCGTCGCCGTTAACGCTTTCTTGGCCGGCCGACTACGCGTGGCCTCCAATTCGCGACACAGGGCACAGAACTCCGAGAATTTCATGCAGCTATTCTACACTCAGTGTCTGGTCCATGGGACCGGGAAGAAGCTCCCCTAGGATAGAAGGCGGTTGACACCAAGGAAGGGGTAGGAATAGATTATGCCGGAATAGAGGAGGATATCCCATGTGTAGACAACGAAATGTATACGGATTCCTGGTTGCTACCTTTATGACGATGGCTCTGCTCCTGCTCGATTCAGCCCAGGCCCAGCAGTTGCCGCGCGCGGTTACGATCGGGACAAACCCGCCGGGTACAGTCTTCTACGCGCTGGCGAGCGGACTCGCTAAGGTCTCCACGGAGGCTGGGCCGGTTCAGATGACGATCCAGCCGTACACGGGAACCAGCACTCTTCTCCCTCTTCTCAACAATGGGGAGCTGGACTTCGGGCTCGTGAACGGGGTTGACATGGGAATGGCGTATGTGGGGCCGCAGAAGCTCAAAGTCGGCGGAAAGAATGACTTCCCACACTCCCCCAGTATCCGGCTCGTGATGCGGGGAGCACCGCTGCTTATCGGGCTGCTCGTCAAGAAGGACTCACCGTTAAAGAGCGTCCACGACATCAAGGGGAAGCGGGTGACTGGGGAGTATCCCGCGCATCAGGCGGTCTGGTTTAATATGTTTGGGCAGTTGGCGAACGGAGGGCTCACATGGAAGGATGTCAAAGTGGTCCCCGTGCCCGCTGTCAACGACGGCATCGACGCCCTCGT
>JAHFAO010000201.1 GCA_023250515.1 Deltaproteobacteria bacterium | reverse complement strand
GATTACGAAAATTGAAAACCACCCCGGGCTCTTGTGGAAGGCCCTCAACGTGCGCAAATTCAAGCGGCGTTGATGACTGAACCGTTGGCAGATCCGGCATGCCGCAAAAGCGTAAAAAGATTCCTTACGGCAGCAAGCTTCCGATTTATTTTTCCGAGGAAGAACTTCGCCTCATTCGCGAGCGTACCTTTGTTGACCCTGACTTTGGCCATCTGGCTGTGGCGGAACGCGGTAAGCTCAAGCTAGAACTTTCACTTGACGACATTGAAGAGGTTCAGGGGTACATTGCGGCGGAAGCTAATCATACGAACAACAAAAAAGTTCAACGTGAGCTGGACCAGATATACGAGAAGCTGCAACGGTTCCTGGACAACTACGACGACCAGGAAGAATAATACACGTGACGGCCCTTAGGTTGATCGCCAGAGAAGTCGTGATGAGGCTATTTTCTTTGACTCCACGCCACGCGCCGAGTTGTCGAAGACCTGTCTTCGCCCAAGGTTTATACATCATTCTTGGTGCTACCTTTGGTGCCACCTGGATAGCGAAAAACAGGGCAAAAGAGCGGAAACATAATACTGGTGGAGCCGATGGGAGTCGAATATGAATCAATACCTAGACACCACCCAAACCCTCCCAGTGCGGGAATTATGCGTGCTGATTTAATAGCAACGCCGACGTTCTCGCTCCACTGAAAATGGCAGATCGGAGCGCATTTTGCTCGGTCCTCAGTCCTCGGCCCTCTTCACCATCTCTTCTGCGTGCCGCTTGGTCTTTTCCGTAATCTTAACCCCACCCAGCATACGAGCCACCTCCGCGATTCTCTCCTTATCATTTAGCCTTCTGACCTCAGCAAATGTTCTCCCTTTCACCACATCTTTTCGCACCACGTAATGAGAGTCGGCCAGCGCCGCGATCTGTGGTAGGTGGGTCACGCAGATCACCTGGTGAGATGCGGCCACTTTTTTGAGCTTCTTGCCAACGATCTCAGCAACGCGGCCACCGATGCCAGCATCCACCTCATCAAAGAGGAGCGTAGAGATATCCCCTTTGGTCAAGACCAGCGACTTGATGGCCAACATGAGGCGTGACAGTTCTCCTCCTGAGGCGATCTTCACTAAGGGTTTCACATCCTCACCCGGATTCGGAGAAAAATAAAACTCAACTTGATCCATCCCCCGCTCTGTCACCCTTCTTCCACGCAGCAAGAAAGGCGGATCGTCTTCACCTTCCTCCGCACCCAGGAAGCGAGTCTCAAAAATGGTCCCGGGCATCCCTAGATTTTCCACCTCTTCCTCCATCTCCTTCTTAAACTTCTTGGCGACTCGTTTCCGCTCGAGCGAGAGGGCCTCTGCCATCTGCCAGGCGGATCGGCGAGACTCCTCAAACGCCCGCTCGAGGGCAGGGATCTCCTCTTCCCCACGATCAAGGGCTTTCAGTTCTTCCTCAACGTGCTCTTGCATCTTTAAGATATTCTCAATGGAGCCATCGTATTTCCTCTTGAGCCGATTGATCTCGGCGAGTCTTTCTTCCAACTGCTCCAGAGCGGCTGGGTCGAACTGGACGCGACCGGAATAACGTCGAAGAACTGAATTCCCTTCCTCCAATTGGGCTAGAGAAGAGTTAAGAAGTTCTACGGCATCGTTAAGACCGTTATCAATGTTCGCCAACTCCCGTAGCCGGAGTATGTATCTCCCCAACCGGCTCACTAAGGCATTCTCTCCATCGTAGAGGATCTCCTCCCCTTCCTTGCAGCCCTGGTAAAGCTTCTCTGCGTGGATTAGGACGTTTTTTCTCGCCTTGAGCTCCTCCTCCTCCCCTACCTGCAACCGGGCGTGGGAGATCTCTTGCACCTGCGCCCGTAGCAACTCCTCTTCGCGCTTACGTCTATCAAGCAGCTCTCTGGCCTGCCTTAAAGAGTCCCAGGTAAGCCCAAGGGAGTCGTTCCTCTTCTTCATTTCCCCTGTTTTTCCTTCCAAACCACCATAGTCATCAAGCAACTTGAGATGAGTCTCAGATTTTAGCAGTGCATGATGTTCGTGCTGGCCGTAGATGTGAATCAGGTGGCTTCCTACCTCGGACAGGAATCCCAGAGGACAAAGGCCTCCACTTAGGTAGATGCGGTTTTTCCCCGAGCGACTGACAATCCTTTTGATCACCAGCTCATCCTCTTCCCCGTATCCTCCCTCTTTAAGTTTATTTCGGAACACTTCTGGCAACTCTTCAAACAGCGCCTCAACGCTCGCCTCTTCCTCTCCATGGCGAATGATGTCAGAAGAGATCCTAGCTCCAGAGATGAGAGCCAGCGCGTTGAGAATAATGGTCTTGCCAGCACCTGTCTCCCCGGTTAGGACATTAAGTCCGGGCGCTAAATCTAGTGTTACCTGGTCAATAACGGCAAAATTCTTAATCCGCAGCTCCCGCAGCATCTCTGAAACCGCTTACCTCTCTCCCCATTTCAGCTTGTTGCGCAGTATCTCAAAGTAGCCCCGGGAGGGGGCCTTCACCAGAGAGACTGGGACTCTGTAATCGCGAACCTCTACCACATCATCGTTGTTTAAAAGCACTCCCTGCTGTCCGTCGGGACTGAGTATGACCGTATCTCCGGCGGAACGCAGGGTTACCCGAATCGTGGATTTACTGGATACGACGATGGGTCGATTGGTCAACGTATGGGGACAGATAGGAGAAAGGAGAATCGCCCCCAGCGAGGGATAAAGGATTGGCCCCCCTGCTGCCAAAGAATAAGCCGTTGAGCCCGTAGGGGTGGAGATTATCAGCCCATCTGCCCTATAGGTGCAGAGATACTCCTTTCCCACATAGGTCTCTAGGTCTATGATTCTAGCTCGCGCCCCTTTGGCAATAACCCCGTCATTTAATACCCGGAATTTATTCGGCCTGTGCCGTTTGCTGTAAACCCGGATCTCGAGAGTCATTCTCTTCTCGACGGAAAAATTTCCCGCGAGGGTCTTGTCCAAAACCGACTCCAGCTCGTCGACTGCTACCTCTGTGATAAATCCCAATCCTCCCAGATTCACTCCAAGAATAGGGACATTCGGGCGTTCTACCAACCGGGCTATACTGAGAAGAGTCCCGTCTCCGCCCAGGACCACGATAAGGTCTGCCTTTCTAGCCATCTCCTTCTTGCTACAAGACCTCCCGCCGACCCGGACCATCCTCTCTTCCACTAAGACCTGCTTTCCCTTTTCCTTGAGCCAGGGGACAAGCCAGCTTGCCATCTCGGCAGCCTTTGGCTCCTCATACTTGGCAACTAAACCTACCACGCGGATCATCGATCAACTCTCATTAACGTAAGAATGAGGCGACAGGCGGAAGCCAACAGGCAATAGTATTCCTTACTTTCCTCATGCCTCAAGCCTCTCGCCTCACGTCTTTCAGGGCGAAGTAGATCTTCTCAGCCGTTAGCGGGAGATCAAAGATTCTCACCCCAACCGCATCATCAAGTGCATTGGCGATTGCCGCTGCAGTAGCGACAATACCGTTTTCTCCGATATGCTTCGCCGAAAATGGACCGGGGCCGGATAAGTCGTCCTTAACCAAGACGGTTTTCAATGCGGGGATATCTTTAACGCACGGAATTCGGTAATCGCCGAGATTAAGTGTAACGACCTTACCGTTCTCAGTCGCCACCTCCTCCATTGTTGCGTAGCCCAAACCTTGAACGACGCCACCCTCAATCTGCCCCTGATGGCCCAAAGGATTGATAATAGTCCCCACATCATGCGCCGTGACAATCCGTCTGACGTTAAGAACACCGGTCTCTTTATCCACCTCCACTTCCGCTACCTGGGCTACAAAGCCAGCAACAGCAGACCGGACCTTGACCTTATAATTCTTCCGCACGCGTAGGCCACCATTCTTTCCTGCGGCATGGCGGGCTACCTCGGCAAAAGAGACCGCACTTTTCGATCCTTTTCCCACCGAGAAGCGGCCGTGATTCAACTTCACTTCGTCTGCCCTGCAACCGAGAAGTGAGGCCGCAACGGACTTAAGCTTTTCACGCATCTCCTCTGCGGCCGCCACGACTGCGTGTCCGCTCATGTTGGTAATTTTGCTCCCTCCAGGCGCGGCATCAACTTCAAAGCTCTCGGTATCTCCGATCACAACTTGGACATCATCCGGCGAGATAGTAAGTACCTCGGCCGCTATCTGTTTTAGAACAGTATGTGTGCCAGTCCCTATATCTGGGACAGCACTCAAAAGCATCACCTTTCCCTCTGGCAAAGTTGAGATCTCCGCAGCGGCCTCTCCGCCCCCTCCCACATGGCGGAAAGAGACCCCAATCCCGCGACCGACTTTTTTTCCGAACTTCGGCCGACCCCAGCCTACGGCTCTAGTCACGGCCTCCAGTGTCTCACGAACGCGCACCTTATCCACGGATCTGCCCCCGGGCAATACATCCCCGTCACCGAGCAGGTTCCTGAGCCGAAGCTCCAACGGGTCCATTCCCAGCTCCCTAGCGATCAGGTCCATATGAGATTCTACTGCAAAGACCACTTGGGGCTGACCCGGAGCGCGATAGTACCCGCAGGGGACACTATTGGTATAAACCCCATAGGAGCGAATCGCATAGTTTGGAATCCGGTAGACGCCTGTGGCATGAGTAGCTCCGCCGAGATTGGGTACCTCTCCGGGCTTAAAGGCCGCATAAGCGCCACTGTCAAAAATCACCTCTGCCTCACGCGCAGTAACCCTGCCGTCTCTTTTAACCCCTGTCTTAAGCTTCACAATCGAAGGGTGACGCGGATCGCCTGCCATTAACTCTTCAGCATAAGTCATGACCATCTTCACTGGACACCTGGTTACTCTTGCCAGGTAATAACAGACGGGAATGTCCATGGAGGAACCTTTGCCGCCAAAGTCGCCTCCCACGGCAATGATATGAACACGGATACGCTCCTTGGGAATATTCAACTGCTGGGAGAGATGCTCTTTAAGACGGAAAGGGGACTTGCAGGACGCCCAGACCTCAATGCGCTCGGAGTCATCAACCGCTACCACTGCCGAGTGCGGTTCAATATAGGCCTGATGGGCCGGTTGGGTGCAAAAGGTATGTTCCAAAACTACATCCGCTTCTTTAAACCCCGAGCTCAGATCGCCTGCCGACCAAGCCTGTAAAGCGAAAACATTAGGGATATTCTCCGGGGTCTGATGATGCCCCTTATAAGAACTCAGCTCTTCATGGATGAGGATAGCATTAGGTTCCATCGCCTTTTTGGGATCAAATACCGAAGGTAATTCCTCATAATCGACCTGGATAAGAGAGAGGGCCTCTTCCGCCGCGTCCGGCTCCTCTGCCGCAACTGCAGCTACCTTCTCTCCCACAAAGCGTACCTTACCTTGAGCCAGGATGGGGATGTCCTGAAGGCTCAGCCCCACACGAAAGGGCGGCAGATCCTCTCCGGTAATCACTGCAAGAACCCCTTTCACCTTTCTTGCCTTTGTGGCATCCACTCGTAAAATCCTCGCATGCGCGAGAGGACTGCGCAGAGATTTTCCCCAGATCATCCTGGGAAGTTGAACATCGGCCGTATAAATAGTCTTGCCCCCAACTTTCTCCGCGCCCTCAATTCTCCCCATCGGACGTCCTACAACGTTGAGTTCCATTCTTCCCTCCCTTACT
>JAHFAO010000338.1 GCA_023250515.1 Deltaproteobacteria bacterium | reverse complement strand
TCGTAGTACCCATCAGCCGAATTGGTAAACCCTGCGACGATGAATTCCGCCAACTCTTTCGCGCGCTCCAGATAATGGGCCTCGCCAGTGGCTCTGTAAGCTTGTAGAAAGGCTGTCCCCATATGCGCCTGATCGCTGAGTAACCCCGGGATCTGGGGGATACCAATGAATGAGGGGCGCCCGATTAGGATTTGGAGAGAAGCGAATCATGGCAAACGAGATCCTTCCGCATCAGTTAGTCTCGTCAGCCTGATTCACGTATTCGCGGCTGACTTCCTTTACCCCGTATTGCAAGTCTAACTCCCATCCTTTTTCTCATTCAAGCGACGCTCTCACATGGCCGATAGCCTGACAGAGCATAGTTTGAGATAGGCGCGGAAAGTGCTATGAGAGGGTCATTGCTTTGAAGAGCATGCCGCACCTTGAAAGTATATCATCAATTGGATAGCTAAAGAGAAGGAATATTAAGAAGTTTACAAGCACGCGCTAGGCCTGGAGGTGGAAACATGAAGACATCAAACTACAATGAACGGATCATCGATGGCGATGGCCATGTGATGGAAGACATTCCTTCGATCTGGAAGAACATGCCAGAGGGATACGTTGGCCGGAGCTTCTCCGACACGAGGTAGATGCGGAAACCTGTAAGGCCGAGCTCGACGAACTCGGTGAGAACCCGGGGCTCACGACCGAGGACAAGGAAGCTATTCTTTTCCGCAATTCGGTCCGCTTTTATAGGCTCGCTACGAACTAGTCAGCGTTCGCACGACGGGTGACCCTTTCTTTTTCCTTGAGTTGATTTTTTTACGCCTTTTCACCACAATCTGCCTAAATCTTTTGATTCGCCATTAACTGAGAGGAGTGCGATTCATCATGGAGCGAACTCATGTGATTGTTGTTCGACACGGGGAGACAAAGTGGAACACGGAGAGAAGGTTCCAGGGCCATCTCGACAGCCCGCTCACCCAAAAAGGGCTAAGCCAGGCTCAGGCACTCACCAGGCGTCTCACGAACCAGCGGTTCAGCGCGCTTTACAGCAGTGACCTTGGCCGGGCCTACCAGACCGCTCAAATCATTTCGGCGGCGACCGGCCGTGGAGTCGTTTCCGATGCGAAGCTGCGGGAACGAAATCTCGGTATCTTCCAGGGTCTAAGAAGTGAGGAGATAAAAACGGCCTATCCGGAGGAATACGAGATCTATCGGAGCAGGGATCCAGATCACGTGATTCCAGGAGGCGAGAGCCTGCGCCATCAGGTGGAGCGAAACATCGGCTGTTTCGAGGAGCTGGCCCGAAAGCATGTGGGGGAATCCATCGTGGTGGTGACTCACGGAGGCGTTCTCAGCGGCCTGTTCAGACACACGCTTTCCATCCCGCTTCAGGCCCCTCGACGCTTCGAGTTTATGAACAGTAGCTTGAACGTGTTCGCCTACGGGGAAGGATACTGGAGCTTGCGGACATGGGGCGACATCAGCCATTTGGACGCGGCAACGGATTGATCGCCGTATTACGTTGTTTGAGACAAGACCAGATGGCCATAGCGGAAAGCAGCCACGCGGCGTCGATGCTGCAAGCACCTCCTAAGCTCGCCAACATCAGTGCTGTTAGAAATGATAATCCCTTCACAGATTAGAGACCGAGTAGCGGAGTCATCGACGCTTGGTGTGGATGACAAAGGTCCCCGTCAGGTAAGCTCGAAAATCCGTTTTCACAAAATATAGTGCCAGAGATACGGGTTAAGAAGCAACCTTTGTCGCTCCCCCGCTCATTTCCTTCCACCGCCTCGACTCTCTAATGCCGACATTTTGACTTACCTACCCTTACTCACCAGGGGTCAGCTTCAGCAATCTTTTTTGAGGGTGGGCCCTCGATCAGCGAAATCTGAGGAAATGCCTTGAGGAGCCTCTGAAGGCCTGTTTTTCATGCGAATTCCCATTCTTGCCGCATGGTATAAAGGGTTGGCCATAATTGTCATAGTGGACAATCTTCGTTCCATTTAACCACTA
>JAHFAO010000065.1 GCA_023250515.1 Deltaproteobacteria bacterium | reverse complement strand
CTTCATCCGGACCTATTCATCTTTTTAGCTTCATCCATAAGAAGCTCGCAGAGGGGCTTAACATAGTCCAAGCCTTCTACGCGATCAAGATATCCTGGTGTTCGGATAATCGCGATCCTAGCTAATTGCCCATGATTTTCTTAACCCTCGCGATGACCTCTGGAGGCTGATCGAAGACCTCCTTTGCTAGTGCCTGGAGCTGTTCACCGGGGGAAGGCTCCATATCCATCCTCCCTTTTTTGGCTTCGGCGATAAGGTCAGGGTCCCTCATGGCCTTGGCATAGGCCTCGCGTAAAATCTTCACCCTTTCCGGCGGGGTTCCCGGAGTTGCCATCATTGCGCGTCCAAATTCATTGGTAGTCAGAATGACTTGGGCTACACGCCTACTGCTTTCAGGGGTTTTGTACTCGTCCATGAGTTCCCAAATCGTGGGCGTGTCCGGAAGCCGTGGATCCCGTTTCTGTGGGTCCTGGACGAGATGGCGGTCAAAACCCTTTTTGTGCCAAGTTTCAAATGGCTCCCGGCCGAAGTGGGAGGCTATATCTTGGCCACGGCAGATCACTTCTCCTCTCTCCACTGCCACGTCGATCTCGCTCCCGCCTTGGTAACCAAGCACAATGTTGAATTTTGCCCCTACAGACTCTTCGAGAAGCTTGGGGACGATGTAGCCCGTGCTGGCAGTGCCCGTGGCGCCACATTTTGGCGGTTCCTTCGCTTTGAGGATGTCGCCGACCGACTTGTAGGGAGCGTCGGCTCTCATGTAGAGCATCGTGGAATATTTTTCCTGAGTGCCGATCCATTCAAATTTGCGCACGTCAAACTTGACCTCCTGACGTCCTACAAGCTGGTCCAGGTAGAGGCTGTTGATAGGCATGCCCACGGTCAATCCGTCCGGTTTGGCCACGTTGTAGACGTAGTTGGATGCAATTACCGAGCTGGCCCCAGGCATGTTCTGCACGATCATCTCTGGGTTTCCGGGAATGTACTTAGGCATGTATCGAGCTAGAAGTCGCGCCCAGCGGTCATAAAATCCGCCTGGAGTAAAGCCGACAATAATCCTTATGGTCTTACCTTGGTAAAAAGGCGCGGTCTGAGCACTCGCTGTGTCATCGATCACACGGAGAGTTTTGGGAAAAAGAGCAATGAGAACCACAAAGCCGATAAGTAAAGCACTATGTTTCATGGCGAACCTCCTTGCCATTAAGCTTTCCACAGGCATATCTAACCCTTTTTCTTGAGCACCTTAGCCATGCAGTAAGAGACTACGATAATGATACAGCTCCAAGAAAGGGCGAGAAGGATCCAACCTCCGATCGTCACCGCTGAAATCCTTTCTCCCTTTTGCTTGAGGCGATCTTGACCAGAAAGCCAAAGGAAACGAGGATCGCAACCATCATGAGGCGTGCGGCCCACACATAGGGAACATCTTCTGGCTTGACCCCTACCATAAAGATCTTGTTTGGAACATCCTGAATCGCCCAGGCAACAAGGATGAAAACGAGGAAAAGGGGAGTGATATATTTGATAACGTAAAAGAAGAGCCGCGGCACTGGAATAGCCGCACCCTTCACAATCTCATTCCACCCTCTCTCCATACCGAAGACCCAGGCAAATTGAATCGTTTCAATCAGCGCAAACAAAACCAGAGCAAAGCTTCCTACCCAAAAATCGAGTTCGTCGAGAAAGCCGTGCTTGAGGAAGAAGATGACAGGTTGACTTAGAACGAAAAGGGCGGCAAGAACCCCGCAGGTTGCGTGCCAGCGGCTCCAGCCAAGTCCGTCTTGAAAGAGGGCCATCACCGGCTGCGCGAGCGCGACCACAGAGGTGATCCCGGCAAAGAAGAGCAGCAAAAACCATAGGGCGCCGAAGAGTTGACCAAGAGGGATCTTCTGGAAGACCATAGGGAGGGCTTGAAAGCCCAGATTGAAGGCCCCGCCCTTGGCAATGGCCTGAGTCTCGGCTAGACCAAAGAAGGCAACCGCCGCGGTGATGGCTATGGTGCCTCCCAGGACCACCTCAGCAAGCTCGTTCAGGCTGGCGGTGGAGAGACCGGTCAGGCCCACATCATCTTCCTCCCGCATGTAACTGGCGTAGGTAGGAATCGCTCCAGTGGCTATGCTCAAGGTGAAAAAGATCTGTCCCGCTGCCGCGAGCCAAAGGGAGGCATGGGGGAGGCGCTCTGGCTGGGGGTTCCAGACAAAACCGAGGCCGTTTAGAACGTTGTGCTCTGGATAATTCGGATCCGGAGTGCCGAAGGTAAGGACGCGGATCATCAGGGCAACGCCTATCAGAAAGAGAAGGGGCATGGCAATCTTCGCCAATCTTTCAATACCCCCAGAGACTCCATGGTAAATGATGTACATGCTGATTGCCAGGGTGATGAGGAAGAAAGTATAAGATGTCGTGACGGTGGAGAAGTACTGGTTTGACTCGACACCTTGGAAACCTCTTAGATAGGCTCCCATCGCCTCACGGCTTGTGACTCCAAAATAATCACCTATGAGTGAGAAATAACCGTAGGCCAGCGTCCATGCGTTGATGTAAATGTAATAGAGGGCCACGGTGAAAGGGATGAAAATTCCGAGCATCCCCAAATATTTGGCAAGGGGGTGTTGCCACAATAGCTCGAACATCCCGGCAGTGTGGCCGTGCCCGTATCTTCCTCCCATACGGCCGATGGCACACTCTACCCACATTAAGGGAATACCCATGAGGATAAAGGCCAGGAAATAAGGGATCATGAAGGCGCCGCCGCCATTTTGAGCGGCCTGGACGGGGAAGCGGAGAAAATTTCCGAGGCCAATAGCGTTTCCGGCCAAGGCCAGGATCAAACCGATCTTCGTGGCCCATTGTTCTCGTCTGTTATTTCCTTGCATAAACTAAGTGTTCAGCGGTCAGCTTTCAGGATTCGGCTGACTGCTGATAGCTAATTCCTGATTTCTGCTTGCGGAGCCTATCCGATGATGGGTTTTTATGTCAACCGAGATCAACCTAGAGGCGGGGATGAACCTTCTCTTGATCTTATCCCTTCCGTCGAAGCCAGTAGACAATAAGACCTGTCCCAATAGCTACAATGCTGACCAGCTTTGTAAGATTGTTTGCCAGGAACATGCTCAACAGACAAAGCGCAACCGGTGGGAGACTTAGAGCGACGACTCCCGCCGTGCCGAACGGCACGCGATAAGGGCGCTGCATCTCCGGCTCCTTGAGGCGCAGCCACACTAGCGCGGCAAATTCAAAAACAAGCGCGAGCGCGTAAAGGAACATGTCTACTTGCACGAGGTCCTGAAAAGAGAAGGGGATGAGAGCGGCGACGCCAGCGCTATTAACTAGGATTGCGACCCAAGGCGTCTCATAACGCGGGTGTAGTTTCTTAAGCGGAGCAGGGAGCGTGGCTCGCCCTGCCATCGCATAAGGCACACGCGAAGAGGTACAAAGGAGCGCGTTCAACAAACCGACAGCGCTCACCAATCCCGTAACCGTGAGCCATGTACCCAGCCATTCGCCGCCAATCTGTGCACCGACATTGGGGAAGTAGCCCTCTTTCCAATCGCTCCAGTTTCGGTCCACACCCACACCCACCGCAACGGGTAGCAGATAGGCGAGCGTCACCAGAACCACTGTTGCCGCCATGGCACGCGGGTAGTTCTGGTTCGGTTTCTCGACTTCGCCCGCACAGCATCCCGCGTTGTCCCAGCCAGCGGTGTTCCACAGGACGATATTCAGAAACAGGCCCCATTCCACCTTGCCGGTTCTGGCAAGCCATGTTGATGAGTCTACCTGCGGCACACCTAAAAGGACCATGACCGCGAAAGGGGCGAGGACAAGTAAGGTGAAGATGGTGGAGCTGAAACCGACAAGCCGCGTGCCACGAATGTTGAGCCAGGTAACCGATGCGATGACGGCGACGCCGATGAGCCAGCGCTCCAGCGGCGCCATCCCACCGCGCAGGTAGGCGAGATAATCCACGAACATAACAGGGTAGAGCGCGTTGTCCGCGAAGCTGCAAAGCCAACTCAACCACCCTTCCTGAAATCCCCAGAACCTGCCAAACGCGCGTTCCACCCAGACAACATAGCCGCCGTCTTCAGGCATGGCCGCCGACAGTTCCGCTGTCATCAGCGCAGTCGGAAAACTCCACAGCCAGGGCACGATGAGGAGTGCTAGAAGGACCAGCATCGGACCTCCGGCGCCCACGGCGTCCTCCAGACCATAAGCGCCGCCGGCGACGCAGAAGAAGGTGAGGGCAACGAGGCTGGTGAGGTTGAGCGTGGGGTGGGGATGCATCCTGGATGCTAATGGCGGTCCTCGGCGAGCATATCTCTCAGCGTCAGATGGGTTAGCGCTGTTCGTCTCGACTCTCTCACCTGATCCAGAGTCTTTCTTAAAGTCTCTTCTCCGTCAATCCTGTTCGTCTTCATTTCGTTTCCGCCGTAATTTCTTATCGTCTCGATCAGGTGATCCATACGGAGGCTTTCTGGGGCTTTGGCCAAGAGATAAACCTCGTCTCCTCCCTTGGAGGCCGGCATGAGAATTCCGGCCTGACAGTGCTGGTAGAGAATCTCATTCACCAATCGAACCGGCACGCCCAATTCCCTGGAGAGCGCCTCAGCAGTCCAAGGCTCTGTCTCGGAATAAAAATTCCTTCCGATCAGCAAGAGGAGTTTCAGCCCGAGCTCTTCTCTAAAGGAATAATGGACGGCTGTCCCGTCAACGTCTTTCCGGTAGGTCTCGATGTTTTGATAAACAAAGGAGATCACAGCACCAAAAAGAACAATAACCCAGCTCACGTAAAGCCAAACCAAAAAAATCGGCAGTTGGGCAAAAGCTCCATAGATCGCATTGTACTTGGCGACGCCGATCTGGAAGTGGATGTAGGCCCATTGCGCGAACTGCCATAGAGTTCCTGCAATCACGCCACCTAACAGAGCGGACCGGAATCGCACGGCAGTGTTCGGGAGATAGGAATAGACAAATGTCAAAGCGATCCATATCAAAAAGTAGGGGGAAAGGATCGCAAGAAGGAGCACGAGGTGACTCACACCGGGAAGCTGCAAAATACCACGGACCAGCGTCGCGCTCTGGATGGAGCTGGTTATACCCAAGGCAGCAACGATCAGAATCGGACAGGTGAGCAAGACACTCAGATAGTCACTGAATTTTCTTGCGAAGGAACGAGTCCGCTGGACTCCCCAAATCCTATTCAACGCCATCTCAATGTTTCCAATCAGGGAGATCGCCGTAAGAATCAAACCAACCAAACCTAAAGCTCCGAGGGTCCTGACATTTGTCTTTTCGATATAACCGATGATTTGGATCACAACTTCCTCGGAGCCCGCGCTGAGTTTTTCCAAGAGGATCGGTTCTAACCTGTTTTGCACCCCTAACCCCTTGAGGATTGAGAACATCAAAGCGAGCAGAGGAACTAAAGAGAGGAGGGTCGTGTAGGTCAAGGCGGAGGCGAGCAAAAGGCAGCGGTTGTCGATAAATCCTTTGACCACTAGGTGAAGGATGCGGAGATGACGGTAGAGGTGACGGTGGATTCGGGAAAGGCCATCGAGCTCCAGCCGCCAGAGATCTTCATAAAAAAAACTCTTGACCTCTTTTAACTTTCTCAAAGTGATTCCTTTTAGAGGGAGGGGATGTGCCTTACCTCCGCCTGAAGAGCCGCTCGAAGAGCTGGCCCTTGCCCTTCTCAAGCAGTTGATCCGTGCCCTTTTTTATCAGCTTCTCGTTGTCCAAGTTCACCGACGGTCCCTTAACCGGGCCCCTGACCTTGAGCGGCACTACGATCCGTCCCTGGCTGTCCTTGAAAAAGGTAGCTGCCCTGCCGCTGCCGGCACGGGCGGAAGCCTGCGGAGACAGGGCAACGTCGATACCGAGGTCTAGCGACGGCGAGGACAGGGTCATCTTGCCGCCGCCCTGGGCCTCCATCGTCGGGCTATCCAGATAGATCCGTTTGATGTCAGCTATCCCGCCGCCCAAGGTGAAATCAGTCTCCAAGCTCTTAAAAGTGGTCGCACCAGTCCTTTGGTCTTGAGGCAGGCCAATAAACCCCGTGATCTGTTGAATCTTTGATACGAGGTCCACGTTGGTTAATACTCCATCTTTTACAGTGACATTTCCGTTCCCGCGCATGGTCTGAGTTAGGGGCGCCTCTCCGCCTAAAGGAAGGGTCAGCAAGGTCTTCCCAACGACTGTCCCATTAAGAGAGCGGGGATCGTTTACTTTAAGCCCCTTGAAGTCGGCGTTGATTTGAGATGCCAGGTTGTTCGAGGGACCTGTGATGGCCATCTTCAATCCAAGCGGGCCAGTAATCTCCATCCCCTTCGGTATCAAATCTGCCGCTGAAAGAAGCTGAAAGATCGGTTTGGTCTCAAAGCCATCATTGGCTAGATTCAGGTTCACCTGGGGGACACTCGCGAGATTGCTGATGGTGCCATTCACAGCGAACTTCACATCCTGGGCCTTGAGATGGTTCTCTTTAAGGTTCAGAGTCCCCCGGGACTCGTCATAGGCCAGCAAACCCTCAAGGGCGATCGGCTTGAGACCGGCTGGTTTCAATGCCAGCTTATAAGGAAAGGGACGCTTGGTGGAAAAGTCCTCAAGGGAAAGATCGATCCCTTGGATCTTGAGCGGTTTTTGTCCTGTGGTTTGAAAGGTGAGTGCCCCCTCCTCGAGGCGAACCTTCGTGGGAATCTGCTCAGAGAGCTTGACGGGCTCTTTTGCCTTTTCCTTTGGCGAGGCTTCTTTGCCCTTTACTGCCTCCTTCTTTTTGCCCATGTCGGCAAAATTGAATACACCGTCCGGCCTCTTAAGCAGGTTGACAGATGGTTTCTCAAGAATGAACTCGGTCACTTCGAACTGCCCTTTGAGAAGGGGCCACAATTTGATTTGGAGCTTGATCTGCTGGGCAGTAAAAAAGGGTTCTTTCGAAAAGGCGGGATTATCGGTAACCTTTAAACCTGAGATCCGGATCGAGGGCGTGGGGATAATTCGTAGACGGACCTCACCAACGTCCACGTCACGTTGAAGGGCCTCTTTTACCAACGGGAGGTATTGAGCCTTGTACGCGCCCAGATTGATAAAAGGCGTGAGCAACAAAGCGGCTGCTATAAGTACCACTATGATGCCGATGGCGATCAGCAACGCCTTTTTCATTCCTGCCCTCCCCGTTTAAGCTCTAACCCCAGATCTTTTCGCAGTTTCCACTTGAGTTGAAGATTATCCGACTAGGCGTCTGTTATGTCAACTTAACTCCAGGGCGTTGAAAAAGGCCCATCTGCCGTCAGCCGGCCTGGGAGCATCTTTCCGGTCCGATGCAATACACCTGTTTTACGCTCGCCAAATCGCCGATAGTATTTCTGTGGTACGCTTGCATCTGCTCGTCCGGTGCATCGGCCCTTCAAGATACCCCCAGGCCGTCGGTTGTGATAGTTGCGCTCGACCCCTCGCACCTGGGACCTTTTTGACCGGCCTGAAATATAGGTCTACTGAGGAAAATTTGGTCCCACTCAAAGGTTGGCGGCGCGCAGATCACGGCGCGCAGCGGTTATCCCTAGGATCAAGGCGGCGCATATCACGGCGCCTGCGCCGATCGCGAGAGGCGCGCCGATGATTGCCGCCAGGGCACCGCTTTGGGCTTGACCCAGGGCGGGCGCGCCATTGGTGAGCATGCTCTGGAAACTGGACACACGGCCGCGCAGTTCATTGGGCGTGATCAATTGGATCGCGGTGTTGCGAGGGATGGCCTGGACCGAGTCGAAAAATCCTAATCCTATCGCCACTACCAGCGAAAGTAGAAACCAGGGCGAGCAAGCGAGCAAAACGAGGAAGAGACAGTAAGTGAGAATTCCACCAGCCACAAACAATCCCTTGTAGCGCAAGTCCCCAAGGGACATCATCACGGCTGCTCCAATGAGAGAGCCGGCTGCTGGTGCTGATAGCAGAAGCCCTAGCCCGTCAGCGCCAACGCCGAGGTCCCGCGCAAAGATGGGGAGGAGGACGCGGTAGCTGCCGAAGAGCATCGCCGCAGAGTCCATAGCCAAAAGCACCATGATGATCGACTGATGGCGGACGAATGATAAGCCTTCGCGCAGGCTAGCGAGAGCGGATTGGCGCGCACGTGCTGTCACTGGATCGAGACGCATCCGTGCGAGGGAAACGAGGGTGAGGATGTGGAGAGTACCATCAATTGCATATGTGGCCGCTACCCCTAACAAGGCAATCGAGATCCCTGCTAGTGCCGGTCCTACGAGGGTTGAGGTCTGCCATACTGTGGAGTTTAGGGCAAGGGCGTTGAGAAGGCTGTTTCCTGGCACCAGGTTCGGGATGATGGCACCCCGCGCCGGGGCATTGAGGGCGCTTAGAGATGAAGCGATTATAGTGATCAGATAGATGTGCCATACCTCGATGACGCGGGTGAGCGCGAGGGCGGCTAGCAACAATCCGAGGAGCCCCTGGATAGCCTGGACAAGCATGATAAGCCGGCGGCGGTCCACGCGGTCAGCGATGACGCCGCCTATCAGGGAAAAAAGTAGGATTGGTAATCCCCGTGCGAGTCCGGTGAGGCCGAGAAGGAGGGGTGAACCGGTCAGCTCGTAGATGAGCCAGATGTTGGCCGTGCTTTGGATCTGCGAGCCAAGGGCCGACACGAGAAGGGCGCTGTAGAACAAGCGGAAGTCACGGTACTGCAGCGCGGCGAGGGGCCGCATCATTCTTTGCTGGAGGTTAAGCGGCATTAGCGAGTTTCTCGGAAAGTATTCGATGGGGTCTATGGTGTCAAATGGAGGGGGCGATCCTTGGAGGTTTTATGTGCAGCCAGTAGCGATGGCACAACGGATTTGTTAGCATGACACTTTTAAAAAGGCATAGCTGGTTTGGATCTCGCGCTAAACATATTGCCTCAAGTGCTCATGGATGGGATTGTCCTGGGGTTCATGTATGCCCTTATCGCCTTAGGCTATACCATGGTTTACGGCGTTCTGGAATTCATCAACTTTGCTCATAGCGAGATCTTTGTCATTGGCGCTTTCGTTGGGGTGGAGATTCTTCTCCTCCTCGAGGCCTCGGGCAGTCTTGCAACGCTGCATCCAGCCTTTATTCTTCTGATGGTCCTTCTCGCTGGCATGCTGCTTAGCGGATTGGCAGCGATGGGGTTGGAGCGAATTGCCTACCGACCCCTCCGTGGGGCGCCCCGTCTTGTCCCGCTTATCTCTGCCATCGGGGCTTCCTTTTTCCTCCAGGATTTTATCCGTCTTATTGAAAGCCTCTGGCGCAACACTTTTTATCTAACCTATCCGACGCTAGATCTTCTGGAGACAAGTGTGAAATTGGGAATGGCCGTGGAAGTGCCCCTGAAATCAATTCTCGTTATCGCCACCGCCCTCATGATGCTCTTGGGCCTTCATCTCTTTGTCAACCGGACCAAAGTAGGGACGGCCATTCGCGCTGTGGCTCAGGATCCCGATACCGCTTCTCTAATGGGCATTCATGTGAACAGGATTATTACTCTAACCTTCTTTGTCGGTGGGGCTATGGGTGGCGTCGCCGGCGTTCTCTTTGGTCTCCATTACAGCCTCGTCAACCCTTATAGCGGATTTATTCCGGGACTTAAGGCCTTTACAGCCGCGGTTCTTGGAGGCATCGGAAACATTCCGGGAGCGGTGCTGGGAGGCATCGTTCTGGGCTTGATGGAGGCCTTTGCCGCTTCCTATCTCTCGATCCTTACGAACGGGGCTTTTGGCGCGGAGTATAAGGATGTCTTTGCCTTCGCCGTCCTGATCCTCATCCTGACCTTTCGCCCCAAGGGGCTACTGGGTGAAAAGGTCCGGGAGGAGGGGGCGTGAGGGATGAAGGGATAACGCTGAGCGCAAAGCGCTATGCGCCAAGCGCAAAGCGGAGAGATAAAGGATGAAGGATTGGCTTCTTAGCCTCAGTCTAGTTGGCTATATCGGCTTGAGCAGCCTGCTGGTCTTCTATTTCCCCCAATCTATTTTAGCGTTTCTCCTTTTTGAAGCCTCACTCTTGCTTATTTACTACGCGCCTGTTCCCAGCACAAAGAAACTCCCTCTTGCTGCAATAGTGTTGGTCTTCCTAATGCCTCTTCTAGGCACGATCAACGGCTACTATGTCGAGGTGGCTATTCAGGTTGGAATATTCGTTGCGCTAGCTCTTGGCTTGAACATCGTTGTGGGTTTCGTGGGTCTTCTCAACTTGGGGTTTGTCGCCTTTTATGCTATTGGGGCCTATCTTTGGGCCATCTTTGGCTCTGGTCAGGCCAATGAGTTCCTCCCGGGCGCTCATTTCCCCCTGTCACCCTCCTGGTTCTTTGTTTTTCTTTTCCTGAGTATTCTCGTCGGCGCGCTCACAGGAGTTCTCTTGGGACTACCCGTCCTGCGGCTTAGAGGCGACTATCTCGCTATCGTCACCCTGGGTTTTGCCGAGGTCGTTCGAGCCTTGGTCAATAATCTCGATAAGCCGATAAATCTAACCAATGGTCCTAAGGGGATTACCCCGATTCAGAGACCACCTCTCTTCTTTCAGCCTGTGATTGAATTTCTTGGCTTTAAGCCAGATCCGGCCTCTCTGTATCCGCTCTACTTTTACTTTCTCGTTCTCCTCCTCGTGGTTCTCGTCATTTCTGTTAACCGCAGGCTTGAGGACTCTAAGATCGGCAGAGCGTGGAAGGCGATCCGGGAGGATGAGATTGCTGCAGCCGCAATGGGTATCCCTGTCGTGCGCATGAAGCTCTTTGCCTTTGCTGTCGGCGCCTCCATTGCCGCAGCCATAGGGGTCCTTTTCGGGGCGAAGCAGCTCTTCATCAATCCGGAGAGTTTTACCTTTATGGAATCCATCGGAGTGCTGGCTATGGTTATCCTGGGGGGGATGGGCTCCATTCCGGGAGCTATCCTAGGAGCCACTGCGGTCACTATCTTGAACCTACAGCTCCTCAAGGGACTTTCCCTTTGGCTCAACTCCTTGCGCCAGTCCGGGATCATTCTCTCCCTTCCCCTACTTGGGAGTTATGACTTGAGCCAGGTCCCGGCCCAGTTTGAGCCGGCCAAATACGAGCGTATGATTTTTGGCCTGATTCTTATTCTGATGATGATCTTTAGACCCCAGGGAATCTTGCCTCCGCGGCGGAGCGAGGTAAAGTCTGATGGCGCTGCTTGAAGTTCAAGGTGTAACTAAGAAGTTCGGAGGACTGCTCGCATTGGACGGGGTGGATCTTGCTTTGAAGGAGGGTATGATTGTCTCTCTTATCGGGCCCAACGGCGCAGGCAAGACCACTCTCTTTCATGTCATGACCGGCATCTATCGTCCGGATCAGGGGGAGATCCGCTTTCAAGACCGCTCCCTGATAGGGTTAAGGGCTGACCAGATCACAGCCGCAGGGATCGGACGGACTTTTCAAAACATCCGCCTCTTTTCGCACATGACCGTTCTGGAAAATGTGCTGGTGGGAATGCACTCGCGCATGGACCAAGGGCTCTTGGACATCTTATTTCGCACTCCGCGCTTCCGCGCGTGCGAGAGAGAAACCAGGCTGAGAGCCATGGATCTTATCGGGCTGGTCGGACTTGGAGGAAGAGAAGAGGAATGGGCACGCCATCTCTCTTACGGAGAGCAGAGGCGCCTCGAGATCGCCCGCGCCTTGGCCGCATCGCCTAAGCTTCTCCTGCTCGATGAGCCGACTGCCGGTATGAATGCCTCCGAGGCTCGGTCGCTCATGACCCTGCTGAAAGGACTCATAGGGGAATATGTTAAGACGATCCTCCTTATTGAGCACAACATGCGCGTGGTCATGGGAATCTCGGATCGGGTAACTGTTCTGGACTACGGAGAGAAGATCGCAGAAGGGGACCCGGTTGACGTGCGTAAGGATCCACGCGTGATTGAGGCCTACCTTGGTCGTGGACAGTGGGGCGGTGATGCTTAAGGTTCAGGGGCTCCATGTTTACTACGATGCCATCCATGCCGTTAAAGGAATCTCGTTCTCTGTTGAACGGGGTGAGATGGTAACGCTGCTTGGGGCCAACGGTGCGGGTAAGACTACTACTCTAAAGACGATCTCCGGTCTGCTCCGACCGCGGAGCGGAAACATCGAGCTGG
This sequence comes from Deltaproteobacteria bacterium, assembly GCA_023250515.1. Taxonomy (GTDB): domain Bacteria; phylum Desulfobacterota; class Binatia; order UBA9968; family UBA9968; genus JAHFAO01. The sequence goes on along the minus strand of JAHFAO010000065.1, from coordinate 4,574 downwards.
AAGGGTGTTCCCTAGGGGGAGCAGAGCCTCACGAGATCGTAAGACTTGGGGTTGCCCATGTCCCCGAGGGAAGAAAGATTTTTCCTCGACTCACAGTTCTTGAGAATCTAAAAACCGGGGGCTATACGCGCCGTGCCAGTTCCATCGGGGAAGATCTCGACAACGTCTTTGCCCTTTTTCCCAGGTTGAAGGAGCGACGCCAGCAGATTGCAGGAACCCTTTCGGGAGGCGAGCAACAGATGCTAGCCATTGGTCGTGGCCTCATGGCTCGGCCCAAACTGCTTCTGTTAGACGAGCCGTCGATGGGCTTAGCCCCGTTCCTGGTTGAGCAAATCTTCGATACCATTCGCGCCATCAACCGGGAAGGGGTGACCATCCTGCTTGTAGAACAGAATGCGGCCATGGCCCTCGCGTTCTCCCAGCGCGGCTATGTGCTGGAGACAGGGACAGTGATCCTTGAGGGTAAGGCAGGCGACTTGGCCAGCAACGATCTTGTGCGCCAGGCCTATCTGGGAGGTTGAGCAGTTTGAAAATAGAGAGATCTTTGAAAAAGTACTAATCCGTGCATCGACTAAGCTCAGCACGAACGGTTGTTTGGGAATTCCGCAGACTTAACCGATCACCCTGAGCTGGTCGAAGGGTGACCAACGAGTTTTCCAGAGGTCTCATAGTACGGCTTGATAAAATAGAAAGGTCCTTTGAAGAATGTTTCCATGCGGCTGAACAAAATCATCTTTGATTTCGACCACACCATCGTCGATTTCGGACCTCACGTAGAATGGAGGCGGGCGATCCAGGAGATCGAACGCATCTATCTCGAAGAGGGGATCCCGCCGGCAATTGTGGGGCAAAGTAGAGGTCGCGGGTTTCAATTGATGCGCACAGTTCACGACCACATGCTGGAAGTTTTTTCGCCGGAACGGCTCAAGAAAGTCCAGGGCCGAGTCTTTTCGGCGCTCGATGCCTATGAGTTCCTGGGCATTGATCAAGCCTCACCGATGGAAGGTGCCGAGGTGGTCCTCTCCTGGTTGCGCTCCAACGCTTACCAATGCGCGGTCGTGAGTTCGAACGGGACCGGCGCCATCGGGCGTACCTTGAACCGCCTCGGACTAAGCGGTTTTTTCGCCGGGGTTTTTGGTCGCGACCCTTCCTGCCGTTTAAAACCCTACCCCGATCAGAATCGGGTCTGTCTCACGTCATTGGACTGGTGGGCAGAAGAGACGCTGCTTGTGGGGGATAGCCCTGATGATATCATGTCCGCAAAACCGCTTTCGATCTTCACGGTCGGAATCGTTTCGGGTCTTGCAAAGCAGGAGAAGCTGATCGAGGCGGGCGCGGACCGAATCATACAGGGTCTCGCCGAGTTGCCTTTTGTGCTGCGGAGTGTTTAGGGACTGATCTCTTGTCAGGGTGTTGAAAAAGGTCTTTCCATGCTTCGACAGGCTGAGCATGAACGGAGGTTTTTCAACGGCCTGTTGTAGGTTGATTCCATGCTAATTGCTGGTCACGATACGGCTACATCTTCCGCCGCCATATTTCTGCCACCTCATTTGCTGTTGCGACATCGAAATGAGTCTTTTCCATTAAATTAAGGGCCATGTCGTGCAACTCGCGGTTCCTAGAACCTACACAATCCTTTAGGACAACCATGTAATATCCCAGATTGCGCCCGGTGCGGGCGGTGCCTTCAACTCCTCCTTCGGTGGCAACTCCTCCCATAATGACTGTGCTCACACCTTTATTTCGGAGCATAAGGTCAAGGTCGGTTCCGATGAATCCGTCAGGTCTTCTCTTCTGGAAGACGATATCTCTAGGCTCGGGGTTCAATTCATCAATGATGTCGTGCCCATGCTTTCCGGTGGGTATCGGTGAACCCTGCCCCCCACCGGCTCTTCTATTCCTGACACGAACCCAGACAGGCGCTTCCTCCTTCTCAAGATCGAAAGCGATCTGCTGAGAATAAAAGACTGGCACTCCAATCTTACGCGCCAGAGCTGACAGATCTTTTAACTTCGGCACCATCTCCTTGAAGTTGAAGGCGTTGGGGGCGATGGCATATTCCATATCCCAGAGCAATAAAGCTGTCCTTTTGGGGTCGATGATTTCTTCCAAAGTGTCCGGTATCTTTTTTCCCGCTACCTCTTGCATGGCTACACCTCCTGAGTATTGATTTTGAGAGACGTTTTTAGAAGATTCCTATGCTCCTTCTCCTGGCTCCTCGCGGTATAATTTTAAGGCCTCAATGACTGGCCTATCACTCATCGAGAAAAGCATGGCTTCCTCCTTGGAGCGATTCTGATGGCTATGCCAGCTCCACAGGGGAATCACAAAGCAATCTCCCTGATTCCAATGGAACTCTTCTCCATTGATGAATGTGGTGCCGCTGCCTCTAAAGGCGTGATAGATCGCGCTGCTGTTGTGCCTGTGTGTTTTGGTGACTTCTCCGGGCCGCAACATCTGGATCCCGCAGGAGATCGTCGGCATTGTATGTCCACCTTCGGGGTTCACGTACTCCAAGGCGATGCCATCGAAAGGACTACCCTCGCTGTCGCTGAGACTCTTTAAGGTTTGATAAGCTTCTTTCCATTTGTAGGCCAGGTTATATGCGGGGCGATCAGAGGGTTTTTCCCACACGGGTCTAGCCATCCCAACCCTGGGCGTCGTGCATTCCGACAGTTTTTTAATCGGCTGAATCGCTCCTGGAAAAGGCTCCCACGTGATCACTTGGAGGGAGAAGAGCAGAGGGTTGTCGAGGCCGTCCAACCAGATGATGGGTTCCCCTTCGTTGTGATGGCCGTGCCATGTCATTGAAGGAGTGAGAATCAAGTCCCCTTCTTCCATGGCGATCTTCTCGCCTTCTACCACCGTATAGGCCCCGCTCCCTTTTACAATAAATCGGAACGCGGCAAAGTTGTGCCGATGGCTTCTTGCGATCTCGCCTGGCTTCAGGAGCTGTACGGTCATAAGCATCGTGTGCGTCGTCGCCCTTTGCCGCCTGTTCTTTGAGTCCTTAAATGCCGGGTTAACGAGACGAAGGACGCGCCTCTCCGCCATACCGTCGAGCCCCCGGATTTCGCCAACCGTCCGAATGGCTTCGTAGAGGTCTTTCCATTTCCAAAGATGCGGCAGCACTGAAGTATGAGGATCCTTGCTGTAGGTGGCCATGTCCGCATCGGAGGCCTCAGACCAAAGCCCTTCGACACTCAATTCGCGGAGTCTCTCATTGAACTCCTGTATCAGCTTCTGCTCCGACATGGTCTGCCTCCTTTCAGGCAAGTTTGCTTTATTCTAGCGCGCCCTTACACCCAGCTCTCGCTGCGCCTCCAGCAAAATGGTGATGTCGGAAACCTCGCTTGGGGAAACCTCTCTGGTGATTTTGAGTTCCCCCTTAGCTTGCTCGATAACCAAACGCAGTCCGTCCTCGGGGATAGCTCCAGTCGGACTAAAAACCTTCACGGTGGCATCGTAGGATGCCTCGGCATGCTCACGCTCCACCCTGCCCCATTCTACCAAGACTTGCACAGCCCCCTCTTTGTTCTCCCGAATAAAGCGGTTCGCCTTGATCAGGGCCTTCACCACCCTCTTCACTTCGTTTGGTTTTTCCTTAATCTTTCGGTCCGTGGTCCCCAGTCCGATGAAGGGAAATCGAAAAAGCTCATAGGCCCTGGCTAGCACATTAAAGCCCATCTTTTTCCCTTCGGAATCTGCCGGTGGAGCGGCTGATGCTACGTCTACCAATCCTTGCTTCAGAGCAGCAAGACGGGCCCGGTCAGGACCAAGGGCCATAACCTTCATGTCTTTTTCAGGATCAATGCCAGAATGTTTCAACATCAACCGGGCCGCCACGTCATCCGTACCCCCAAAGTTCCCGATTCCCAGGGTCTTTCCTTTAAGCTCCTTAACTGACTTGTATTCAGGCCGGGCAATTAATGCATGGGTAGGGCTGTCCAAGAGGCCCGCCACAACCTTAAGCGGCATCCCTCTAAGGTTGGCTCGGACCACAGAGCCGAAGATGAGAGTGTAGTCGATATCACCGTTGAGCAGCGCGTTTATAGTGACCGGGACGGTCATTCGGATGACTTCGACATCCAATCCCTCCTCTTTGAAAAAGCCCCTTCTTAAAGCGACGCCTGCCGGAAGAAAGGACATGTTCGGATTGGTAATCGCGAGGCGGACCCTGTCCGCAGCGTGGAGGAACTGTGGAGGTCCGGAGAGAGTCGAAATTGCTATGAGAATGCCGACAAACTTTTTCATCCCTATCATCCCCGTCAAATCCCTTTTAGCACTTCGTCCATGCCGCTTCGGACCCCTCTCCTGGCTAGCTCCCCTTCAAACATTTTTCGGATCCGGGGATCCTCGTCCTCATACTCAATCTGGTCTCCTCCTACCTTTACACTTTCGGACGTTCCAAACTGTTTCTTTAGTCCAGGGAATTTTCTGCTGCTAAAAGGTTTTAATGCCAAATATCTTGCAGGCTCCGCCCCAGTGTTGAAATGCTGATGGAACCACCTTTCCGGTGGGACCAGCAGACTCCCTTCACTCCAGTCATATCTCTGGATTTCTTTGTCTTCCGG
>JAHFAO010000200.1 GCA_023250515.1 Deltaproteobacteria bacterium | reverse complement strand
AAAATAGACCTCAAAGAAAAGGGTGTGAGTATCATCGACAGGGACTCGATACTGTAAGTAGTGCTCTCTGCCATGGTGCTGCCTAAGCATATTGGGAAAGACCAAGGGATGGGCGTTGACCAGCTCGAGTTTGCCCTCTCCGTTCCTGACAAAACGCTTCTTCATGAGCCCGTACTCGAAGACATCGAATTCATACTTCATAATCTCTGCATCATCGTCCCCGTGAACAGGTCTTCCAATCCTTGAGCTATGGAGGTAATGGTTGTGCGTCGGGTCCACAGAGTTCTCCATCGGCTGGAGCCAGTTACAATCCAGGCGAGGAAGCACTACAATCCTGCGCGCTCCATCAGTTCTCACCAGAACATCATACCTTGGAAGGAGCGGTGCGGGCTTGGGCCCCATATAGGCGTACAGGAGACCTGCCAACTTCTGCACTGGATAAGCCGGATGCTTAACGCGGTTTTTGTAAGTGCTGTTCGGCGGCTCCGCAGGTTGCTCTATACACCTACCCTCCGGGTCATAAAGCCATCCGTGGTAAGGGCATCTGATGTTGCTCCCTTCAATCTTACCGTACGCCAGAGATGCGCCCCGATGGGAGCACTGCTCCGCTACTAACCCGTACCGACCATCTTCACCCCGGTAAAGAACCAAGTCTTCGCAGAGAATCCGCAACCGCTTTATAGGCCTGTGTTTAAGCTCAGCATCGACCGCGACAGGGTGCCAGTAACGGCGCAGGAATTCACCAGCAGGAGTCCCAGGTCCAACGCGGGTCAACTTCTCATTTTCTCTTTGGCTCAACATAGCCCTCCTGTCTTTATCGCTTCAATATCTCTTTGTAGAGCTTCAGTAACGGTGCAGGGTCCATGTGCTCGGGAATGAACATAGGAACGTATTTAACGCCTTTCCTACGCCGATAATCCACGGGAATGGGGTCTTTCGGGACATCCTCTCGCATGGACTCCACATAATCGAAGCGTGTATTCATCATTTCCTGGTAGGCAATCTGCCCCTCACGAGAGAGAAACCAATTGATAAAGAGTTTGGCCGCATTGGGATGGGGCGCCTGTTTCAAGAGCACAATCGTGCCGTTGGCCCCGGTATCAAGGCTCGGGGGCTCCTTAAAGTTGGAATCCTTGAATTCGTCCACAGGAAGTCCCTGCGCTTTGGTTTCCGGTATGCCCGTTAAGAAAAGGCCCAGGGCAAACTTTCCTGTGGCTAACCAGTCCGTGGCCTGACGGTCCTGACGTGTCATCGTAACATCCATCTCACCGAAAAGTCGCTTAAGAAAATCAGCCCCTAGCTCCGGTTTATAGTAAAGCGCGCGCCAACCACCTGCAGACTCGTTCGGGTCTATGGCTACTACTTTGGCCTTCCATTTGGGATTGAGAAGATCCTGGTAGGACTTAAACTCACTGGGGTTTACGAGATTTGCATTATATGAGATCCGAGTAGCCGAAGGTCTTCCCCAGTAGGCAAAGATATATTGGCCCTCGGGATCCTGAAAATGATGCCTACCTTGCCACCACTTGGACTCATCTAAAACCTCGGGCAAGATGAAGAAAGACCGGATGGGTTCCAACGCCTTGGCTCGCTTGTGCAGCACCTCGTAGGGTGAAGTAACGCCACACATGCAAACATCAGCCAAGTATTTGCCCGCTCGCAATTCTGTGGTAAGGCGAACCACAAAACTCGACCCGCGGCCGCCTACTGTGGTGACCTGAATCTCAGGGTATTTTTTCTGAAAGGCTTGAATGACTTTCTCAAGATTGCCACCTTGCCAGAAGTATACAGAGAGTTTCCCTTCCTTCTTGGCCGCATCTACCGTCTTTTCCCATTCCACCTGCCACACTGGCTTGGCCTCACCAGCCTTAACTGGATCCATCGTTACAGAGATTGCTAGAAGTAGTAACGCGATCGAAGAGATTCTGCGTTTAGAAACCTTTGGTTGGCGCCTTCTCATAGACCCCTTCTCCTAGGTTACCTCCGCAGAAGTTTTTTGTTGTAGCGCCAGTCTGAGTGTTCTCCCGTTGAGCTCGGTCCTTCAAGCCTCCTTCGAACCCCCTTTTCCCATCTTCTCTGATACTCCCTAAGATCCTCTTCCGGCACTGGCTTCGGGTCCCCTATGGAGTAGGCAAGGAAATTCATTCGCGCCAGCTCAAAGACGTTGAGGCTTATCAACGTAGCTTCCTCCACACTCTTTCCGGCAGTGGTCATACCGTGGCCAAGAAGAAGACAGGCCTTTTTGTTCCCCATCACTCTGATAAAATCTTCACCCAACTCATCATTGATAATCGTGACACTCCGAGGATAGAGAGGGATCCCCTCCAGGAGCAACCTGAGGCCAGGAGGATTGTAGGCTGCAAATATGGGGAGTAGAGGCTTCTCACACGCGGTTAAAATTACCACCCAATCGGGATGGGCATGGATAACGCTCATGACCTCCGGCCTTGCTCTATAAACAGCCAGATGCATAGCGGTCTCTTGGGGCGCGTCAAGCCCTTTAGGGGCTTCCAAGACATTCCCTTTTAGGTCGATCGTAATGATGTCTTTCTCAGTCGCGAATTCCAGGGCTTCCTCATCCGGGCCCTTAGATTTTATCAGGATCCTATCCGTCCCCGGGATCCTAGCGCTGACATGACCGAAGGAGCCCTTGGTTACTCCTCGGTTGCCTATGATCCTGCACGATAGAGCGACTTTCTTTCTCAGTTCTTTTACTATTTGTTCTTTACTCATACGTCCTCCCCGGCTTGGTGAGATTCTCGCGCTTATTTCTTGCCCGTTTTCGCCGTGGCCTCTTCGACGATCTTCAGAATAGGCGTGACGTCCTCGTATTCGGGGAGACTTGCGTTCAGATATCTACCCCCCTCCTTAGGCACCGAGCGCGGATCCGACAACATATCTTTGGGAATATCGATCCGAAGAGAGTTGTTGTCCGATTTCTTTTGCCACTGGATTTGTCCCTCTCTGGACAGCAGCCAGTTTGCGAAGACCTTAGCGGCATTGGGATGCGGCGCCTTGTTGACCAGCATGAGGTGGCCGAATCCCGCAGACATATGCGACTCTTCAGGCGGGGCATAGGCAACTCCTACGCGCAGCCCTTTCTTTTTCGCGTCTTCGGCATCGCTGGATGTGGCAAAGAGATAGAGATGAAATTTCCCATTGGCCACCCAGTCCATCAACAGTCTCTGATCCCTTCCCACAGTGACGTCCATTTCGCTGAAGAGCTTTCTTATAAACTCGCCACCAAGGTTACGATTGTAATAGATCCCCCTCATAGTCTGGATATGGCCTCGGGCCTTTGGGTCATACGCTACAATCTTCCCTTTCCACTTTGGTTTAAGCACGTCCCAGAAAGATTTAATCTCATCGGGGTTAACCAATTGGCTGTTGTAAGCGGCGATGTTGGAGTTCACATTACCTGCCATAATGAAAACAAACTGATTCTTAGGATCTGCGTGCTGATGCTTTTTCATAAACCAAGCCGATTGGTCCTTGTTTTCAGGCAGAACTAAAATCGGTGGGATTGGGTCGAAGACATTGGCCTTATATAAGACTACAGCACTCCCTGAACCACTGACAAAGACATCCGCTAGATACATACCCGCCCTCCGTTCAGTCAGCAGGCGCTGGGAGTTGTCTGTCCCTGATCCGGGAAGGTAGTTGAGCTTGATCATAGGATAGGCCTGCCCAAAGGAGCCGATCGCGTCCTGGTATTGCCTTCCAGGAGGACCATAAACGGTTACCTGCCCTTCTTTTTCAGCAGCGGTCAGGGCGTTTTCCCACTCGATCTGCCAAGGCGCTTTGACCTCGGCAGCCTTTGATAGCTGCGGACCAATGGAGATCGGACTACGAGTAAAAACAAATAGAAAAAGTGAGGTCACTACCAGTAGGGCACCGGAACCTATCCTTTTTGACGTTCCTTTCATTGGATCCTCCTCGAACTCAGACCTAAGGTCCTCAGTTCCCGTTACCTCTTGGTCTCGGCTAAAATCTCATTGATGAGCTGACGCAATGGCTTGAGATCTACGACATACCGGCTCGACATAAAGTATTGCCTTCCCTCTTTAAGCACCTGTCCTGCTTGGAGCATGTCTTTAGGGATGTCGATCCGAAAGGAGTTGGTCAAACCATATTTCTGCCACGCCATCTGGCCTTCCCTTGATAAGATCCAATTGATATAAACCCTAGCCGCGTTAGGATAAGGGGCGTTTTTGAAAAAGCTTAGGTGACCAGAGCCAGAGCTTACGCGGCCCGCCTCTTTTTGGCTATCAAACGACATGACGGGAAGACCCTGTCTTCTGGCTTTATCGATGTTATCATCCTTTGATAAAAGATGAATGTAGAATTTTCCCTGTGCGAGCCAGTCCACCATCTGTTGCTCGTTGGCGGAGAATGTGAGGTCCATTTCTCCAATGAGCCTGCGGAGATATTTAGGACCCAGCTCAGGGCTATGGTAGAGATAGACCCAGCTCTGGATGTTGCCTGCTGATTTGGGATCGGTCATGACCATTTTACCCTTCCATTTTGGGTTCAGGAGATCCCACCAGGACTGGATTTCCCCGGGTTGCACAAAGTGGATATTATAGGCGCCGATACCAGACGAAACGTCTCCTTGCATCATAAAGACGTATCGGTTTGCCGGGTCTGAGTAGTGGTGCTTTTTCCCCCACCAGAAGGATTGATCCGTAACTTCAGGTAAGATAAAGGCGGTGCTTATGGGCTCAAGGAGGTCGGCCTTATGATACACCTGGATCATCGTAGCCCCGCCACCCACAGCAACGTCGACCAAATGTTTACCGGCTCTCTTCTCAGCCATAACTCTGTGACCTAGATCGCTTCCTTGCCCCCCGACAAAGTTGAGCTTAATCCTGGGATAAGCCTTCCTAAATTCTTGAATCGCATCGGCGACCTCTTTCCGGGCCTGCCCATAGATTGTTACTTGTCCTTCTTTTTCCGCCGCAGCCAAGGTTCTTTCCCATTCCTTCTTCCAGTCCGACCGGGCAGGATCGACAGCCATAACCGTTAGGATCAGGAAAAGAGCAAAAAGAAAGGCCTGAGACAGTTTTCGCTGGGATGCTGATCTTAAGACCATGTTTGCGAAAGCAGTGCTTAGCGGTCTGACAAAACCATCGATGTCCTGTTTACGACCTTCTTATCCACGGACCTCCTACGGTCTCACACCAGATTCTTGCAGCAAAGAACGATAGCGCGATGAGTAGCGCGATCTCGGCCCTAAACGGCCTGTCAGGAACTGTTCCCTGCTCTCCGTTGGCAGCTTTAGGCACTCGTTCTTCGCCGGGTCGCGAAAGACATTCATAGGATCTTTTCCAGCTTCGATTAACTTAATCTGCCCATCGAGCAAGTGACGATACATGACCACGCCTCTGTCTGAGTCTCCTAAAGTCTCTTGCGTGCGATCAAAAAGCACTCCTTGTGAAGCGAAGATGGCGTTGTCCTGGATGTCGACATCTCCGTCCAATAGATGCCACTCAGGCTGGCCGCGCTCATTCAAGAGCGGTGAAGGCATCTCATATAGTGGGATCTCCTCCGATCCTTGCTTCTCCCCTTTCTCCAGGGGATGAACTGAAAAGTACCACTGGGCCGTGTGGCTATCGTCGACCGGCACTCGAAACCGCAGCATATCCGGCCCTTTTTGGATATTCGGAAATACCAGCCAATGCCCTATCTTCCAGTCATCGGCCTGCTCGGTTTCTCCCTCCAACAGGCGCCGTTTGAC
>JAHFAO010000199.1 GCA_023250515.1 Deltaproteobacteria bacterium | reverse complement strand
TCCAGGGAGAGGAGGTAAAAAATTACCGCCACATAATATCTCCCTCTCCCGCTGGCGGGAGAGGGACAGGGTGAGGGTGGCTCCGGGATAACCTCATCCTCACATTCACGCCATTCAGGAACTCTCATGACGGACAAGGTCAACCCCCGACATGAATCGCGATGGTGCCCGCGACCACGCTTAGCGTACCCAGAATGGTGAGGAGCTTAACCGGCTCGAGATCCCGCAAAAAGATAACCGTACCGAGTAGGGCCCAAACGGGATAGGTCGCTGCGATGGGAGCCACGACCACTACCGTTCCAAGGCTCAAGGCCGTCACAATAAACAAAATGGATAAGGTCTCGAACAGACCTGTCATGATGAATGGCCAAATTGCTTTTCGATTCCAGATCAGAGGTTCGTTAACGGGAGACAAAAGAAGGTATCCAATAAAGCCAGCAAGAGAAGCGCTTCCCATTAACCCAGCAAAGAAAAGCGGCTCATTGGAAAGCGATAGGGCATAACGCCTGATCGGATGATTGATTCCGGTGAGAAAAGCCGCAGCTACAGGAAAAAGCAGATGCCACCAACGAAAAGTTGGAATCTGCTTTTCAGGTCTCCAAGAGACAAGGATAATCCCAATAACTACCAAGAGCGTCCCCACAACTACTGCAAAACTCGGCTTCTCGTGGAGTATCGTGACCGCAATCACTGCTGCAATGAGTGGACTGATAGATTGCAAGGAGCTGCTGCGGGAAGCGCCGATTTTGTGTACCCCGGTGAAGGCCAAGAACCGGACTCCTAGTTGCGTTATCCCTACGATGACAAAAAGGAGTACGGCGATGGGTGAAACTTCTGGAATCCCTCCCGTTAAAAAGATCGCGGCCCAAAGGGTGACAGTCTGCACGATTACCGAAACGCACGTTACGGTGATTGGAGTGGAATACTTCAGCCCACGCCGGGCAGAGACAAGAGCCGAAGCATAAAAGATGGCGGTTAAGAGAGCTATGAGTTGCGCAGGCATCTTTCGCCTTCATCCTTCATCCTTTTTTTACGAGCCGCAGTGTGTACTCCGGGCCAGGCCTGGCAGGATTTTTCGGTGTAAACGGTTTTGCATTCTCTTTGCGCCATCGTGCGGCGGGAAACTGCTCAAGAACCAGATCAGGCGGGCAATTGTGAGGCGGACCGCCCTCCCAAAGCACCTCCATAAAGACACCCAGAAGTTGTCCTCCCGGCTTTAGCGCGCGGTAGGCTAAGACTGCGTAATCAACGTAGAGCAAAGGATCAATGGAGCAAAAAAAAGTTTGCTCTAGGAAGACATCAAAGGCATCGTTATAGCGCGGCGCCAGTTCAAAGATGTCCTGCTGTAAGATCTCGATCTCAAGGCTGCTTTTCCGCGCCGCCTTGCGTAGATATTCCAAGGGCTCGGCCACCAGATCAACGGCAGTAACCTGATAGCCTCGCTCCGCCAAATAGAGCGCCTCGTGCCCCCGGCCACAGCCGGGAATCAACACCTTCCCAGTCGGAGGGAAGTGGTGCTCAACCAGCCAGCGCACCGGCCGACTGGGCTCTCCCAAGTCCCACGGAATATTTCCTTCGCGGTACCTGGACTGCCAAAAATTTCGCCGCGATTTATCTTCGGGCATTTGGATTATTGATCAAGGATAAAGGACAAGGGATGAAGGATGAGTTATCCTTTTAGAAGGGCTTGGCGAAAGGCTTCCCTGAACTGGATATTGTAGAGGCGGCGGAAGTCCTCCGGGTAGTCTTCTCCCGGCTCCACTTTTAGGACCACGAAGATCGGACCTTCCTCCTTTAGAATGTGTCCCAGCTCTCGATCCCAATCTTCTAAGTTGGAGATTTCGTAAGTTTTTGGATAACCCGCTTCCCGGGCCAGCCTTGCGAAGCTAATCCGCCCACCGCCTGGAATTGGCACAGCGCCATTGGTTTCGTAGGTGCCGTTCTCACAGACACAGTGGACTAAGTTCTTAGGGGCTACGTTGCCAATAGTAATCAAGCTGCCGAGATTCATAAGCAAACTGCCATCCCCGTCGAGGACGATCACCCGCTTGTCAGTCCGCCCGAGAGCCAGGCCCAGGGCATGAGAAGATCCCTGACCCATGGCTCCAACAAAGGTGTAGTTCAGGTCGCTGGGAGAGATATGGATCCACTCCTGGGCTGCTGTGTAGACCGCCACGACGATCTCGTTTTTCCGATGGCGGGCCAAAACCTTTAGACACTGGTCTCGCTTCATCATGACTATTGAGGCTCCCTTCCGATGAGCAGAACCACCGGCGCCGAGCGTGCGTAGGCACGATCCACCGCCGGGAAGATCCGGGCAATATCTTCAGACGCTTCAAGCAGATGGTGCTCTATTCCCATCGCATCCAAGATGGGCTCGACGATTCGGAGCCCGTAGCGTTTGGACTGCGTGGGCGGAACTCCAGGCTCCTTTCCCAGCAGTCCGACCATCATGCAAACCGGATTCTGCCCTTCCATAGCGATGCCGCGCAGAGAATTGATGGAGTCCAAAAGACCGGTGTACTGGATAAGAAGGAGAGCGCGCTGGCCAGCGCTGTAGAGCCCGCTGCAGATGGAGACCCCCTCGTCCTCTTTGCACACCTGCACCACTCGAAAGTCAGGGTCCTGCAAGATTGGCTTAAGCAAATGCTCGCTGGTCGTACGATCTGGCAAGGCGACGACAAACCGAATGCCGGACCGCTTTATCTCCTTGATGATCTCTTGAGCCTTAAGCTCAGCCATGCCTTCCCCTCAAGTAGTTCAAGTAGTTCAAATCGTCAAACGGCTTAAACGTCTTGAACCCTTCCTGCATCAGGCACACTCCTTGATAAAGTCAGAGAGGCGCTCGCCAATCATAATGGACGTAAGATTGGTATTGGCGTGGGTTACGGTCGGCATGATCGAGGCATCTCCGACCCACAAGTTCGACATCCCATGCACTCGAAGACGCTCATCCACCACGGACATCCTATTCGAGGCAGGGCCCATCATACAGGTCCCAACCCCATGGTGATAGCTATCATAGGTAGTGCGAGCAAATTTCTCCCAATCCTCCTTAGGCCCCGGCTGCACCAGCGGACCATAATACTCCTTCATCGTTTCCCCCTGGACCAGTTGGGCGATGAATTCCATGGCCGTAAGCATGGCTTTAATGTCTCCAGGATCTTCCAGCATCCGCGGCTCGACGCCCGGCAATTCATGCGGGTCTGCGCCTCTTAGAAAGAGCCGCCCCCGGTTTCGCTGTTCCAAAAGATGAGCCGAAATGGGCATCATCCGCTTGAGACCTTGTACCTCGGTCGCAGGTCGCATGATGATATGGAAGTCTCCACACCCCCGACTCGGGTCGCTCTTGATAATGAGCCTGAACCGGGGAACGACCCAATCTTCTTTAAACCCTTTAGTCCCCTCAAAGGTCATATAGACGACGGCATGATCCTGATAGTTCTCGCCGATGCCGGGCATGTCGTGGAGCACGCGAATGCCATGTTTTTCGAGCTCCGCCGCAGGGCCGATACCAGAGAGCAGAAGAATTTGTGGCGAATGATAAACGCCGGCACATAATGCAATCTGATCGCCCAAGGCCGTGTGAAGCTGTCCATCCTTCTCATATCGCACTCCTTCAACCTTTGTGCCGGAGATCTGTAACGAGACCACCTGAGCTTCTGCGGTAATCGCCAGATTGGGCCGAGATCGTGCAAGATTCAGATAGGCCACCACCGTAGACTGGCGTTTACCGTTCTTAATGTTGTAAGGTGACGCACAGATTCCCAGAGGATCCGGGATATTGAGGTCGGGACATAGCGGAAGTTCCATTTGGATCGACCTCTCGATGAAGGCCCGCACCGGTTCAGACATCGGCATATCAAAGGTGAAAGGTCGCTTAACATAAAGTGGCCCGTCACGGCCGTGAATCGGGCTATCCGGGTAGTCCTGATCCGCCTCGATCCGCTTCATCACAGGCAATACACTCTGATAGGACCAGCTAGGGTTACCCAGTCGCACCCAGGTATCGAGATCAAACTTGGTCGGGCGCAGGACGGACATCACATTGACTGAGGAACCGCCTCCCATGATCCTTCCTGCCAGAGAGTAGAATACACTGCGGTCTAGACCCCGCTCTATGGGATACATAGCCAGATACGGAGATTCCAACAGCAAGCGGACCTGTTTTGCCGCATCGGACACAATATCGGGAATGGGCTGCGGGTCAGGCCCGGCCTCAATGAGCAGTACCTTCCGTTTAGAGTCTTCCGAAAGACGGGTGGCAGCCACACACCCTGCGGAGCCGCCGCCGATGATGATCACGTCATAACGATCTGCCATAAGGTCTCCGTCAAAGCTCAGTTCAAATAGTTCGAACCGTTCAAAAAAGCTGCATCCGTTCAAATCGTTCAAGTCGTTTAAGTCGTTGAATTCGCTTCAAGCCGCGTACGCAATCGTCGGATAAATTCCTCCAGCATCAAGGCAGCAGTGGCCCTTAAGACCATATCGCCGAGAATGGCGAGCCTGCCCTTGACCTCAACGTTCGCGTGATAGCCTAATTCCGTCTGGCTTTCAATAGGCTCACTCAGCGTCACAGTCATATTGATGCTCATGACGCTTTTGGTAACGGAGTCGGTGCCTTCTGTTCGGACCACCAGCTCTTTTGGCGGCGTGCTCTCTATGATGGTGGCACGGAAGGTGAACTTCCCGGAGATGGGCCCGACTGTCGCACCCATAACCCCCTCGAAGGTACGATCATCGAGCGGCGTCACTTTTTCCAAACCCGGCAGACAGGATGTAAACTGGTTGACGTCGATCAGAAAATCCCAGGCCTTTGCAGCCGGAACCGCTACCTCGATTTTCCCTTCAAAAATCATAACGGCATCTTTGCGCCGACTTTTTGCGATTTTACCTACAGAGAGAAAAGGCTAGGGTCTTGCCGGACTATTGCTGGAGCTACTTGCCCTGGGCAATGGCTACAGCAGTCTTGGCCAGGGCCACAGGGCTGGGCCGGTCCGGTCTTCCTGGCAGTCGCGGGTCACCCGCTCCCTAAACTTTCTCCCCTCTTCCGGAGGCTCGACGCTCACGCCAAGGATCTGGATCTTCTCGGGAACGTATCTTGCGGATTCGTAGACGAAGGCCGTCGCCTGGGCCCTGCACCAGGGTCACCAGCGGCCACGGTAGAAAAAAACGACGGTTGCCGGCGCTTGGCCAAAGACCTTGGGAAATTCCACGGTCTCACCGTCGATGTCTTTAAGCCTTGCGGAAGGGAATCTCTCGCCGATGGTTAACACGCTTCTCCTTTTAAACGATTGTCGATGGGCTAGTCAACACTGTTCTGACCAGTGAATCAACTCTTTAGTCTCCCTCCATCTATCGCTCGTCCAATCTTTGGTAGCCACACAGGCTTCTAACACGTCCACAGGTGTTCTCTTCCCAGTTTGGAAGGTAGGCATTCATCAGGCTTTTAAAGAGCTTCCCGTGGTTGGGAACCGACAAATGAAGAAGTTCATGTACGATGACGACCTCTCGGAAGGATCTCTTCTCACTGAGGAGATCCTTACTAAAGGAGATGCGGCCAGAGGTTGAACAAGAAGCCCATTTCCTCGTCATTCGTTGGATCTGGACCCTTTTGGGCACAACGCCAATCCTCACAGCCCAACGTCGTACTTCTTTCTTTAAGACGTCAAGTTGATTGTTTTTCCTACGAGTTCGTAGTCTCATTTCCACTGGAGCTTTAGAATCCTCTCCGCCAGCTCTACCATCCGCTCCT
>JAHFAO010000198.1 GCA_023250515.1 Deltaproteobacteria bacterium | reverse complement strand
GCGCATCAATCAGCATTCTGATTTCCTGCTAATGAGACCTTTAATGTTTTTCATCTATCAGCCACTGCTCTCCTCTGTCAACGCTAAAGAGTTATCTTGACTCCTGCTGGATACCTCAGCCTACTCGGCCTTTATGAGGGGTCATCCGGAGGTTAAGCAGGCTATTCAGCAGGCCGATGAGATGTGCCTCAATCCAAGTGCTGCCGCTTCACCACAAGGGGGACGGCCGCATTGGCCGGCCTTGACACAAGAGGCCAGGAAGTATACCTTTAGGTAAGAATTCCATACCGGAGGTGTACTATGGCTATTGTTAAGGTTACTGAGAAGGGGCAGGTTACCCTGCCAGTAAATCTTCGGAGAAGGCTTGGGATTGGCAAGGATGACTATCTGATTGTAGATGCCGAAGGAGATTATCTAAAGCTTAGAAAGGTCTCGGAGGCAAAACTTCTGGCGGCTGAGGACCCCATTTGGACCTTGGTCGGGAGGGGGTCTAGTGGGACGGAAAATGTCTCTACTCGCCACGACCACTACCTGGCCAAAGGAGAGCGGAAGAGGTGGCGCAAGTCCTAGTGGACACAAGTACAGTCTATGCCCTGATCGATCGGGATGATACCTACCATCGTAAGGCAGTGACTATCCTCCGCTCCCTACCCCGACAAGGACTGACGCCGCTTTTAACCAATTTCATCGTCGCAGAGTCTCATGCCTTACTCCTATCACGTCTCGGGGCTGAGACTGCTCGAGACTGGCTCTTAAGCCAGATTTGGCCTGTCGAGTCGGTCAAGCCCCAAGATGAGGAGAAGGCGAGGGAGATCATCAAGCGATACACTGACAAAACATTCTCTTATACCGATGCCACCAGCTTTGCTGTTATGGACCGTCTCGGCATCGAGAAGGCTTTTGCCTTCGACCCCCACTTTCGGCAGTATGGTCTCAAGCTTTTAGCTTAACACTGAAATATCTAAAGGAATCTTACCGCACAATAAGCCACGAAATGCTTGCTGGATGAGACTTCGCCAGACTGTTTTGGCTTGGCTCCGTTTATCCTAAAGCCTCCAGCCAGGCCTTCAGGTCCCTAAAATACCTTTGCTTCACCGCGAGGGAAACAGCCGCATTGGCCGGGCTAGTCGAAGGGAGAACGAAGACCGGCGCATTCGCTAGAGTGACCAACTGTGGGCCGAAGTTGCGAAAAATCCCTTTACCGAAGTAGCCTTCGAAAGCTGTCTTGCTGTTGAAGCAAACAGCTTTGGGCTTTAAGCGTTTTACGATTCGTAGCAGACGCTGCCGGCTGGCTGGAAATTCTCCAGACTTCAGCTCCCCCGCTCCACGCGACGGCCGTTTGACGATATCGGTTAGGCCGTAGCCGAAGGATAGCATCCGGGCATCTTCATCCGGCCTTAGGAGCACTGGAGTCAAACCGGCCTCGTGCAGGAGCCGCCAGAAGGGATTCCGCGGGTTGGCGTAGTAGTGCCCGGCCGCCGCCGAGATCAGGCCAGGGTTTATCCCCACGAACAGCAGCTTAAGCCGAGGTGCCAGGTAGTCGGGCAATTGGCGGTGAACAATAGTCCCCACAGTTTCATCCTATTCAATACACGCTCGAAAAAGCACCGCAAGGGAAAACTGCTTGTGCAGAGGATCGGCGCTGTGGCGGAATCGCTGGAAATTATACAAAAGTCTTGACGTTATGTGTCTTAACCGGTAGCGTTGACTCCGGGTAAAAGTCCCTCTAAGACGACGAGGACAAATCTCTTCGGGAATTTAAATTCAACATCAGCGATCGCAGAATCTCAGAGGAGCAATCTGAGATCTGTGATCTGATATTCGGAGCGCAGCGAGGACATATGCCCCTTTTGGAACTGGAGGGACTTTCCAAGAGCTATCGCCAGATGGGCGGAGAATCGACCTTAGCCATTCAGGAGATCTCCTTCCAGGTGGACGAGGGTGAGTTTGTATCTATTGTTGGGCCCTCCGGTTGCGGCAAGTCTAGCCTTCTCATGTGTATCGCGGGCTTGATCCCGCCAGGCGCAGGTAGAGTGGTGGTTAAGGGCATAGAAGTGAACGGCCCCCCGCAGAGTTTGGTTCTTGTTTTCCAGGAGTATAACAAGTCTCTCTTCGCCTGGCGCTCTGTCCTGGGTAACGTTCTCTTCGGCCTGGAGGTCAAAGGAAAAGCTTTCGGGGATGCGGAGGAAAAGGCCAGACACCTGATAAGGCTTGTCGGGCTGGAAGGTTTTGAACGACATTATCCCTGGGAACTGTCGGGAGGGATGCAGCAGAGGGTAGCCATCGCCAGGGCTCTAGCCTACGAGCCGGATATCCTCTTGATGGATGAGCCGTTCGGCTCGGTGGACGCCCTAACCCGGCTGGAGCTGGAGGACACGTTGCTCAGGCTCTGGCAGGAATTGGGGACGACCATACTATTCGTCACCCACGACATCGAGGAGGCGATCTATCTGTCGGACAGGATATGTGTCTTGAGCCGCCGGCCATCCCGGATCATACAGAAGATCGACGTCAAGTTGAACCGACCAAGGAATCAGCTAACAAGCCGAGCGGATCAAAAGTTCATGGAGTTAAGAAATGAGATCTATAAGCAGATAAGTAATGAGAGTGCAAAGTGAGATCGTTGAAGAGAGTCAACTTATCCGGCCTGGCTACCTTTGTCGCTCTCTTTCTTTTATGGGAGGCTTCCGCTCGCTCAATGCCCCTCATCCAGGTGTACTTCCCGCCCATAAGCCAGATCATCCTTTCCCTCTTTAAGTTAATTCTCTCACGAGAACTTGAAGCCCATCTTCTAGCGAGCTTGGGCCGCTTCCTAAGCGGGTATCTTCTGGCGGCGGCCATCGCTGTCACCTGCGGAATAGTCCTGGGATATTTCAGGTTGGCCTACAATCTCTTCGAGGCGTCAATCGAATTTTTACGGCCGATGCCCTCGGTAGCCATCATACCAGTCGCCATTCTCTTTCTGGGCATAGGCGACTCCATGATGGTGGCGGTGACAGTATATGCCTGCGCCTGGCCAATTCTCCTCAATACCATCGATGGGGTGAGAAACATCGAGCGAACTTTGATCGATACCGGCAGGACATTTGGCCTTGGACGCTGGAAGATATTGAAGCAGATCGCCCTGCCTGCAGCCTCCCCCTATATCGTTACAGGACTTCGAATCAGTCTGCCCATAGCGCTTATCCTGGTAACTACGTCAGAAATGGTCGTGGGAGGAGGCGGCCTGGGATTTTTCATCCTAGATGAGGAGAGATCTTTAAAGACGGGCAACATGTATGCCGGTATAGTGCTCGTAACTATCCTAGGTTACATCCTCAACCGTCTCTTTCTCCTCTTGGAGACTAGGGTCATGGTCTGGCACCGAGGAATGACAGCCAGAGGGATAATATGAAGTGGAATAAGGAGTCAAAGCTAAACGGCCTTATTGTCCTTCTGGCCGTGATACCCATTTGGGAACTAGTCTCGCGCCTGGCGCTGGTTAATCCCCTCTTCTTTCCTCCTATAAGCAAAATTTTGAAATCTTTCTTTCTACTCGTCCTTTCTGGCGACATACCCTATCAGATCCTTTTGAGTTTAAAGAGGGCGGGGGCAGGGTATCTCTTAGCTGCTGCCGTGTTCATCCCCTTAGGGATCGTTATGGGCCTCTTTGATTGGGTTTATCGGATGCTGGAGGTCATTATTGAGATGGCCCGCCCTATGCCACCCCCTGTTGTCGTTCCAGTAGCCATGTTGTTTTTTGGATTGGGAGACGGGATGAAGGTGTTTGTCATCTTCTTCACCTGTGCCTGGCCAATTCTCCTCAATACCATCGATGGGGTGAGGAATATAGATCGGGTTCTCATACACACTGCCAGAACCTTCGGGCTGTCCCAGAGGAAATCGATAACCAAGGTCATACTGCCTGCAGCTTCTCCTCAAATCATGACCGGACTAAGGATAAGCTTGGCTATAACGCTGATACTGGTCGTTATCTCGGAGATGGTGGGGAGCACCGACGGGATAGGCTATTTCATTCTGGATTCCCAGAGAAGATTTAAGGTTGACCAGATGTATGCCGGGATGCTTTCGCTAGCGATCCTAGGTTACGCTCTAAACCAGCTTTTCTTGCTCTTCTACAACTCGGTACTGGCCTGGCATAAGGGCCTGGTCACAAGGGATAGGTGAGGAAGGTTGAGAAAGCCGCAAGACACGCCCACCTACCTGCCCGCGGCTGCGCGGTAGTAACCGAGGTCATAGTATGTTTCCAAAGCCGTTCCTTTCGGTAACGTAAAACCGAACTGCGTGCGCAGGTCGAGCACGCTTTTGCTGATGCCCCGCATCTGCGAAGTGGAATCCGGTGTGATGGTGGTCTTTACATCAATGCCCTCATTTGCGAAGAATCCTCGCCCGCGAGCAGCTACAGTGGCCGCATCAACCCTGAAAACATTCAAGTGTATCTGACGCAATTCCTTCTGCTGCGCGTTGACACCGGCCGCTAACAAAAGCAAGAAGACGACAGTTGCCAGACTTAAAATCCTGATTCTCATTTTTCTCTCCTTCTGCCTCTTTCTACACTTTGGTCATCCTGCCGCCTTGCGGCGCTGGGGGTTGACTAGTCCCAGGCAGCCACTCGGTATCCTTGCGCGGCCCATGTCCCTTGATCAAAAACTTGGCCCTACCCAGTTTCTCAATCTCGATCTCCAGAACGTCCCCGTTATTGATTGGGCCCAGGCCCTCGTGATAGGTCCCTGTGGCTATCACATCGCCAGGCTGTAATTGGACGAGTCTTGTAAGCCACGCTATTTGGTCAGGGATCTTGTGAGCCATGAACTTAGTATTGTAGTTCTGTCTTGCCTGCCCGTTAACCCAAGATTTGACTACGAGGTTGTGCGGATCGGGAATCTCATCCTTGGTGGTTATCCAGGGACCACAGGGCCCATAGCTATCCTGTCCCTTTGGCACAAACTGGGTACGCCGAGTCATTCCTCTTGCAGAGATATCGAAGAAGGGCACATAGCCGAAGACATAATCCATGGCGTTTGCCTCTTTTATGTTCTTGGCCTTCTTGCCCATGACGAAGGCTAGCTCTGCCTCGGGCTGGTACACTACGACCGGAGGGATATCCAGTAGCTCCACGGTTCCTTCTGGACCAACCAGCTCTGGGGCCTTGTAAAAGTACTCATTGGGCAAGGTATCCAGGCTCCGGTCAGGCCTGTCCAGGTAGTTTACAAAAGCGGCCAGGCACTTGCTGGGTCTAGGTATCGGAGCCAGGAGTTTGACGCTACTCAGGGGAACCCCGTTTCCCCGAGCCATGATCTGCTCGAACTTGCGACGGTAGCGGCGAAAGTTATCTATGATATCTTCAATAACCCTCTGGGGCCCTTTGGCTTTGCGAGAGGTGATGGCCTCACTCACATCCACCACCTGATTTTCGTCCCTTAATACCCCAATACGGTCGTCATCAAAACGAAGGATCTTCATGTTGAATACCCCCCAACATTAAATAGGGCATACATTGCGACAACCCCCTTTAAAAGTCAATCGGCCCGGGACAGTGTAAGTCCAGAGTCTTTCCGCATGCCTCCTTCAGGGAATGAGTCTTACCGCAGTGGTTCAAGTCTCAGCCACAATACGTTTCCGCCAGTGGCGGATCAGCCTATGTGTTGTGGCTGGGGTTGATCCGCCAAAGCTTTGTGGCGGTGTTCAAATAGTTCAAATCGTTTAAAACGCCTTGAACGCTTTGAACTCGATTCATCCCGGCCTCCAGCCTCATCCCC
>JAHFAO010000337.1 GCA_023250515.1 Deltaproteobacteria bacterium | reverse complement strand
ATCCCGCTCGCTCTCACACTCACCAGCAACTCGCCAGGACCAATGGAGGGCACAGGCATCTCCTCCAAGCGCACGTCCCGATTGTTATAATACATCGCGACTTTCATAGTTATGAGTTTTTAATTTTGAATTGTGAATTAAAAACTAAAAATTCAAAACTCAAAATTGGTAAGGGTCACTGGAGGCCGTGGAGCGAAGGGAGCCCCGAAGCCAAGCGCCGTACACATAGGTCCCGTTATCCTGCCGCCCTGCGGGCCTTTGTACCCTTCGTGCTCTCGTAGATCTTAGAGGCCTCAGCCACTGAAATCTTATCATGCACGATGGCCCGCACCGCTCGGATCATTCCCACTGGACTATCGGACTGAAAAATATTTCGCCCCATGTCCACGCCTACGGCGCCTCCTTGAACGGCGTTAAAAGCAAGCTCTAATGCCTCGATCTCGGGAGTCTTCTTGCCTCCGGCAATGATCACTGGGATAGGACAGCTCTCCACGACCTTATCGAAATCGTCACAATAGTAAGTCTTGACAACATGGGCGCCCAATTCCGCGGCGATGCGGCAAGAGAGACCCAGGTAGCGCGCGTCGCGCGCCATATCCTTGCCCACCGCGGTAACGGCCAAAACCGGGATGCCGCATCTCTCCCCTTCATCGACAAGCTTCGCCAGACTCACCAGCGTTTGCTTCTCGAATTCCGATCCGACAAAGATCGAGAGAGCCATGGCTGAGACGTTCAGACGAACAGCATCCTCGATGGAAACCGTAATGTCTTCGTTAGAGAGTTCTTTCAGAATACTCGTCCCCCCTGAAACTCTGAGCACGACGGGGACATTCGCATTCGGATCCACAGAGGTTCGCAACACTCCACGCGTGAGCATGATGGAGTCTGCATAGGGAAGCAGCGGTGCGATGGTTTTGCGCGGCTCTTCCAACCCACTTGTGGGACCCAAGAAATAGCCGTGGTCCACCGCGAGCATCACCGCCCGACCATCCTCTGGCTTAATGATCCTTGCGAGCCTGTTTTTCATTCCCCAGTCCATCTTTATGTACCCCTCCTTTAACGGGATGATGACCGCAGCAAACCTATCACAAAATCCCGGAAAAAGTGAAACGGCCTCGATTCCTCTGCCCAGAGGAATCCAAGAATAGATTTGACACCCTCGGTGGAGGTTGGTACGCTTCGTCCCATCAAGTCCGGAGGAGGCGCCATGCCCATCGAAATCATCGACACGGTGAAGCTAGCGCATGAGCTTAAGAAGAGAAAAGTTGTCCTCAACACGCCGAGGTTTCACGCCTGGGTCCACTATTACCCCAACCCTGGAGATAAGGACGACATGCATTGTCATAATGCCGACCAGACTTTTTACGTGATCGAGGGTGAATGCACGATGCATTTTCCCGATGACGGAAAGGCGGTGATGAAGCCGGGTATGGCGGCGCTCATTACTGGTGGATCTTTCTACCAGTTGGAAAACAGCGGCAACGGGCCGATGGTGCTGATGGGAAATCGCTCTGGCCCCAGCGAGGCCATCCAGCACATCAACTACGAGCTGCGCAAGGACATCAAAAAGCTAGCGCGCGAAGAAATGGAAAGGATCCGTCACGGCGGCAGCATCCGCTAAAAATAATTTTGAGTTTTTAATTCTTAGTTTTTAATTAAATTCACAATTCGAAACTCAAAACTAAAACTTCTTTCGAGCCGGCGGCCACACGTAGCGAAACCCCAAGCTTAAAACGATGATTCCGCCGCCTATCAAAGTAGCGCGAGAAGGAATTTCGCCGAACGCAAAGGCTACCCAAATAGGATTCAGCACCGGCTCAACGAGAACGATCAGAGACGCCTCTTGAAGTGAGATCCTTTCCAGTCCTTTGGAAAAGAGATAGTAAGGGATACCTAGCTGAATCACGCCCATCACGCTTAACGTTACGATCTCTCCCGACGATAGGCTGAGCTGCGACCGGACCCAAGGAAGAAGAGCGACGCAACAAGCGAGATTGTTCGCCAACGTCAAATATCCGGGGTCAACCTGTTTTAGGAAG
>JAHFAO010000064.1:10968-16934 GCA_023250515.1 Deltaproteobacteria bacterium | reverse complement strand
ATGCCACTGGTCCTCCCCCTATGGTGGGTGAATCAGACTCTGTTAGTTTACGCTAACAGTAATCTGCTTCGGCTTGGCTTCATCGGCCTTGGGAACATGTACATCGAGGATCCCGTCCCGGCTCCGCCCCATCCCTATTGGGTCGTCAAAAGATCTTCAGGTGGGGCAAAAAGCCCTAGCGATCGGTAACCCCTTCGGACTGGACCAGACATTGACCACAGGAGTAATCAGCGCGCTAGGACGGGAAATCGAATCCGTGACACGTCGCCCCATCCAGGGGGTTATTCAGACAGACACCGCCATCAATCCAGGCAACTCCGGTGGTCCTTTGCTCGACAGTGCGGGGCGCCTGATTGGTGTGAACACCGCCATCTACAGCCCCTCCGGTGCTTCTGCCGGGATTGGATTTGCTATTCCCGTCGACACGGTCAACCGAGTGGTACCGGAGTTAATTCGCTACGGCAAAATCATCCGCCCAGGGCTTGGCGTGCAAGTGGCCGAAGACCAGCTCGCAGCGGAGCTGAGGGTGAAGGGGGTCTTGATTGTGGATGTGGTGCCAGGTAGCGTAGCGGCCAAGGCGGGCATTCGTCCGACGCGACGAGACTCTCAGGGTCGAGTAAGGCTCGGCGATGTGATTGTGGCCATCAATGGGAAGCGGATTAATTCTGTGAACGATCTTTTCCTTCTCTTAGAGGAGTACAAAGTTGGAGACGTGGTGGCGTTAGGTTTGTTTCGAGATGGAAAACGTGAGCAAGTCAAAGTGACTTTGGAAGCGTTGAAATAAGGATTGCTTCTGCCAGATCGATGGTTCTACGCAGCCGTCGCTTACCTTAATTAATGTCCGTTCCTTTTTTTATCAAAGAATAACTTAGTTTGTGATAATATCATCGGATCTTTTTCCATAAGCGGAGCTATTCTTGCTGGTTTTCTTTGCGATCACGCTTTTTGTCAGTGCGACCTTACTTTTTTGGGTTCAGCCGATGTTCGCCAAGATGGTCCTGCCACTATTGGGAGGCACCCCTGCGGTATGGAACACCTGCATGGTTTTCTTTCAGGCGGCGTTGTTGGCAGGCTATGGCTATGCCCACGTAGCGACAGCCTGGCTGGGTGTGCGCCGCCAGGCTGCCATTCATGTAGGGCTACTGCTCTTACCCCTTTTAACCTTACCGATTGGAATACCCATGGGCTGGTCTCCGCCGGTGGAGAAAAATCCCATTCCATGGTTGTTTGTGCTTTTGCTGGTGTCGGTGGGGCTGCCTTTCTTTGTGGTTTCTGCCAGTGCCCCAATGTTACAAAAATGGTTCTCAGATACGGGCCATCGATCTGCGAAGGACCCGTACTTTTTGTATGGGGCAAGCAACCTGGGGAGCATGTTGGCCTTGTTGAGTTATCCTGTGATGATTGAGCCGCAGCTGCGGCTGGCGGAGCAGAGTTGGGTATGGGCCGGTGGGTATGGGTTGCTGGTGGTTTTGACATTGGGTTGTGCGGTGATCTTATGGCGCTCGCCGGTGGTGGTTGTTGGGCAGAGGGGGCAAGGCGCAGGGTTGGATGGAGGGAGTGGCCTTACAGTAAGGCGGCGGGTGCGTTGGGTGGTTTTGTCGTTTGTTCCATCGAGTTTGATGTTAGGGGTGACCACGCATCTTTCGACTGACATTACACCTATTCCCCTGTTTTGGGTGGTTCCGTTGGCGCTCTATCTGCTGACGTTCGTCCTGGCTTTTGCCAGAAGACCCATCCTGCCTCATCTCTTGATGGTTCGCGCCCTGCCATTGGTGATATTGCCGCTGCTTATATCGATTTTTCTCAACCTGCAGCAACCGTTGTGGCTACTGATCTTGCTGCACTTGCTTACGTTTTTCGTTGCAGCGATGGTTTGCCATGGGGAACTGGTTAAGGACCGGCCGCCGGCTGAGTACCTCACTGAGTTCTACCTGTGGATGTCAGTAGGGGGCGTCCTGGGTGGACTGTTCAACGCTTTAGTGGCGCCGATGGTCTTCAGCTCGGTAGTAGAATATTCACTCGCTATGGTTCTTGCCTGCTTGCTTCGGCCGTCCACCCGCCCTGACGAGCAGAAGCCACTTAGCCGCTGGCTCGACTTCGGGTTGCCATTAGCTCTTGGTATACTGGTTGCTGGCCTCATTTGGGCCGTGAAAGTCAGCGACCTCAAGCCTGTTTGGCTGAGTATAAGCCTCATCTTTGGCCTGCCTTCTGTGCTCTGTTTCACTTTCCGTGATCGACCGATTCGGTTTGGATTGGGTGTGGCGGCTGTCATGCTAGCCAACGTGTTCTACACTTCAACGCTGGGACATAT
The DNA here is from genome assembly GCA_023250515.1 of Deltaproteobacteria bacterium. Classification (GTDB taxonomy): domain Bacteria; phylum Desulfobacterota; class Binatia; order UBA9968; family UBA9968; genus JAHFAO01. The sequence goes on along the minus strand of JAHFAO010000064.1, from coordinate 14,623 downwards.
CCTGCATACGGAGCGGAGCTTTTTTGGTGTCAACCGCATCATGGTTGACCCGGAGGAGAAATACCGCCTGCTTTTCCATGGTAGTACCATTCATGGCTGGCAGAGCCTCGACCTTTTCCGCAGTCGTGAGCCACTTTCTTATTTCTACCGGACCGGCCCGATCGGCCAACTATTTACAGCGTTCTCCGGGGCAAATGCAAAGCCCAAAGTCGCTATTGCCGGCCTCGGTATAGGATCGATGGCATGTTACGGGGAACCAGAGCAGCAGTGGACCTTCTACGAAATCGACCCAGTTGTGGAACGCATCGCCCGCGACCCCCAATATTTTACATACTTGCGAGATTGCCCCCCTAAAATTAATGTGGTTCTTGGCGACGCTAGGCTTTCGCTGCGAAGGGCACCAGATCGGCACTACGGATTCATTTTTCTTGACGCTTTTAGCTCAGATGCGATTCCTGTGCATCTTCTTACGCGAGAAGCGATAGAACTCTACCTCACCAAACTTGCTGATGGAGGAATTTTGGCCTTCAATATCACCAACCGATATCTTGACCTTCGGCCGGTGCTTAGCGATTTGGCACGGGATGCGGGCTTGGTCTGCATGGCACAAGATGATTCGGACATTAGCGAGGCGGAAAAAAAGAGTGGTAAGGCGGCATCTCGGTGGGTAGTGATGGCCCGCCAACAAAACGACCTCAGCAAGTTGGCTCAGGATCAGAGATGGAATGTTTTAACCAGCCGACCAGGGGCGAGAGTGTGGACTGACAATTTTTCGAATATTCTCGAGGTGATCCGGTGGCACTAATCGCTCGAGATCAATCTTCTCAGCGTTTTGATAAATCCTCGTGGATAAGCCCCTGAGCCAGTTGTTAGACAAACCTTGACTTTCACGCCTTTTTCCAATAAAAAACTTCTGCGCTTCCCAATAGGTGTCAGCGTTTAATTCCATACCTCTCACCTGAGGGGTATGGTTTTTTTTAACATGGACTCTTTTTATGGCTCATCCCTATTTCCCCGTGCTGATGCTTTTTGTGTTTGCTGGCGTTGTCGTGCTCTCCCTGCTCCTCATTGCGCAAAAGGTAGGCCCCAAAAGACCCAATCCCGCAAAAGAGCAGCCCTTTGAATCGGGGAATCCTCCTAAGGGAGATGCGCGGATTCGCTTCCCGATCAAGTTCTACCTCGTGGCCATGCTCTTTCTGATTTTCGATATCGAAGTGGTGTTCCTTTATCCGTGGGCGATTCTCTTTCGGCGCCTGGGGCTTTTTGGCCTTGTGGAAATGGGAATATTCCTTCTCGTGTTCGTTATTGGCTTCATCTACGTCTGGAAAAAAGGAGCCCTGGAGTGGGAGTGAAGTTTCATGGGGGAAGATAGTCCAAATATCCAATACCTACGGCAGAGGTTTCCCGGGAGGATTCTTGAGTCTCACGCCTTTCGCGGTGACGAGACGATCGTCATCTCCCGAGAGGCGCTTCTGGAAATCTTCCGTTTCCTCAAAGAGGAGCCCAAACTGGATTTTGACTTTCTCACGGATATCACTGCTGTGGATTATCTGGGGAAGAAGGAGCCGCGCTTCGAGGTTATTTATCACCTGTACTCCTTAAGGGCCAAGCATCGCCTGCGGGTCAAAGTTCCTGTCCGGGAAGAGGATTCAGTAGTAGATTCGCTGATCCCATTATGGAAGGGAGCGAACTGGCTGGAGCGGGAGGTCTGGGATATGTTTGGCGTCCGCTTCCGCGGCCATTCCGACCTCAGGAGAGTCTTGCTCTACGAAGAGTTCCTGGGCCATCCCCTGCGCAAGGACTATCCCGTGAATCAATGTCAACCTTTAGTTCCTGAACGAGAGGTAAACGGCACTTTTGTCGACCAGAGATCACATAACAAGCTCCTGCAGCTAAAACATAAATTTGCGCCCAAGACATGAATCTCCGCTAGGATTATATTGTTGAAACAATGAAGGCCGATATACCAGAACTTCCGTTGGAAACCATGGAGCTGCAGATGGGTCCGTCTCATCCCGCTACCCATGGAACCATCAAGTTTAATCTCAAACTAGAGGGGGAGAAGGTCCTCGACTGCGATGTAGAGGTAGGCTACCTGCATCGTGGCTTTGCCAAGAGTTGCGAGCAAGCGACATGGACCCAGGTGATTCCCTATACGGACCGCCTTAACTATGTCTCTCCGCTGATCAACAACGTGGGCTATGCGCTGGCCGTAGAGAAACTACTGGGCGTGGAGACTCCTCTGAGATGTCAATTCATCCGGGTGATCATGAGTGAACTTTCCCGCATTACCGATCATTTGACCTGCCTGGGGATGGCTGCATCGGAACTGGGGGCGATCACGGTTGGTTTCTATTTGATCGAGGCACGAGAGCTCCTTCTGAGAATCGTTGAAGCGGTGACCGGGGCTCGGTTGACTATTTCTTACACCCGCATCGGCGGAGTCAAGCACGATCTCCCGCTGGATTTCACCGAGCAAGTCCATCAGGCCTTTCTGAAAGTCAGGAGGATCCTGGCAGATTGCGATCGCCTCCTCTCCCGCAACCGGATCTTTATTGATCGGATGTCCGGTGTGGGGGTGATCTCCCAAGAAACAGCCATTGCCTACGGACTCACCGGACCTATCCTGCGCTCTACAGGGGTCAGTTACGATGTCCGCAAGGCGCAGCCCTATCTGGTCTACGACCAGCTCGATTTTGAAGTTCCCCTGGGTACCAAGGGAGACAACTACGATCGCTTTGTTTGCCGCATGTTAGAGATCGAACAGAGCATGCGGATTGTGGAGCAGGCGTTAAAAAAAATGCCTTTGGGTCCGGTCTTGCTGGAGGACCCACGCATTGTCATCCCCGAGAAAGACGGAGTCTATAACAGCATTGAAGGTTTGATGCACCACTTCAAGATTATCATGGAGGGGATTCAGGTTCCTCCGGGGGAGGTTTACCTTGCGGTCGAAGGTGGCAATGGGGAGTTGGGCTTTTACATTGTCAGTGACGGAGGAGGAAGACCTTATCGAGTAAGGGTGCGACCTCCCTGCTTCATCGCCATGTCAGCCTTTCATGAGATGATCAAAGGATATATGGTGGCGGACATCGTCCCGACCTTTGGCATGATCAACATGATTGGAGGGGAGTGCGACAGATGAGAGGGCAATGGCCGATCGTAACTAATCAATCGAGTCACGCTTAACAGTTAACTATTAATGTTCTGCAATGGCTTTAGAGTTTTCCCAAGAAACGCTTAAAAAATTCACGGAGATAGTCAACCGCTATCCTAAAAAAGAGGCTGCGATGCTCCCGGTCCTCTATCTGGCCCAGGAAGAGTTCGGCTATCTGAGTGCCGAGGCGATCGACTACGTAGCCAAGATGATGGAGCTTTCCCCGGCACGGGTTTACGGTGTGGTTACTTTCTACACTATGCTGAATATGAAACCGATAGGGAGGCATCACCTACAGGTCTGTCGTACCCTCCCCTGCGCCCTTATGGGAGCGGAAAAGATCGCCTCCTTTCTTAAAGCAAAGCTGGGTATCGGTCTAGGGGAGACCACGCTAGACGGAAAGTTCACCCTTTCGGAAGTGGAGTGTCTTGCCTCTTGCGGCACCGGACCGATGATGCAAGTTAACGATGATTACTACGAGGACCTGACGGAAAAAAGGGT
>JAHFAO010000064.1:0-10868 GCA_023250515.1 Deltaproteobacteria bacterium | reverse complement strand
GTCTACAAGTCGCGTGGAGGCTACCGAGCCTGGGAAAAGGTGCTGCGGGAGATGTCGCCTGAGCGACTGATAGAGGAGATCAAAGCCTCCGGTCTCAGGGGTCGAGGCGGTGCAGGTTTTCCGACTGGGATGAAGTGGGGATTTGTGCCTAAAGACAGTCCCAAACCCAAATATGTCGTCTGTAATGCTGATGAGAGCGAGCCCGGAACTTTTAAAGATCGACTGCTGATCGAAAAGGACCCCCACACTATCATTGAAGGCACTATCCTTGCCGCCTATGCTATTAGCTCCCACACGGCCTTCATCTATATCCGTGGAGAGTTTGGATTTGGATACAAAGTGCTGCAAAAAGCCATCGAGGAAGCAACGCAAGCAGGCTGCCTAGGAAAAAATATTATGGGCTCTGGCTATGATCTAGACCTCATCCTTCACCGTGGCGCCGGCGCTTACATCTGCGGCGAAGAGACAGGCCTGCTCTCATCTCTGGAAGGTGGCAGGGGCTGGCCTAAGGTCAAACCTCCCTTCCCGGCAACCCATGGTCTTTTTGGTTGCCCGACCGTGGTCAACAACGTAGAGACTCTGGCAGCACTCCCCTGGATCATCGACCAGGGCCCTGCCAAATATGCAGCTATGGGAACGGAGAAGAGCAAGGGGACTAAGCTCTTCAGCGTCAGTGGCCATATTTTTAGGCCCGGCGTCTATGAGGTGGAGATGGGCTATCCCTTCAAGCGGTTTCTGGAGGAGGATTGCGGAGGAATCCCTAACGGAAAAAAGTTAAAAGGGGTCATCCCCGGCGGGGCATCCATGCCGGTGCTGCGTGAAGATGAGATAGAGAATGTCCGGATGGACTATGAGTCGATGCAAGCAGCCGGGACTCTGCTTGGCTCCGGCGGCGTGATCGTTATGGATGACTCGACCTGCATGGTCAAGGCGGCCTGGAATATCGCCCGCTTTTTTGCCCATGAGTCTTGCGGGCAGTGTACGCCATGCCGTGAGGGGTGCCACTGGATGGAGAAGATCTTCCGGCGCATCGAGAACGGGCAAGGGAAGAAAGAGGATTTGGATCTGGTCCTTAGTGTAAGTGGAAACATAACGGGAAACACGATTTGTCCCTTTGGTGACGCAGCGGCCATGCCTGCCGCCGCCTTCATCAAAAAGTATCGTGATGAGTTTGAGGAGCACATCCAGTATCAAAAGTGTACGGTCATTTAGGGTGCAAAATACAGCTTCGGCTATCTTCGAACCATTAACGATTAACGATTAACGAGTAACGAAGTGGACCCAGTTAAACTGACCATCGACGGACGCGAAGTTACCACGACCAAAGGAAAGACTGTCATCCAAGCGGCCGCGGAGGCAGGAATCTCCATTCCCCATTACTGCTACCATCCGAAACTCTCTATTGCCGGTAATTGCCGCATGTGTCTGGTGGAGATAGAGAAGATGCCCAAGCTCCAGATTGCCTGCAACACCCAGGCGACTGAAGGGATGGCAGTCAAAACTCAAAGCCCCAAGGTTCTGGAAGCCAGACAAGCGGTGATGGAGTTTCTCCTCGTCAATCATCCTTTGGACTGCCCGATTTGCGACCAGGCGGGGGAATGCCGACTACAGGATTACTACATGGAGCATGACCGTACGGGGAGTCGATTTGATGAGAGGAAAGAACACGATCGGAAGCGGGAGATCTTCGGCCCCTATGTGGTCTTCGATGGCGAGCGCTGTATCAAGTGCACCCGCTGTGTCCGTTTTCTCCAGGAGGTTACCCGCACTGAGGAGCTGACCGCGGTCAACCGCGGTGATCATTCGACCATTGCGTTGTTCCCGGATAGGATCCTCGACAACCCGCTTTCCGTTAATGTCGTCGACATCTGTCCCGTCGGGGCTCTTACGGACCGCGATTTCCGCTTCAAGGTCCGAGTCTGGTACCTCAAGAAGACCCCTTCAGTCTGTCCAGGCTGCAGCACCGGCTGCAACATCAGCGTTGAAAGCTATCAAAACCGGATTGCGCGCTTCAAACCCAGGATCAATGAGGAGGTAAACAGCCATTGGATCTGTGATGAAGGGCGCTACTGCTTCCATCCTCTTACCGAGGTGGAGCGTCTCTCCTCCCCATGGATCCGCCAGGAAGGCGGGCTTGTGCCTGCCGACTGGGAGACCGCTCTCCAGGCTGTGCTCCCCGGTCTCAGGGCGGCTTCGCCGCTCGCAGGGGTGCTCTCAGGGAGGAATACCAACGAAGAGGCGTTCCTCTTTGGGAAGTTTATGAAAAAGATCTCTTCTGAGGCCGCTCTGGAGGTCTTTTACCAGGAGAGAGGGCTTACTGAAGTAGAGAAGATCTTGAAGAGCCCAGACCGTTCCCCAAATTTTCGCGGGGCGCGGGAGATGGGGGTGAATTCGGACGGAGGTTTTGAACCTTGGATCCAGCAATTGGTTCAAGGGAAGTTTCACAGTGCCTACATTGTCGGAGAGGATCTGGTCTCACTGGTCCCTGATGGCGGGAAAATCAAGAGCGCTCTGGAAAGACTTTCCTTCCTGGTTGTGCAGGATACCCACATGACTCCTACGGCAAAACTCGCGCACGTGGTCCTTCCGGCTACTAATTTCGCGGAAAAAGAGGGCACTTATACCAACCGTAAAGGAAGGTTGCAGAAAATAAACGCCGCCCTGGTCCCGCCTTCAGGCGCACTTCATGATTGGGAGATCTTTAGCCGCCTGCTGAACAAGGCTGGAGAGAAAATTTCATCTCTGACCCCCTCGGAGATCTTTCAAGAGATCTCTCGAGCGATTCCAAGATACAGGGGACTGAGCTATGTTGGAATCGGAGATCAAGGGGTGCAACTCAGCACTGAGACAAAGCAACTATGATCATGGATCTTGGGATCGTCGCGGCCAAGGCCCTGCTCATCCTTTTCATGGTTCTGAACCTTGCCGGTATTCTGGGTTGGGTCGAGAGAAAAGGGAGTGCCCTGATTCAGGACCGGATTGGTGCCAACCGAGCGTCCGTATTCGGGTTTGCGGGCCTAGGGCTGGTCAATACCTTGATTGCGGACCCCATCAAGTTTCTTACCAAAGAGGATTTCGTCCCACCCCAAGGCGACAGAGTGTTGCACACCCTAGCGCCTTGCTTGGCTCTCTTTCCGGCTCTAGTCACCTTTGCCGTCATTCCCTTCGGGGATATTCTCATCTTAGGCGATCGGGAGATCAACCTCCAGGTGGCCAATCTCAACGTGGGTATCCTCTACATCTTTGCCATGGCCTCATTGAGCGTCTACGGGATCGTGATCGGGGCCTGGGCGTCAAATAACAAGTTCTCTTTGCTGGGAGGGGTTAGGGGTTCAGCGCAGATGATCTCCTACGAGATCGCCATGGGCCTATCAGTCATGGGCATCCTCATGGTCTACGGAACACTAGAGCTGCAGGAGATCGCCCGCGCTCAGGGAGCGTTGCTTCGGGACTGGCTTCCTGCTTGGGGGGCTTTTTTTAAGCCTCTTATAGGCTGGCTTCCGGCGTGGGGAATCTTTCTCCAGCCGGTCGCCTTTTTGCTCTTTTTCACGGCCGCGATTGCGGAGACCAAGAGGATCCCGTTTGATCTTCCAGAGGGAGAATCGGAGCTTGTTGCTGGCTATCACGTTGAGTACTCCGGGGGGAAATTTCTCATGTTCTTTGCCGGGGAATTTGCTGAGATTGTCACCGCAGCAGCCCTCACCACCACGCTCTTCTTTGGTGGTTGGCAAGTCCCCTTCCTCATGCGCGATGGCTTTCACTTTCCTTGGGGCGGGACCCTTCTTCTGCCCCACCTTGCGGTGGTGCTCCTGCAAGTAGGAGCCTTCACGCTCAAAGTTGTCTTTTTCTGTTGGCTTCAGATCTTACTGCGTTGGAGCCTTCCCCGATTTCGTTATGATCAGGTGATGCGTTTGGGTTGGAAGATGCTCTTGCCCCTTGCCCTCGTGAACGTCATGGTCACAGCTGGCTTGATCCTAGCTTTGCAAAATACCCCCTAAACCATGACGGGTCCATTAATCTTTTTTTTCATCCTGGCTGGTTTGTCGATTCTCTTTTCTCTCTTGGTGATCTTCCAAAGAAACGTCGTGCATAGCGCCTTGTATCTTGTGGCTACGCTTTTTCTCATAGCAGTTCTCTTTCTTACGCTTGACGCCCCGATGGTGGGAATCCTCCAGATCCTTGTCTATGCAGGGGCCATCATGGTCCTGTTCCTTTTTGTCATTATGCTGTTGAATCCAGGAATTTTGGAGCGGCGCCGAGTCTCTTGGTGGGGCGTTGGTTCACTGGCAGCGTTGCTTTTGATCTTCGAGTTCATTCCTCTGGTTTCTAATTCCCCTAGGCCCATGGCTGACCACAATCGCGCAAGTGAATCCTTCGGTAGCCCGGAGCTGCTGGCCCAAAGTATCTTCAACGACTTTGTCCTCCCGTTCGAGATCGCCTCGGTCTTGCTCTTGGTAGCGATCATAGGCGCAGTTGTTCTGGCGAAGAGGGAGGTCTGATGAAACCATGGTGCCATTAAATTATTACCTTGTCCTAAGCGCCATTATCTTTGCCATCGGCGCTGCCGGCGTCATCATTAGGCGCAACATCATCGTGATTCTTATGTCCATTGAACTCATGCTCAATGCGGTTAACCTGACCTTTGTCGCCTTCTCCCGTTCGCTTGGCTCCATGGATGGGCAGGTGATCGTCTTCTTTGTCATGACAGTTGCCGCGGCCGAAGCGGTGGTGGGGTTGGCCATCATCATCTCTGTATTCCGCCACCGCCAGACCCTAGACCCTCAAGAGATGCAGCTTCTAAAGTGGTAGAAATGGCAACTCTGGTGGAAAACTCAAGCCTGCTCCGCCTGATCCCTCTGATTCCTCTTTTGGGGGTAGTGCTGAATGTCTTTCTCGGTTTGCGGTTGGGGCGGAAAAAGGCCGGCCTTTTGGCCTGCGCAGCCGTGGCGCTCTCTTTTTTCTTTTCTCTCTTGGTTGTCTCGCTTCTTCCACCAGGAGGAATCCTAAGAGATAGTCTCTTTACATGGATTGAGTCTGACCCCTTTAAGGCCGGTCTCTCGTTTCAGGTCGATGCCCTAACTGCGGTGATGCTCCTGGTGGTAACGGGCATCGGTCTCCTGATCCATGTCTATTCCCTTGGATACATGGGTCATGACGAGGGGATGGTCCGCTACTTCGCCTATCTCAACCTCTTTATCTTTTTCATGCTTCTTCTGGTTATGGCCGATAACCTGCTGCTCCTCTTCGTCGGCTGGGAGGGAGTGGGGCTCTGCTCCTATCTCTTGATCGGTTTCTGGTACCAGGACCACACCAATACCATAGCGGGGAACAAGGCCTTTATCGTCAACCGTATTGGCGATTTTGGCTTTCTCCTGGGGATCCTGCTGCTTTTTTGGGAACTGGGCAGCCAGGGAGTCTGGACCATCGATTTTCTGGAATTGAAGGATAGTGCCCAAAAGCTGGAGCCCATGAAAGTGACTTTGATTACTCTCCTTCTCTTTGTGGGGGCGACAGGAAAGTCGGCGCAGATCCCGCTCTATGTCTGGCTTCCGGATGCGATGCAGGGCCCGACCCCGGTAAGCGCCCTCATTCATGCGGCCACAATGGTCACTGCCGGGGTTTACATGACCGCACGGCTCCACTTTCTTTTCTCTCTTGCCCCTACGACTCTTGCTGTGGTCGCCACCATAGGAGCCCTGACCGCTTTTTTTGCTGCGACCATCGCAGTGGCTCAAAACGACATCAAGCGAGTATTGGCCTACTCTACGGTAAGTCAATTGGGTTACATGTTTTTGGCTGTAGGCGTGGGCGCCTTCAGTGCAGCGATTTTTCATCTCTTCACCCATGCATTCTTCAAGGCGTGCCTTTTTTTGGGTGCTGGTAGTGTGATCCATGGTTTGGAGGGAGAGCAGGACATGAGGAAAATGGGGGGGCTCAAGGCTTACCTCCCCGCTACCTATTGGACCTATCTCATTGCCGCTTTGACCATTTCTGGCGCGCCGCTGACAGCAGGTTTTTTCTCCAAGGACCAGATCCTCTGGCGGGCCTTCGCAGCTCCGAGTGGCTCAGTCTGGCTCTGGCTTTTGGCATGGATCACTGCTGGGCTCACCGCGTTTTATATGTTCCGTCAATTCTTCATGGTGTTTCATGGAAAGTGCAGGGTGGAGGAGCACGTCAGGCAGCACATCCATGAATCACCGAGGATCATGACGGCACCGTTGATTTTATTGGCCTCAGGGTCGATCTTTGCCGGTTGGTTGGGAACACCGGAGTTTATATGGGGGAACGCATGGGACCATTGGTTGGAACCGGTCTTCGGTATTGGAGAGGAAATCCATCACGAAGGCGTGGGCCAAGAGATCCTTTTCATGCTCCTTACCTTGGGGATTGCGGGATTAGGATTTCTTCTGGCCTATTATTCCTATTACCATGCCGGGAAGGTTCCGGAGCGTCTTTCCTCCTGGGCCGGAGGAATCCCCTATCAAGGCCTCTTCAACAAATACTATATCGATGAAATCTACGACTTTTTATTGGTCCGCCCTTTCACCGTGTGTTCCAAATGGCTGGCGAATATCTTCGATTTGGCCTTCATCGATGGAATCGTTAACGGCGTTGCTAACAGTGTAAGAGGGATGAGCCTCTTCTGGCGTCAGCTCCAAACCGGCAATGTCCAGCATTACCTCTTTGGTTTCCTCGCCGGTACGCTGTTGCTCTTAGGCTATTACTTATATCGGTAGGAGTCTACGATGGGCCCCTTTGCTGGAGATCTAAGCCTGCTTGTCTTTCTCCCCACCGTCGGGGCCTTGGCGCTTCTCTTCATCCCTCGTGGGTTGACCCAAGCGCTTTTTAAAACCGCACTGCTCTTCACCTCTCTGACTTTTATCTGGTCGCTCAAGGTCCTCTGGCGGTTCGATCCCACCTTGGCAGAGGTGCAGTTTGTCGAGCGCCTTTCTTGGATCCCTGCTTACGGGATCGACTACTTCGTCGCGATCGACGGGGTTAGTATCTTCCTCGTCTTGCTCACGACCTTTCTCGGACCGATCGTGATCTTGGCCTCGTGGACCATCAACGAGAGAGTCAAGGAATATCTCTTTTTCATGTTGACCCTGGAAACCGGCATGATTGGAACGTTCGTGGCCCTCGATCTTTTTCTCTTCTATGTCTTTTGGGAAGTCACGCTGGTCCCGATGTATTTTCTCATCGGCGTTTGGGGAGGACCTCGTCGCGTCTATGCGGCGCTCAAGTTTGTCCTGTACACGATGAGCGGAAGCCTCCTCATGCTCGTTGCCATCATCTACCTGGCGACGCGTAACTCCCAGCTGACTCAAATATGGACCTTTGACCTTCTTCAGATCTATAACCTCCACCTCCCCTACGAGGAGCAGATCTGGCTCTTTTTGGCCTTCGCCCTCTCCTTCGCCATCAAGGTCCCTCTTTTCCCTCTCCACACTTGGCTTCCGGATGCACATGTGGAGGCACCCACAGCCGGTTCGGTCATCCTAGCGGGAGTCCTCCTCAAGATGGGCACCTACGGTTTTCTGCGCTTTGCTATCCCCCTATTTCCCGAGGCTACGCTGGCCGCTGCCCCTTTCATCATCGCGCTAGCGGTAATCGGCATCGTGTATGGCGCCCTGGTAGCGATGATGCAAGCAGACCTCAAAAAACTCGTCGCCTATTCCTCGGTAAGCCATCTGGGATTCGTTATGTTAGGGCTCTTCGTGCTTAATCTTCAGGGGATTCAAGGCGCGATCTACCAGATGCTCAACCACGGCCTTTCCACAGGGGCTCTCTTCCTCATTGTGGGTATGATCTACGAAAGACGGCACACACGCATGATCGACGACTTCGGCGGGCTCTGGAAACAACTTCCCGTCTTTTCTGCCTTCTTTCTCGTCGTCACTCTCTCTTCCATAGGCCTCCCTGGTCTGAACGGATTTGTCGGGGAATTTCTCATCCTTTTAGGTGCATTCAAGGATGCTCCATTCTGGGCCGCATGGGCCGCTACGGGTTTGGTTTTGGGAGCCATCTATATGCTCTGGATGTTTCGTCGGGTGATGTTTGGCCCCTTGAGCCGCCCGGAGAACCAAAGGCTTGAAGACATCGGGATGAGGGAGATCGTCATGCTTGTTCCTATCCTTGCCTTGATCCTCTTTATGGGGATCTATCCTCAGCCGTTTTTAAGCCGGATGAAACCCTCGGTCGAGCTTACTATCCAGAGAATCGATAGTAAGAGGCAGGCTGCTCCGTTGATCCTGGAAGGGGTAAAAAGCAGGGGGACAAAGTCCTATGGAAGTTAATCTAACTCCCCTCCTCCCTGCAGCCGAGGTGATCCTAACGGCCCTAACCGTCCTCCTCCTGGATCTCTTCCTTCAAGAGCGGGAAAAGGGACTCCTTGCTTGGATTAGTGTTCTAGGTTTAATCCTCGCCGCGGGCATGACCTTTCTACTCTGGGGAAGTCACGAAGGTGTCTTTAAAGATAGTTTCCTCCTGGACGATTTTTCGCTCTTTTTTACCCAGCTCTTTATCGGTGCGGCCGTGATTACGATTCTTTTCTCCATCCATTACCTTAAAGAAACCAAGATTCGGGAAGGGGAATATTATGCCCTGATCCTCTTTAGCGCCTTTGGGATGATCTTTATGGCAGCAGCCAATGATCTCATCCTCCTTTTCCTGGGCCTGGAAACCATGTCCATCGCCGTCTACATCTTGACGGGGATGTGGCGTGAGAGAAGCCAGGCCAGCGAGGCAGCCATGAAATACTTTGTCATCGGGGCCTTCGCTACCGGCTTTCTCCTCTACGGGATTGCCCTAATCTTTGGAGCAACGGGTTCAACAAATCTCGGTCGGATCTCGACGGCTTTGACCCAGCCCGCAGATCAATGGCCCCTCTTTCTTCTTGCGGGAGTCTTTCTCCTGCTCATCGGCTTGGCCTTCAAGGTGGCGGCTGTTCCTTTCCACTTCTGGGTGCCTGACGTATACGACGGAGCCCCAACACCGGTTACAGCCTTCATGGCCGTTTCGGTTAAGGCTGCTGCTTTTGCTGCCTGGGCTCGCATCTTCCTCGTCCAGTTGGCACCCCTCGAGGGCGAGTGGAAATTTCCGTTATGGATCTTAGCGATTTTGACCATGACCGTGGGTAATCTGCTCGCCATAGCGCAGTCGAGCGTGAAGCGGATGCTTGCTTATTCGAGCATTGCCCATGCGGGGTATCTGCTCATCGGCGTGGTTGCCGGAGACGAGGCCGGGGGGCAGGCGCTTCTCTTTTATCTTTTAACCTATGCTCCCATGACGCTTGGAGCGTTCGGGGTGGTCATGGCCTTGAAGGATGGGCAAAGAGACCATGAGGCTTACAGCGACTATGCCGGACTTGGATTGAAGAGGCCTTTCTTAGGCATGGCGATGTCGATCTTCATGCTTTCTCTTGCCGGCTTTCCGCCCCTCGGGGGCTTTACGGGCAAATTCTATCTTTTCCATTCGGCGGTCGTTGCCGGATACACCGATCTCGCCATCATCGGCGCCCTGAACAGTCTCCTTTCGGTGATCTATTACCTCAGGGTCATCGTGATGATGTACATGGAAGAGGGAGGGGTGGAAGGAAAGTCCTTTGCCAGGGCGCCCTATCTTTACCTAGGGATAGCCATTGCGGCACTGGGAACAGTTTATCTGGGGCTTTTGCCAGCCATAGCCTTGGATTTAAGCCGCCTCTCTTTCCTCTCTCTGCGATAGCCGGGCCAATTAACTGCGCCTAACTTCGTTTATCGCCCCTCGGTCTCCCTGCGGCGTACTGCCTAAAGTACGCCTCAGTCGCCTCGGGGCTCGCGCCTCGTTATGCTCGTTTCTTGGCCCGGCACAGTACTTCCTCTAGCTAAAAAGAGTTATGAGAGCACTACCTGTTTAGTGCCCCTTGGGAAAGAACCCGATAGCTACCGGAACATCAGTGGTGCCGGGGACATGTTCCTCGAGCTGAGCAGCCTTAAGATAGAGCTGTGCCGATCCACCGCCGTCCAAGTTAAGCAGATCTGTTGTGGGGAATTTAAGGGGTCGGGAATCTTTTCTGGAACGAGCTGGCTCCGATGAAAACAGCCAGGCAGGGTCAAGGGAGGAATGGCACCCAACCAGTGCTTGCTTAGAACACATCGCCAGCCCTGAGACGCTCGAAAAATTCGGCTGCGGGAAGGATGAGGATGCCGTCCTCGGTGCGGTGGCCCTTGCGTTCAAGGCAGACGACCACGCGCCGCCCGATCCTAGGATGGTCCTGCGCCAGGGCGCGCAGGCCCTTGAGATGATCGGTTGTAATTTTGACCGCGGACTTTGCTTCGACGGCGACCTGCAGATCGTTCACAATGAAGTCCACCTCGATGCCGCTGGCCAGGCGCCAGTAGCTCAGGGTAGCGAAAGTTTCCGCGTAGGCGTTGTGGGCGGCGAGCTCGTGGAAGACCCAGTTCTCGAAAGCCTTGCCGTAAAGCTCCGAGCCCGGTCGCAGCTCACCGCGTCTGGCCAGATGATTCACGATGCCAACGTCGGCAAAGTAAAATTTGGGAGCGGCGATGACCCGGCGTTTGGGGCGCCTCGTATACGCAGGCAGCCACCGGCCGAGCAGAGTGTCTTCGAGGATCTGAAAATAACCCTTGATGGTGTGGCTGGAAACGCCACAGTCGCGCGCAATGGTCGAGAAGTTCACCAGCTCGGTGTCGGAGAGCGACGCCACGTTGAGGAACTCAGAGAAAACCGGAAGGTTGCGGACGAACCCTTCTGCGGCCACTTCTTCTTTCAGGTAGTCGGCAACGTACGCGCTCAAGAGACGTTGGGGACGGTCAGACAAGTACATCCGAGGCAGGTAACCGTGGTTCAGCAAGCGATCGAGATTG
>JAHFAO010000063.1:8314-16954 GCA_023250515.1 Deltaproteobacteria bacterium | reverse complement strand
ATCTCTTCTGCTTGCAAGGGAATATAATTGAGGCGGATCCCTTCCGGCTGAACCGTGCCGTCCTGAAGCGCCTTGGTTCTGTCGTAGTCGCCACAGGCTACAGTGAAATGGAGTTTTTCCATGGGGTTTCTCCTTGAAATAGGATGGGTGTCTTACCTATGTCGTCTCCCACCGGGAAAGTCGTTGGGCAATGGCAATGAGGATAATGCAGATCAGGGAGATGACAATTCCCAGCGCTCCGACGCGGCCGCGCATGCCATCGAGATAGAGAAAGTACATGAGCGGCCCTAGAGGCTCCGAGCCCGGGCTGTAGAGGAAGATTGAAGCACTAAATTCTCGCATGAAGATGGTGGCAAGGATGATCCACCCGGCCATTACTCCCGGCCGCATCAAGGGAATGAGAATGCGGCGAAAGGTCGCGAAAAAACCGGCTCCGCAGGCGATGGATGCTTCTTCGAGCTCTTTATGGATCTGAATGATAGTGCTGGTCACTGCCCTGAGGCCGTAAGGGAGGAAGCGGGTAACATAGGCAATCATAATAATCCAGATCGTTGCATAGATGGGGATCGGAAAATCCACATAAGCCCAGAGTAGGCCAAGGGCAAGTGCAGTTCCGGGAAAGGCCCAGGGGATAAAGACAAGCCCTTCCAGGAGGCTTCTCCCAGCGATCTTTGTTCTCACCGTAATGTAAGAGGTCAGAGCAGCTAGCAACATGCAGAGGGAAGCGCCGACAACAGCCAAGAAGATGCTATTTCCGAATGCTTTATAAACCCTCTGGTTCTCAACCACATAGTGGTAGTTGCTCAGCGTTAAATTCCGCCATGTCTCCCAGGTCGGGACGTGGTAGTAAGGAAGGAGAGAGACCAAGAGGAGGACCATAAATGGCAGGATCACCATCATGATTAGGAAAAGCAAGGCCACGGCCGAGGCGAAATACCTCCATCTGCCCAGATCAATCTCATGAGGTCTAAAGCCCTTGCCGGTTACTGTGGAAAAACTCTCGACCTGAGAAGTGAAGCGGCGGTATAGATACACAAAGATAAGGGCAATGACAAGGATTCCTACCGCATAGGTCGCGGCCAGATTGTGATTGGTGGGAAAGGAGCCCAGGGCCTCACGCCAGATCTTGGTGGTAAAAACTTCGATTCTGGCAGGCAGCGCAATGATGGCGGGGGTATCAAAGCTTTCAACGGCCCTTACAAAGTTCAGAGTGCCGGCTGCCAAGATGGCAGGTTTCATCAAAGGAAAGGTAATCCGCGTTGCCACACCGAATTCATTGGAACCCAGGGTTTTGGCCGATTCCTCCATGGCAGGATCCATGCTTTTTAAGGCCGCGCCAATTATTAGAAAGGCCAGCGGGCTGAGAATCAGACCCTCAACAAAGATCAAGCCTGGAAGAGAATAGATATTAATGGGCGACCTTTCTAGGCCCAACAGCCACACCAATGAGGCATTGATAAGACCGTTGCTCGGGTTGAGGAGCAGGACCCATGATATGGAAATAAGGATCGGCGGCATGATGTTGGGAATAATAGCAGTAAGCTCGAAGAGCCTTCTGAAAGGCGCATTGGTTCTGATCGTGATCCAGGCAAGAGTTAAAGCCAGAACCACAGACAGCCCGGAGGCGCCGATTCCAAAGATAAACGAGGTCAGGATTACGCGGTAGGCGTCCGGATCTGAGTAGGCCTGGACGTAGTTTGCCAGAGTAAAATGACCAGGAACCCCCAGTGGAGTGTCGGTAAAGCTACCGTAGAGGAGAAAAAAGCTCGGGTAGAGGCTTAGAAAGGCCAGGATCCCAGCCACCCCAAGAAAGATCAAATTCATGGGTTGACTAAGAAACGACCAAACGCCTGCCAGACTTGAAAGAGACGGAAGCGTTCGCGCAGGTGCGACGGTCCTGTGATTCACCGGCTCTTAGATCCTTACCTGAGAAAGATCTGTTGGTATTCCTTTTTCTTTTCCGCAAAACCCTTCACGTCAAGATCCACCATTTCGACAAATTGGATCTTGTCCGCATCCGGCAGCGGCGGATAGACTCCTTTCCGGTTCACGAACTCACCCATCTTCGCCATGATATTCATGCTCTCATCATCGAGGAAGTAATCGATAAAGGCCTTGCCGGCATTGGCGTGTGGGGCTTTGTTGCTGAGAGTTAGATAATGACCGTCCCCCATCATCTTTCCCAGCCTTACATAGTCCAGAGGGGCCCCTTTCTTCCCAAAGATAAAAGCATACTTGACATAGGTTATCGCTATCGGCGTTTCTCCCGTAGTGACACGCTCGGCAGCAGGCAGCAGGGATTCCACCAGAATGGGTTTCGTGGCAGCCAAGTCGCGAATATATTTGTCAGCCTTTTCTTTACCCATGAGCTTGTGCAAGCTAGCGACCCACTGGGTAGTGGTCGTGTGCTGGGTAGGATCAGGCATGACCAGCTTTCCTTTGTATTTGGGGTTTACGAGGTCCTCGAGGGATTTCGGCGCGTCGGCAGCTTTAATCGCGCCTTTGTTGTAAACGACACCGATGATCACATTGCGGTATCTCGGACCGAGGTTAGGGTCAATCGCATCTTTAGGGAAATCCTTAGCCGTTGGCGAGTCATATTTGGCAAAGATCCCCTGTTTGAGCATGATTTGCATCGGGTTGTCGTTGGTTAAAATTATGTCGAACAGCGGCTTTCCAGCCCGATACTCACTCAGGGCCCTGTCCATAACCTTGGTAGCGGAGGCCCTCCAGTAATCCACTTCTAAGCCGGTCTTTTTTTGAAAAGCCTTTGTAATGGCTTCCACGGTATCGGACTCGAGCGAACCATAAATCACGACCTTGCCTTCTTTTTTCGCCGCCTCCAGGAGCTTTGTATCCTGGGCAAAGACCGACGCAGCAAGAAAAAAGAGAACCGATACGACGAAAGCATACACAAGATTGACCATAGAGTTGCTCCCTTCTTATTTTCTTTATCTCTGTCTCTTAGACGTTTATCCCAAGCCTATATTCTGGCTTATCGACTGGTATAAGAAAGTAAACCAAATAGCAATCCCTTCGAAATACCTCTCGATGTCAGGTTCGTTTTGGTAAAAGTGGCCATCCGCATTGATAAATTGAAGAGTCATAGGAAATTTGTGCCTCCGTCGATAGACAAAACCTGCCCCGTCATGAAATCACTATCCGAAGAGGCTAAGAAGAGCGCGGTCCCGACGACGTCGGATTCTACCTGGCTACGCTTAAAGCAACGCAGTTCGTTCCGTTTCTTCTCATATTCAGGATCGACCTGGCGCCCCTCGGTAACCACGAACCCAGGTGCAATGCTATTGACGCAGATTCCGTAATCACCCAGCTCACGCGCCATAGCCCTCGTCATGGAGATCACGGCCCCCTTGGAAGAGACATAGTGGATGTAGTTTGGATTGCCGCTCAGGGCAACCCCGGAGGAGATGTTGATGATCTTCCCCTTGGGGCGATTCTTCATGGACGGAAAAACAGCCTTGGCGCAGAGCCAAACGCCGCGCACATTAACGGCCATGGCCTTGTCGAACTCTTCGACGTCCATCTCCCAGAAAGGGCTCTTTTTTACCGTCATGAAATAGGCGGCGTTGTTGACCAGGATATCGACTCCACCGAAACGCTTGACCGTTGCCTCAACCATTGCCTTGACGCTAGCCTCGTCCGAGACATCGCATGTCGTGCTCATTGCCTGGCCGCCCTGATCTTGGATCGCCTTCACCACGTGGTCTGCGCTGACAACGTCAGGGACACAAACCTTGGCTCCTTCTCTGGCGAAAGCCATGGCGTAGGCCTTCCCTAGCTTTCCTCCCCCGCCAGTGATAATCGTAACCTTGTCTTTAAGACGCATCGAACCCTCCCTCTGTGCGTTTTTTGCGTGGGAAGAACATAGGAGAAAAATCTCGATAAAGCAACAGGTGGACTTGTTCTCTTACTCGGAGATCTCTGAAAAACCTATTCTTCACCCTTCGACAAGTCTCAGGGTGAACGGGTAAGTATACGAAATTGCTCTCAGTAGCCGTTCGTGCTGAGCCCTTCGACACGCCAGCCGTTCGTGCTGAGCTTAGTCGAAGGAGAGCGGCTGGCGTGCTCAGGACGGGCCAGTCGAAGCACGGATGGGAGACTTTTTCAGAGATCTCACTCGATTGTCTTGACAGGGATTTTAGCCGATCATATAAGGGTTTCTCAAAACTTTGAGAGGGGAGATCTGTAGGCAATGGAAAAAATGGATTTGGTCGTAAAGGGCGGAGAGGTCTGGACTCCAGGGGGTTTTATCGAGGCGGACATTGCCATCAATCAGGGCAAGATAGCCGCCCTGGGCAAATCGCCAAGCTTTGCAGAATCATTTAATGCCGTCATAGACGCTAAGGGTAAGGTAGTCATACCAGGACTTATCGACACGCATACCCACCACAGAGAGCCGGGCTTCACCCACAAAGAAGATATTACGACAGCGACTCAGGCTGCTGCCGCTGGAGGCGTAACTCTTTCTGTAGGAATGCCGAATGTCAATCCACCAACGACCACCCTGGAACGCTTCCGGGAAGTTATCGAAATCAGTAAGAAGAAGGCCATAGTTGATTTTAATCACAATCCGTCAGGGACAGTGCCGGAGGAGATCTCCAGGCTCGCTCAGGCAGGCTGTCTTGCCTTCAAGATCTTCATGGTGAAAGACACGAGTAGAGACTACCCCCACATGCCCGGTATCGGGCTTCATCACCACGGCCAGCTTTTTCGTTCCTTCGAGGAGGTGGCCAAGACTGATCTCCCCCTGATGGTTCATCCCCACGACCAGGATTTGATGGATGTGATCGAGCAGAGGTACTGGCAGCGCGGGGACCGTAGCCCTCAGGCCTACGCCAAGGCCTACCGTGAATTCGACGGAATTATCTGGGATACGGCGATTGCCACCCTGTTGCGGTTTCAGAAAGCCACCCGAGCGAAACTCCATATCTTACATATGAGCACGCCTGGAGGGTTGGAGATGGTGCGGCGGGCAAAGGAGGAAGGGCGACCTGTGAGTTGTGAGGTTAATCCCTGGGCGCTTTTTTTGGCTTCCTGGGAGAACGTCGAGAAGCTTGGGCCGTACTGTCTAGGGTTCTGGGTGCCGGATGAGCATGTCGAGGCCCTGTGGAGAGGCATAGAGGATGGGACAGTCGATTTGATCGGAACGGATCACGCCCCGCATACGAAGGAAGAAAAAGATATCGGATGGAAGGATATGTGGAAATCTCCCGGAGGTGAACCGCAGATCCAGGACTACCTGGGGCTCTTTCTAACTGAGGTTAATCGCGGAAAGCTCACACTGGATAAGTTGGTGCGTATTACTTCTTACAATCCTGCCCGCATCTTTGGCGTCTATCCACGTAAGGGTGTCATTCAGCCGGGGTCTGATGCGGACCTCGTCATTGTGGACATGAAGCGGGAGGAGACGATCAGCAACGAAACTACCTATACCAGGGTAGGCTGGACCCCTTACCACGGCCGCAAAGTTAAAGGTGTGCCCGTTTATACCATTGTCCGAGGCAAAGTGGTGATGCAGGACGGCAAGGTCGTCGGCAAACCCGGAGATGGAGAGTTTGTGACTCCAGTGAAGAGCTAAGAAAGGATATGCCATATTAAACATTATCTGATTTTTTTGACCTTTACGGAAATTTAGATAACTATTTGACAAAAGTCTTTCTTTCTGATAAAGGCAATTATATCTGAAAAGGGAAAAAGTCACAGAAACATATGTCTGCGGTCACAAAGATAACTGCCAGGTATCAGGTCACCCTGCCCCGTGAAGTCCGCCGAGCGCTGAAGGCCAGGGTCGGCGATCTCCTAGTATTCGTGCAACAAAAGGATGGCTCGTTCCGCGTGCAGGCAGTTCCGCCACGCTTGACGGACGCGCTCCGACTGGCGGGAACGCATTTGTCCTCTCAAGATTTCCGGCAGGTGCACAGGGAATTTGAGGAAAGCTGGGAAGATGAGCAGAGGTGAGTCACCACCTCTGGCTTGCATCGATGCCAACATTTTCCTCGCAGTTCTCATCCCCGAGGCGACCAGGGCTCCCAAAGAGGAGATTGGCGGGTCGGGACGGGTTCTCAAGGCGCTTGAAGAAGGGCGTTTTCGAGCCGTCTCCACCGCTATCCTTTTTGGTGAAATCCGCTACGCCTACTTGAGGGAAAATAAATCGGGATTTGAAATTGTGCGCGCTGCCATCGAGGCGGAGCCGAGCCTGCGGGTTTTGGATATCACCGTGCCGCTGGCCGTTCATGCTGCCGAGTTGAGGAGAAAGTACTACTCAAAGAAAAACACTTTTTCTTACAACGACGGTCTCTACCTGGCCACAGGCCTGGCCGAACAGGCTAACCTCTTAATTACCACAGATCCCCACCTGCTCAGGGTTACCGAGCTTAAGGCCGTTTCACCGAGCCAGTACCGGTAGGGGAGCAAGGGCCATCCATAGAACCCGTCCGGCGTCTGTCCTTCGGGACCCAGCCAACTCCAACTTGAGCTGGGTCTGATAGCGCGGGCCATTTGACGGTTATGTTTGGTGCGCATTACCTCCTACAATCCTGCACGGATCTTCGGTGTCTATCCACGTAAGGGTGTCATTCAGCCGGGGTCTGATGCGGATCTCGTCATTGTGGACATGAAGCGGGAGGAGACGATCAGCAACGAAACTACCTATACCAGGGTAGGCTGGACCCCTTACCACGGCCGCAAAGTTAAAGGTGTGCCCGTTTATACCGTTGTCAGAGGCAAAGTGGTGATGCAGGAGGGGAAGGTTATCGGGAAGCCTGGAGATGGGGAATTTGTGACTCCGGTTCACTAGCCCTCCAGCTCCTCTGGAATTTCCTCATTTGGTTCGATCTTGTTGATCACGAGGCCGGTGATGAGTTTGGGATAGAAGTAGGTGGACTTCTGGGGCATTTTCTCCCCTCTGAGAGCGATGGTCATGATCTCTTCGGGCTTGGCCGGATTTAGGATAAATGCCGCCTGATAGTCCTCCTTATCGACCGCTCTGAGTACTTTCTCTTCATCCTGTGAGTAAACTATCACTGCTTCCTTGATCTGTTCTTCGGAGGTGAGACCCAGGACATGCTCCAGGATGAGGAGGTGGAGGATGGTAACGTCCAGCTCGCGTAATGGCTCACTTAAGTTCTTGGCCAACCGCTGCAGGATCCTTTTACTCTTCAGCCGCAGGATCAGATATCGCGGGTCCCGTTTAAAAGAGGCGCCAATAAGATGGCGTTTTTTGCCGCCGCTCTTCAAGGCGCGGAGGAACCAGCGCTGCCCTTCAGGAGTCTTGGGATAGGGCTCCAGATAGAAATATCGCTGGAGGGCCTCCTCGAGTTTCTGAAACGGGATCGAGGCAAACCTCCGCACAAGGCGATGGGTGGGGAGGATGACCAGACCGTCATCCCTCATGTTGGCGAAATAGACCAACACGTAGTTGAATCCCTCTCGGCCGTTCCATCTTGTCCTGTCCTGGCGCAGGCGGTTGCGGTAGTTCAGAGCAGCTTCATAGCGATGATGGCCGTCGGCGATTAATAAGGGTTGTTCAGCCATTTCCCGCTGTACCAGGCGGATTATATCGGGATCGGTGATGCGCCAGAGAAGACACGAGCCCCCTCCGTCTTCTTTAACATCTACGGTAGGAGTGGTTCCCTGAACGTGTTCCGCCAGCGTTCGGTTGATGATCCCCTTCGGCTGGGAGTAGAGAGCGAAGATCTGGCTTAAGTTGGCGTGACAGGCGAGCATGAGCCGAAGGCGGTCCTCTTTCGGTCCCTCCAGTGTATTCTCATGTGGGCGAATCGTTCCGGCAGAAAAATCTTCGATCCGAGTCAGGGCAATAAAACCCTGGCGCTCTTTTTCTGCTCCTTCCTTGTTTGGAAAGCGATGGCTCAGGAAATATACGGCGGGCGCCTCATCACGTACAAAGACCCCTTCCTTTTGCCATCCCTCGAAAAGACGGGCAGCGCTTTCGTAAGGATCCGACTCTTGGCTCAAAATAAGACGTACGACGTTGTAAGGAGATTTACGATGAAGCCTCTCCTGCTCTTCCGGTGTGATCACGTCGTATGGGGGGGCGATCACTTTGGAGAGGTCCCGTATCTTCTTTTGGTTGTACAGAATCCCGCGAAAGGGGGCAATGCGTACCATGGTGTTAGTTACTCGTTATTGGTTAACTCGTTACTCGTTAATGCTTTATTAAGGTTAACCTCATTCACAATGATTTGCTAATAACGAATAACTAGTAACGAATAACCATTTATGAGTAGCTGATCTCCGGGTGTTCTTGAAAGCGGTTTTCCGGGTCAGAGGCGGAGAAGGCACAGAACAACTTGAGCGGTTTACCGCCGGTGTTAATCATCATGTGGCGTACGCCCGACGGAATTAAAAGGGTGTCTCCGGTTTTAATCCTCGTGACTTCGCCATCAACCCAGGCTTTGCCGATCCCTTTTTGGACATAGATCACCTCTTCCATTCCCCGATGGCTGTGGGGATGGCGTGGACCAGCCTTTTTGACCGGCATGACCTCGACGAGTCGGAGCGCTATGCCCTTGGATTTGAGTTTTCTATGGGAGACAAGCTCGCGGAAGAGACGGCTGGGGGCCTTTCTCCTGGCGACCTGACTCTGATTTATTTTTCTAA
>JAHFAO010000063.1:0-8214 GCA_023250515.1 Deltaproteobacteria bacterium | reverse complement strand
CTAATGGCCAAGGCGGTCACTCCTCTCCAGGTTTGCTGCTTCATGCTTCGACGGGCTCAGCATGAACGGAAATTGTGAATGTTCTTAAAATACACCGTTCGCCCCTTCGGTTAAACTCAGGGCAGGCTCTGAGCACTTCGATACGCAGGCCGTTCGTCCTGAGGCTCTCGAAGGAAACGGCCTGCTACTCAGGGCAGGCTTGTTGAAGAGGAACGGTGGTTCTTCACGTGGCCTCCAGCACTTCTTTAAAAACCACCGTGCGACCTGTCTCGGCAGAGCGGATGGCTGCGTGGACAACCGCCAGAGCGGCTATTGCCTCTGGCCCTCCGACCTCAGGTTGCCTTTTCTTCCGAATACAATCAGCGAATTCCTCCAGCTGTTCACGAGACATATCTCCCTGGGATAAAGGAATCGGTTTGTGTTCGGAAGAACCACGGTGCTGAATCTCCATGTGGCTGTGCTGATCCACGACGTCGGAGCGACTCCAAAAGTTGAAGTCAACCGTGAAATAAAGATTGGCATCCATACCGTAGATGTAGGTGTAATAGGTTCCCTGTGATGTCCAATTCGAGCCGATGTAGCAAAGCTGACCGCTTTCCATCTCCAGCAGCGTCATCGTCACGTCCTCGATCTCTGCAGGGGTATAGAGTCTTTTTGCCATCGCCGTGACCGTTTTTACCGGACCAAAGAGGTAATGCAAGTTATCAGCATGATGCACAGCCAGCTGAATCAACGGTCCGCCCGGACTTCCGTCTCTGTACCAGCGCCACTTATCCGGTGTGAGTTCCAGGCTGCGGTCATTGGAGAAATTACACTCGGCCATGACCAGCTTTCCTAGCCCTCCCTGGTCGATGATTTCTTTGATCTGGCGATTTCCTTTGAGCCGACGGGCGCTGTGTCCCACGGCCAATGTGACTCCCGCCTCCCGGCAGCCCCGGTCAATAGCCAAGGCGTCTGACATCGTGTGAGCGATGGGCTTATCGACATAGACGTGCTTGCCATGCGCCGCGGCCTCTAGGATCGGTGTGGTATGGGCATTGTTCGGGGTCGTGATGAGAACTCCTTCCACCTCGGGGTCTTTTAATAGCTCCTCGTAGCTTTTTGCTGCACGGCATCCGTATTGCCCTGAAAAGGCTTCGCGGTTCTTCTCCGATCGGCTATAACAACTGACGATCTTAAGTCGATCGCTTTTTATAATCGAATCGGCGAGGGTCTTGGCCCAGCGCCCCAGACCCACTGAAGCTACTCTCACAGGTCCGTCAGCCATTTTCTCCCAGCTCCTTGAAAGTAGTACGAATGTAATCTGCAGATGCTTGGGCCACCTTCTCCAAAAACTCTCTTCCCTTCTCGAGTGTTGCCTTCTTTGGATCACCGTACCAACCCGTAGGTGCAAGCTCTCTGATGTCTTTCAAAAAGGGATAGGCAGCTCGGCCCCGCCTTAGGCTATCGATCTTTTTTGCCCGCTCCGGGGGCGATGGATTGGTAGCCCGCTCCAAATGAACCAAAGAGGGCTCGTAAGCGAGGATGGGCAAAACCTCCAACTCTCCTCCATGGGTCAAGCCACACTCTTTGCCAAAGAGCTCGTAGGCGATGTAGCAGGCTTGAACTACAAGCACGCGAACGGGATGGCGCTGCTGGACGGAGACTGCGGCGAGGTTCATCGATGAGGTATTGCCCTCGTGCCAGTTTAGAAAGACGATTCTCTTTGCGCCATGTTGAATGACGCTGTCACAGATATCTTCGACCACGGCGATGAAGGTCTGCGGTTTTAGACTGAGTGTTCCGGCAAAGGACATGTGAAAAGGGGTCACTCCTACCGGACAGAAGGGAAGGAGGAGTCCGTCTACCTTTTCAGCCACTTTTTGACCGATCACGAGCGAGGCGAGATAGTCTGTGCCGCAGGGAAGGTGCGGGCCGTGCTGTTCCACGCTCCCCATGGGGATAATGGCGAGACCGCTGCGCTTAAGAATGGCCTCCGCTTCAGGCTGGGTCATCTTGAGCAAGGATTCTCTCATATCTTCCGATTCAAACAATATTCAGAAGTCAGGAGCTAGTATCCAGTATAATTCTGGCTCGTGGCTTCTTTGTATCATAGTTCAAAGGCGTGAGGCGAGAGGCTTGATGCGTGGGAGACACGCTATTATAGAAGGCGTTCAAAAAGTTTAAGCTGTTCAATCCGTTTAACCATTTGAACGATTTGAACGACTTAAACGATTTGTGTTAGCGCCTCTCATTCGTAAGCCGTGGGTCCATCGCATCCCGGAGCGCGTCACCTAGCAGGTTAAAGCTCATCAGGGCGAAAAAGATGAACATGCCGGGCAAAAAGACCTGAAGCGGCGCGATGAAGATGTTGGTGGAGGCGTTGGTAAGCAAATTCCCCCAGCTCGGCGTGGGAGGTTGAATTCCGAGACCGAGAAAGCTCAAGGTAGTTTCAGCGCGGATGGCCGCGCCGGCATCCAGAGTTGCCGCCACAATGAGGGGCGCAAGGGAATTGGGAAGTAGGTGTCTCAGCATGATACGCCACCGCGAAGCCCCCAAGCACTGGGCCGCCAGGACGAACTCTTGCTCCCGGTAAGAGAGGACCGCTCCACGTGCGAGTCGTGCGGCGTTAGTCCACTCTAGGGCTACCAGGATGATCATGATGTTGACCAATCCCGGGCCCGCCACTTTGGAGAGAACCAGGAGCAGTACAATGCGGGGAATAGTGTAAATAATGTCCACAATGCGCATGAGGATATTGTCCAACAATCCCCCCACATAGCCTGCGACCACCCCAACCAGCCCACCGATAAGCACCGTGCTGATCCCAACTATGAGGCCCACCGTGAGGGAGACACGGCCACCGTGCAAGATGCGCACCCAAGTATCCCGACCCAGCTCGTCCGTGCCGAACCAATGACGTAGGGACGGCCCGTCCATACGCTCCCCTAGCGAAACCTGATCCAACTGGTACGGGACGATATAAGGTCCTAACGTGACTAGGAAGAGCAA
This sequence comes from Deltaproteobacteria bacterium, assembly GCA_023250515.1. Classification (GTDB taxonomy): domain Bacteria; phylum Desulfobacterota; class Binatia; order UBA9968; family UBA9968; genus JAHFAO01. The sequence continues at coordinate 5,223 of JAHFAO010000063.1, read as the reverse complement.
GGCCACAAAGAAAAAGAGCCCGGCATAGGCTACCCGATGCTGCCTGAAACGGCGCCAGACGGTCAGCCAGTACCCCTTGGAAGGCCCTGTGGATTTCTCACGCATCATTCTTGATAGCGGATACGGGGATCCAGCCATCCATAGAGGATGTCCGCCAATAAGTTAAAGAAAACCACCGTGAAGGCGATAATCATGACGACAGTCATCGCCACGACAAAATCGTTGCCCATGATCGAGACATACAGCAGCCGGCCCATCCCTGGGTAACCGAAGACAGTTTCCACAACCGTGGATCCGCCGATCACCCGCGGCATCGTAATGGCGATAATGGTGACTACCGGAATGAGCGCGTTCTTCAGGGCGTGCCGTCCAATGACAATGCGCTCGTTTAACCCCTTTGCTCGAGCGGTGGTGAGATAGTCCTGGCGCAATACTTCCAAGAGGCTGGAACGCATGTAACGCTGGACTTGAATGATCTCCGATATGGAGAGGACGGCCACAGGGAGAATCAGATGTTTGATCCAGTCTAGAGTTGCGGCCCAACTCCCTGGAATGATGTCGGGGCTAACCATGCCGGAGGTGGGAAGCCAACCAAGCTTCACTGCAAAGACGATGATCATCATGAGCGCCAGCCAGAAGCCCGGTATGCAATAACCGATAAACGTAAGCACGGTAAGCACATAGTCCCATATGGAATATTGCCGAATGGCAGAAAAAATCCCTAAAAGGACGGCCAGCGATTTTCCTATAACCACAGCAGTAATAGTAAGCACCAGGGTATTCTTGAGGGCTGGTAGGATAACGTCGAAGACAGGTTGCCCGTACTCCCGGGAGTAGCCAGGGTTCAAATGGAGCATTTGCCAGAGCCACTTCCAATACTGGATATAGACTGGATCGTCGAGACCGTAGAGCCTTCGCAGCCGTTTATAGTCCTCGGGCCGGAGATTGGGGACATCTTCCAGCATGCTGTAGAGAGGGTCGCCGGGCATGAGGTAGAGGAGGAGATAAATCAGCGCTGATATGAAAAAAAGGAGGGGGATCATCTGCATGATCCGTCTGATCAAGTAATGCAGCATGGTGTCTAAGAGCTGAAGATTGAAGCCTTCACTACTCTGCGCGCTCAAGCGTCCAGGTGTTTAGCCAAGAAGTCTCCCACGAGTGGCCTGTACCGATAGGGCATATTGTTGCAAACGTGATTGCCGCCTTCGAGGACAACCAACTCCTTAGGGCCTGTTGCTGCCGCGTAGAGTTTCTCGGCCTGCTCCAATGGGACGAAGTCTTTGGTCCCGTGGATAACCAGGAGCGGGCAGCGGATCTTATGGGCAATGCCTTCCAGGGTAGCCTGGCCCATGAGCTCGGACAGACGGTTGATGTTGTCAGTTTTCCAAAGGTGTTTGAGGCGGACCAACTGGAAGGAGTCGCGCTCTGCTGAAGCTCGCTGGTGCCGGCGGTTGAAGCTGCCCCCGGAAGCGGCACAGGCCTTGATCCGTTCGTCCTGGGCAGCCGATCGCGGCGCCAAGTAGCCGCCCATGCTCGGCCCAAAGACGCCGAGCCTGCTGGCATCGACCGCAGGCTGCTTCTCGAGGTAGTCGATCACGGCCGAGGTGGCGCATTCGTAATCAACGATCATGCCTATCTGGGACCAGGTCTCACCCTGGCCCGGCCCGTCGAAGCTGAAGGTTGCCAGCCCCCGCCTGAGCAGGCCATCCTCCATAGTACGATGCTCTTCTTTGGTCGAGTCGACCCCTGAGATGATGACCACTACTGGCGGCCGCTCCCGGCCTGGTGGCACTCGGAGATAGCCTGGCATTCGAACGCTGCCGAAGGGCACCTCGTGCCGTTCGGCAGGAGGCGTCAGGTGAGGTGCCACCTTTGCGTAACAAGTCACCTTCTTTTTATGAGCCGGTACGTACTGGTCATAATCATGAACGAAGTTGTTGCAAGCGAAGTGGTAGGAGATCGCTGCCAGGAAATAAGCCTCAACCGCGCTGATCGCCTTCCCGCGCGCCTCGGCTTGCTGCGCCTGTTCCTCATGCATCGCCGCTGTGGCGCACCACTCGCGACACCAATCGTCCCAGGCATTAATGCGGGCACACGTGTTTACGTAGTCGTTGTAGTCGATACCCTGGACGATCATTCGCGGGGCCCAGGTTTTTAACACATGAGCCACCGTCGGATCGGAATGTTCAACCTGTTGCGGTATCATCGGCTGCCCTCCATTAATGCTTTGATAACCCGGAATATTCATCGTCTCCCTTGGCGACCTTTGCGTCTTTGCGCGAGATTGTTCTGATCCGATCTTCTCATCGCGCCAAGACGCCAAGACCGCAAAGAAGGCTTTTTTGATTGAACTGAAAACCCGAAACTCGAAACTCTCTTATGCCTTATCCCATACGTGCATATTCCAGGTGTTCATGTTCTGGCCGCCGCTTTCTATGCGTGGGGTCACCCCGCTCAAACCTTTCCTGATCGCAAGCCACTCCAGCCTGTAGTAAAGCGGCAGGAATGGAAGGTCACGGGTGTAGAGCTTGACAAATTCGACCTGAAGTTCAATGGCCCGCTCTTCAGGAATGACCGAGTTCAGCTCGTCCATGATCGCATCCGCCTGGGCATTGTGCCAGAGGGAGACCGACTCGCTGGACCAGCGGTTTTCCGCGGTAGGGGTTCCGGCGCTGTGGAAGCGTTCTGCCCATTCTTCGACGACGAGGTTCTGTCCCCCTAACATGGCTCCTGGCCATCGGTTGCGATACTCCTCAGAGTTGAGGATTCGTTGGGGCAGATTTTTTATGTTGGTCCGCACGCCGATCTTCTTCCAGTAATCGATGATGATCGCCTGGGCTTGTTCATCCTCCCGGCTCCCCGCTTGCGTGCGGAACTCAAACTCCATGCGCTCGCCCTTCGCGTTGGCCAAGATGCCGTCCACCCCGGGCTTCCACCCGGCCTCGGCTAAAACCTGCTTCGCCTTCTCTAGATTGTATTCGTATTTGGTGCCCACCGCGTCTGCGCGCTTGAATGCCTTGCGGAACGGGGACATGGGAAAGTGGATCACAGGGGCAAAACCTTTGAAGATATTCTTCACCATACCTTCCCGGTCGATCGCGTGCAGGAGCGCGCGCTTGACTCGGACGTCTTTGAAAAGGGGATTGGTCCCGCTTAGATTCAGCCAACGGAAAGTGATCGGCCTGATACTGACGGTTCCTAGCCCCTTCGCCTCCCACTGCTCCTTCAATATCACAGCCCCATCAAAGGAGATGGTATCCCGAAGCGAAAGATCTACTTCCCCTGCGAGTACTGCGGAGAGGGCGGTATTGCTGTCCTCGACCACGCGATAGGTGACCCGATCGATCTTCGGTTTTCCCAGGGCATAATACGGATTGGCTTCGACTTCGATCTGAGCGCCTCCCCCCCAATCGACCAGCCGATAAGGGCCGGTGCCAACAAACTGACGGTTCCAGTAAGGATGGCGGGTCAAGGCCTTGATATCGCCAGACCTAAAGGCATCTTCCAATATATGCCTTGGCCAAGCCCTAAGCTGCTGCTTCTGAATAGCATAGGCTTCATTGTAAAGCCCCTTCCAGTGAATCACGATCGTGCGATCATCAGGGGTATCGATCTTCTCGATCAGATCAGGCACTAGCCGATCCCGCAGAGGGAATTCCGGGTGGTGGTGGACCTCCCAGCCGAACTTGAAGTCATGGGAGGTGAAAGGCTTGCCGTCATGCCACCTGAGGCTGGGTCGCAGACGATAGACGGTAACCATCGTCTTCTTTTGTTTGTCAATTTTCCAGGTGCCTTTTTTGACAGAGGGGAGTTCCTCGGCGAGCCAGGGAAAACGCTCCTGGCTCACAGGGTCCTGCCCAGCAAGTCCGGCATCAACCAGTCCCGTTAGCTCGGTATCCGAGCGGCCGTGATTGGCGAAGCCGGCAGTGCGGCGGCCACCCATGATAACAATTCTCTTCTGGCCAACCTGGGCTACTGCCGCATTGAGCACACCCCAGGGAGCAATGGCAAATCCGGCTCCGGTTGCACCTGTGAGCCGAATGAACTCTCTACGGGTCATTTCTCTTTCAGGGCTGCTCATTTTGTCTCTCCTGTCTTAGCTGATCATATCCTATCCCATTTGTAGACGTTCCAAGTGGAGGCGTTCTGACCTCCGCTCTCTTGGCGTGGCGTAACGCCGGTCAGGCCCTTCTTGGCTACGACGATCTCGGGGGTATAAAAGAGCGGGAGGTGGGGGAGGGAGTCGGTGAACAGTTTCACAAACTCCAATTGGAGCTGCTCCGAACGCTGTGCCGTGATGATTGAATTAAGCTCATCTAAAATCGCGTCCTTGCGCGGGTCGTTCCAGCCGGAGACGTTTTCCGGGACGAACTTGTTCTCTGGCGTGGGAATATACTTGGTGTGTAAGCGTTCAGCCCACTCCTCCACGGTCATGTTGTGTCCTCCAATAAATGCGCCGGGCCAGCGGTTTAGATTTTCCGGCGAATCGAGCAACCGTCTGGGCATGTTCTTAATCGTGGTGCGGACCCCGATCTTCTTCCAATAGTCGCTTACGATCGCCTGGGCCTGCTCGTAGTCGCGCCGGCCCGCTGTGGTGCGAAACTCGAACTCCATCCTCTCACCCTTCTCGTTCATTAGAACGCCATCGGGCCCTGGTTTCCATCCGGCCTCTGCCAAAAGCTGCTTCGCCTTCTCAAGATTGTAGTCATATATGGTGGCGGCAGCCCGGGCCTTCTTGTGCGCCTTGCGGCTCTGTGAGAGGGGAAAGTGGCAAACCGGCACTTCTCCCTTGAACAGGCTTTGCACCAGCGCGTCACGGTCTATAGCATGCAGAAGCGCACGGCGAACGCGGACATCCTTAAACCAGTGGTTATCGCGGCTGAGATTGAGCCAAGTCCAAGAGGGGGGGCTGATGAAGACCTTGCCCTTTCCCTCTTTTTCCCATTGGCTCTTTAAGATCATGGCGCCATCAAAAGAGATGGTGGCGCGCATGCAAAAATCCACCTCTCCCGCAAGCATGGCGGCCAAGTTGGTGTTGGAGTCTTCGATCACGCGCATGCTGATGCGATCGATCTTCGGGCGGCCCAATGCGTAGTCTTTAAACGCCTCCAGTTCCATTCTAGTGGCGCTTTCCCAGTCCACGACCCGGTAGGGACCGGCGCCCACGAACTGTCTGTTCCAGGCAGGATGGTTGGCGAAGGACTTCATGTCTCCTGCTTTAAA
>JAHFAO010000197.1 GCA_023250515.1 Deltaproteobacteria bacterium | reverse complement strand
AAGACCGACAAGGAAGGAGCCAAAGCCATTTTCAGCAAGAATTTAAAGCTCACAGACCCTGAAGGGTTGGAGAGAGCTTATAAAGCCTATAGCGGGATTTTCCCTGAGGTACCCTTCCCAAACCCTGAGGGGGTTAAGACGATGTTAGATGATCTGGCGCCGCGAAACCCCAAGGCCGCTGCTGCAGATCCAAAGAGCTTTGTGGACATGAGCCTCGTCCAAGAACTGGAATCTTCCGGCTTCATCAAACAACTCTACCGCAGGTAACAACGTTAAAAGCCGTTCAAGCTGTTCAAGTAGTTCAAATAGTTCAAGTCGTTTTGGACGTTTCGAACTTGTTGAACGAATTGAACGTTTTAAACCTTAAGCGTAGGCTTCGTAAATACCGTCAAATTTGGCAATCTTAAAGCGGATCATGTGACGGGCGCTTTCTCGCACAAGCTGTTGGAGCTGCGGAGAGTTGGCGTGACGGGCTATGATCTCTGCCGATCTCTTAGTATGCTCTTGGTCGGCTATGCTGTGAACGACAAAAAACTGGCAGGCCGCGTCGTCCAGACGATAGTGTTTTCGGAGATACGTATTGAACTCTTCGGAATATCGACAAACCATGCTTTCATTAACTAAGGCCGAGGCGCGGTTCTCAGCCGTGGACCCCAAAAGCATGCCGTGGATGGTCTTGCTCGTGTGCGCCAGACACTCAAAGATCGCTGTAGCATTGTTGAAATCGTCCTCTTTGAGTCCTATGGCAAGACCGAAACGCTTGGCCAGATCAGGATGGTGCTGCTCCTCATTGAGCTGATATAGAAAGTAGTTGTAGATGTCGGGATCGTGAGCGTTTTTTACCATGCACAGGGCAAAGCCCTTTAAGAGGGCGAGGTTATGAAGATAATGTTGCAGCGCCCATCCTTGTAATCTTCGGATCGAAAGCTTTCCGTCCCTCAGTTCAGAGAAGTAGCGGCATTCCATTAAGCTCTTCACGCCGGGCTGAATAATCTCCTGAATAAGTGAATCAACAAACTCTTGGCTTTCCATAATCTCCTCCTCCTGGAGCAACTTTTTAGGCGAGTTCAAGCTGTTCAAACCGTTCAAGTCGTTCAAGTAGTTCAATCCGTTTTGAACGTTTTGAACGTATTGAACGTATTGAACCTATTATGACGTTCCCCGTGCCATCAGCGGGTCACGGAGACCGATCTCGCGCTCCTCCAGCTCGCGTATGCGATCACGCAGTTCCGCCGCCTTTTCAAACTCTAGATTGTCGGCAGCTCGCTTCATCTCTTTTTTGAGTTGTTGAACCAAGCGGGGAATCGCATCGGGCACGTACTTCTCTCCCTTCTCAGCAACTACCGGCACGGTTACATAGTCGGCCTCGTAAAGCTCTACGAGCCGAGCCCCCAAGGACTTCACGACTGTTTGGGGAGTGATTCCATGCTCCTTGTTGAAAGCGGCTTGCAGACGGCGTCTCCGATCGGTCACATCGATGGCCCGCTTCATCGACGCGGTCACAGAGTCTGCATAGAGGATCACGGTTCCTCTAACATTCCGGGCCGCCCGCCCGATGGTCTGGATCAGAGAGCGCTCTGAGCGCAGAAAACCCTCCTTATCCGCATCCAAGACCGCCACCAGAGAGACCTCCGGGAGATCCAGTCCCTCGCGCAGAAGGTTGATGCCGACAAGGACATCAAAGGTACCCTTTCTGAGCTCGCGGATGATATCGACCCGCTCGATGGTCTCTATATCGGAGTGCAGATAGCGGACCCTGACGTTCAAATCCTGATAGTAGTCTGTTAAGTCTTCGGCCATTCGCTTGGTCAACGTCGTCACCAAAACGCGCTCGCTCTCCTCGGTTCTCTTACGGATCTCCTCGAGGAGATCATCCACCTGAGTCCGCGCCGGCCGCACCAGGACTTCCGGGTCCGTGAGCCCGGTGGGACGGATAAGCTGCTCGACAATCATCCCGCGACTCCTTTCCATCTCATACCCTGCTGGAGTTGCAGAGACGTAGATCACCTGATTCAAAGTCGCCTCAAACTCCTCAAAGTTCAGCGGCCGGTTATCCAGAGCGGAGGGAAGACGAAAACCGTATTCGACAAGCGTCTCCTTGCGCGAGCGGTCGCCGCGATACATCCCGCCAATCTGCGGAACGGCAACATGGCTCTCGTCGATGAAAAGGAGAAAATCCTCGGGAAAATAGTTGAGCAGCGTCGGCGGCGGCTCGCCGGCTTTTCGCCCCGTGAGATGGCGCGAGTAATTCTCAATGCCGGGACAGAACCCCATTTCCTCCAGAAGCTCCAGGTCATAGAGGGTCCTCTGCTCCAACCTTTGGGCCTCAAGAAGCTTGTTCTGCGCCCGTAGTTCCTCAAGTCTCTCTCTAAGTTCTACCCGTATCTCTTGGATAGCACTCTTTATTCGATCCTCAGTTGTCACATAGTGGCTGGCGGGATAGATAGCCGCCTTGTCCACGCGCCGCTGCACCTTGCCACGGATCGGATCGATCTCGAAGATGGCCTCGATCCTTTCGTCGAAGAACTCGATGCGCAGGGCCGAGCTATCCTCATAAGCTGGAAAGACCTCTACGATATCGCCCCTGACGCGGAATGTCCCGCGAGAAAAATCGTAGTCGTTTCTCTGGTACTGAATATCCACAAGCTTTCTCAGCACTCGATCCCGGTCTATCTCTACTCCTTCCTCGAGGAAGACCATCAAGTCGAAGTAGGCATCGGGCGAGCCTAGACCGTAAATGCAGGAGACGCTGGCCACAATCACGACATCCTGTCGTTCTAACAGGGCTTTGGTAGCGGAGTGGCGCAGCTTGTCGATCTCGTCGTTAATCGAGGCATCCTTCTCAATGTAGGTATCGGTAGACGGGACATAGGCCTCAGGCTGGTAGTAATCATAATAACTAACAAAGTAGCGGACGGCGTTATCAGGGAAAAGCTCTTTGAACTCATTGTAGAGCTGCGCCGCCAAGGTCTTGTTCGGCGCGATCACCAGGGTAGGCTTATTCACCCGGGCAATCACATTCGCCATCGTAAAGGTCTTACCCGAACCTGTTACACCCAAAAGGACCTGGTGGCGCAGTGCCTTCTTCACTCCCTGAACCAGCTTCTCTATCGCCTGCGGTTGGTCCCCCTGAGGCTTGAAATCAGAGACCAGCCGAAACTCGCCTTCTCTTCTCTGCAGTGCCATCAAAGAAAAAATACCAGGGAAGTCCAAAGGGAGCAAGGAAGGAAATTTGAGCTTAGACCGGCCAGCCGCCTTTCCATAGCCGTCCCAAACCTCACGGATTTAGCGCTTCAAGTATTTTTTCATTAACCCATTTGCGAAATCCCGAACCTCCGGAGAAACTGTGAGCAACTGGCGTAGAATCGGCTCTGCCTCCTGCGCCAAGAGCACATCGGCATCTTCTCCCGCCACCTTGCTCAAATCGGCCTTGAACTCCGGATCCTCCTTCGTTCGGACAAAGGCCTGACGCAAAACACGCAGAACATCCGGGGTAGTTTTTGGCGCCGCATAGAGAGGTCGCCCGGCGCTGTCAGCGCCGGCCCAGCTCGTATAAGCTTGCCAGACTATCGCGGTGGGACGCCGTTCTTTCAAAATGTCTTCAAAGGTGGGCACGTCGCGGAACTCAGACCTCCTCTGAAAAGATCCCGAGGGTGTAAGACTGCCTTGCTGGACAAAGGGATGGAAGCCCGCAGCCACCAATTTGCGCAGGACAGGTAGCGTTGCTGTGCCAAAGATGTCCGTCTCGCCCCTCTCAAACGCTAGATGGATCTCTCCACCCCCAGGGTAACCGACAACCCAAGTAACGTTCCACTTGAGCAGCTCAGCACCCCATAAGAAAATGGCGTTCCAACTCTCATCTCCGCTGCGTACCCCTATCTTGAGAGGCTCGCCCGGACCTGTTAAGCGCCCAAGCTTCTCCTTCCGGCTAAGGGCCACTGATGTGGCGCGGCGGACACTTCCGACCACTTCCCAATGCTGCAGATCATGCTTCACCCCTTCTGCTTCTAGGACCTGCTGATTGATAGAGGTGGTGCTTGTGTAATGGAGCGTCAATCCATCGGGTTTGGCAAATTGCTCAAACCAATTGGCCGCGACCAAGCCTCCTGCACCGGGCATGTTCTGCACGATGATGTTAGGATTTCCTGGAATGTAGCGCGGCAGGTAGCGGGCCAGCACCCGGGCCTCTACGTCTACTCCGCCACCAGAAGGGAATCCTGCGATTATCCGGATGGTCTTGCCCTTATAATAAGGTTCTTGGCCAGGTAGCAAATCAAAAGTAAGCCCAATACCCATTGCGAGGACCAAATAAAACAGTCCTTTGGCCATAACTCCCTCCTGTCGCAAATCCTTGGATGGAACAAACCTATAACATTCTCAGCAACCTGCCATAGCTGTGGATCTTCTCCGCATCCCAAGGGCCTTAAAGGTGGACTCCTTTCGCTTAAACTCTTTTACCGATGAGCCCCGCAGGCCAGCCGTTTGTGGATCCACAGAAAATTACTTTTCTTGTATCAGCCTCAAGAATCAAGTCAAGCTTGTTTTTCCAATTAAGGGCAGCCCGAGAATAGCTTTTAGGCGAACTTGCCAGCGCGCCATAAAAATACTAAGTTCTTGTTGCTATCAATCTGCTGAGGAGGGACTATGAAGTTTTTTTATCTTGGTCTGTGCGGTTCGGAGAATCCTACGCGCGCAGGTTTCCCCTTTCATCTCGCCTTGGGTGCCCTTGAGGCGGGGCACCAGGCTGAGATCGGTCTAGCCGGAGATGCCGTGGTGTTGATGAAAAGCGTAGTGGCCGAAAGCATTTTCCCTGTCGCCCTTTCGCCCTTAAAGGAAATGTTCGCTAAGGTCATCGAGCAAAAGGTCCCCATCTATGTCTGAGGCAAGTGCGCGGCTGCCCGTGGGGTAGTCGAGGACGATCTTAAAGGGAAGAACGCCCGCTTTGTTACACCGAAAATCGTGGCTGAACTTATGGCGGCGGCGGATAAGATCGTGACGATCTAGGCTTTCAGAAGCTGAACCTGGCTTCTGGTGAGTTTAACGGTCGGTTCGCCTAAAGCGGCTTATTCCCTCCATCCATTTTCCCTTTCTTTGAAATTTTATCTGGTAAAACCTAGGAAAATCCGTATCATAGGTGCAAGAACCAAGGTGCTTAGGTGTTAAAAGAGTATTTACAAGGAGTATTTGATGTAGGGAAGCGAGGTGACGCCCGCGAGGAGAGCTACTATCCCGCCCTAAAAAATCTTCTCGAAGCCTTTGCCACGTCATCAGGCCATACCAAGGCTCACGTCACTGTCCTACCTAAGAAGACAGAAGCCGGAAACCCAGATTTCCGAGTCTGGGACGGCAAGCAGCACATCGTCGGCTACATCGAGGCCAAACCGCCGACACAGGAGAACTTGGAAGTTATCGAAACCTCTGAGCAACTAAAGCGCTACCTTTACACGTTTCCGAATCTGATCCTCACAAACTTTTTCCAGTTCCGGCTTTATCGAACCGGAGAGCTGGTAGACTCTGTCCGAATTGCCCGGCCTTTCACCGTTTTCAAGCTCAAGTCGGTTCCCCAGGTAGAAATGGAATCCGAGTTCTTCAACCTGTTGGAGAAGTTTTTCGCTTTCTCCCTTCCCAAAACGTATTCCGCCAAATCCCTGGCAGTTGAGCTGGCCAAGCGACGCGCTTTCTAAAGGAGCAGATCCTTGCGGAACTGGAAAGAGAAGAAACCGAGAAGAAGCCAGGATTCACCCTTGGATTTTACGAAGCCTTCCAGAAATTCCTAATAGGCAGCCTGACCGAGG
>JAHFAO010000196.1 GCA_023250515.1 Deltaproteobacteria bacterium | reverse complement strand
CAAGACGTAGCTTTCCAACTCCTGCCGCGGGTCTCAGAGTTTTCAATGCGCAATTCATCGCAGATCCGCTGCCTTTCTTCGGCATGTTTTAGAAAAAGATTTCTATCTAGGAGGCAAAGGTATGGCTATGGGCAGCACCCCATGCGGTATTGAAATTCCGGAAGTATTCGTCAATAGGGCCGTTGATATGCAGCTTATCCGGAATTTTGTAGCAAAGGCCGAGACCCTTGGTTATGACAGCCTTTGGGTCCAGGAGAAAATAGTCGGGGATTTTCCGATGCTGGAGCCGGTAAGCTTGCTCACCTACTCTGCAGCTCTTACCTCTAGGCTCCGACTAGGCACCTCGGTATTGTTGACCGTTTTGCGCAATCCTGTACAGCTTGCCAAGAGCTTATCGACTCTGGATCACATGAGTCAGGGTCGTCTTACAGTGGGCATTGGCATCGGTGCCGGCAGCCGCAGGCACCTACCTATAGACGAGTCGATCTTCGGTTATTCCAGTGAGAGGCGTGTGCGTCGATTCGTGGAAGGTATACAGGTCATGAAAGCGCTTTGGACTGAAACCAGAGCGAGCGTTCAGGGTGACTTCTGGAATTTCAAAAATATCCCCATGGAACCTAAGCCGTTGCAAAAACCGCACCCGCCCATTTGGTTCGGCGGGCACGTGGAGCCGGCTTTAAGACGCGCCGTCAAACACGGCAATGGATGGATGGGCGCTGGCTCTTCCTCGACAGCAGACTTTATCAAGGAATCTGCCCTCATCCGGCGCTTCCTGGATGAGACCTGCCGCGACCCGTCCACGTTCGCAATCTCCAAGCGGGTTTATCTCGCTGTTGATAATGACCGAGGCCGGGCCGAGCGCCGCTTGCGCGAATGGTTTGCGGTGCGTTACAAGAGCGCCGATCTAGCTTCGCGCGTTTCAGTCTGGGGCAGTCGTGGCGAATGCACCGACAGGCTCGGTGAGATCGTTAAGGCTGGGGCAAAACATCTTGTGTTAAACCCAGTGTTCGATGAAATAGAGCACTTGGAGCTTTTGGCAAAGGAAATTATGCCACACCTCTGAAACAGAATCTTCCCTACGATTGGCCAGCGGATTCTCGGACCGCTCGTGTCTATTACATCTTCGGAATAACAATCTGTTTCAGCTTAGCCGCGCTCCTGGCAACTTAGATTCAGACTAGTTACTGGATGGCCTGTAAGAAATCGATCACCTCGGGGATCATTTCCTTCCAATCCTGATTCTGAGGAGAAAAAGAGAGGCGCCCTTCGGGGGAGAGGCGATAGCGACCTTTATCTTTGCCCATAAGTTCGAGCAGCCTTTCCACCTTAACAGGAGATTGCGGATGGAACAGGAGAGAGAGTCTCCCGTCATTGTAGCTGATCTGCTCCACGAGGTAATCTTTGAGGATACGGCGCAGATACATGACCAGGAAAAGGTTCTCGACTTCTGGAGAAAAGCTGCCGTAGCGGTCCTTGATCTCCTCCTTAAGTCCCTCCAACTCCTCAAGATCATCGAGACTTGCCAAGCGCTTGTAGAAGAGAAGCCTCTGGTTCGTGTCGGGAATATATTCCTCAGGAAAATAGGCGGGAATCCCTAAGCGGATCTCCGGCTCGACCTCGGCCTTTATGACCTCTCCCTTAAGCTCCCGTACGGCTTTTTCCATCATTTCGGTATAGAGTTCAAAACCGACTGCAGTGATATGTCCTGATTGCTGCTGTCCCAGGAGGTTTCCCGCTCCGCGGATCTCCAGATCATGCAGAGCAAGCTTGAAGCCACCCCCTAGTTCGTCCAGTTCCTGAAGCGCCTTTAGCCTTCTCTCGGCATCACGCGTTATGATCTTCTCGCCCGGGATCAATAGGTAGGCATAGGCACGTCGGTGGGAGCGGCCTACCCGGCCGCGGAGCTGATAGAGTTGGGCCAAGCCAAATTTGTCGGCGCGATTGATGATGATGGTATTGGCATTGGGGAAATCTAGCCCGGACTCGATGATGGCAGAACAGACCAACATCTGCGTTCGGTTTTCCAAGAAATCGAGCATAACCTTCTCAAGTTCCCGCGGTCGTATTTGGCCGTGGGCGACAGCGATCTTTGCCTCAGGAACGAGATCCGAGAGCTTCTGGGCCATGCGCGTGATAGTCTCAACACGGTTATGGAGAAAAAAGACCTGACCTCCGCGCTGGATCTCTCGCAGCACTGCATCTCGAATGATCCCCTCGTCGTACCTGGCGATGTAAGTGTGGATCGCCAGACGATCCAAAGGAGGCGTTTCAATGATACTTAAGTCGCGGATTCCGATCAGGGACATATGCAGGGTGCGCGGGATGGGGGTGGCTGTTAAGCTCATGACATCTACCAGATGGCGGAGCTTCTTTAGCCTTTCTTTATGAACCACGCCAAAGCGATGCTCCTCATCGACTACGACAAGCCCTAGATCTCTAAACTGAACGTCCTCCTGTAACAAACGGTGTGTCCCGATAATGATGTCAACAACCCCCTTGGCGAGCTCTTGAAGCACTAGCTGGATCTCCTTGGTCGTGAGAAAGCGACTCAGCATTTCAACCCTGACCGGATAGCTGCGAAAGCGGTGGCGAAAGGTCTGGAGGTGCTGTTGAGCCAGCACAGTCGTCGGGGCCAGGACAGCTACCTGCTTTCCATCCATAACTGCGAGGAAGGCAGCCCGAAGGGCCACTTCGGTCTTGCCATAGCCGACATCGCCGCAGATCAGCCGATCCATCGGTTTTTTCTTCTGCATGTCTTTGAGGACATCCTCAATGGCTTTCTCCTGATCCGGTGTCTCTTCAAATTCAAAGGAGGCCTCAAACTCCCGGCAGTGCTGATCTGGAGAGGAAAAGGCCTGCCCCTCATGGACCTCGCGCGCCGCATAGACCTCTAGTAGCTCTTGGGCCATGGCCAGGATCGATTTGCGAGTCTTCTCTTTGACCTTCTCCCATGAGCTCCCGCCAAGGCGGTCTAAGGTCGGTTGAGTCCCCTCTCCTCCGATATATTTCTGGACGAGATTGATCCGATCTACAGGTAAGTAGAGACGATCTCCTCCCTCGTACTCGAGATGGAGAAACTCTCCTTCAACCGCTGCCACCTTGAGAAACTTAAGGCCACGGTAGATAGCTATTCCATGGTCCAGGTGGACCACATAGTTGTCCTGCTTGAGTTCGCTTAAGCTCGTGATGAAATGGCTCGGATAGGTTCTCTTCGCGACAGTTCGCTGGCTCCTCCTGGTGCCGAAGATCTCGTCCGTGGTGATCAGGATCAGACGATCTTCTGGTAAGCGAAAGCCCTGGGTCAGTTCTCCTACTAGGATGCCGCGGAGAGGCTCCTCACGTGAAAGGAAAAGAGGGAAGCGTGTTTCCACTAAGGGGAGATGGACCTCATAATGGGCCAATAGCCCCCTCAGCCGGGTCGCGTCTGCTAGCGTGGAGGCCACTAGAAAGATCCTTTCCCCTTCCCATTCCTTGAGGCGCTCTACGAGAGGGGCTAGAGAATGCTCCTTCCCCTGGAGGGAGGAGATCTCGTGGTGGATGTCCGTGTTGAGGTAGGATTTTACGGTGAGGAAGGAGTCAGCGGTTTTTCCTCCTGGCGGAATGACGTCGAGAGACTCGCTTTGGACTTGGGGAAAATGGGAAAGGCCTTCGTGCCACTCCTTCTCGCTTAAATAGAGCGTTTCCGCGGGCGGCGTGAGTTGGCCCTCCTCTTTCGCCTTAGCCCCCCTTTCCCAGCTCAGGCGCTCCATCCGTTCTACCTCCGCTTCTACCTGAGCGGCTTGATCGAGCCAGATAAGAGTTCCAGGTGGCAGATGAGAAAAGAGGGAAGAAAGCGTGGGATAAAAATAGGGGACAAGGAACTCCATCCCAGGAAAGGGAATTCCGTCCCGGAGTGACTGCAAAATGGAGTTCTTCTCCTTGCGGCCAATTTCTAACTCTCCTGCTCTTTTCTCGATTTCTCTCACGATCGGCTCAATGTTGTCGCGCCTAAGAGAGAACTCTTTCATGGGTAAAAGTAGGAGTTCCTGATGGAGGCTCTGAGAGCGTTGAGTGGAAGGGTCGAACTCCCGGATCGACTCCAGCTTGTCACCGAAGAACTCAAGGCGCATCGGGTGCGAATAGGCAGGTGGGAAGATATCCACTATCCCTCCGCGGGCACTGAAATCGCCCCTTTCCTCCACTAGCGGGACACGTTGGAACCCCCAGCCCACCATATGTTCCAGAAAAACCTCGCGTGAGATCTCCTCACCCGCCACAAGGTAGAGATAGGACTGCTTTAAGGCCTCTTTGGGGATGACCTTTTGCATTAACGACGCTGGAGTCGAGATCAGGATCGGGTCCCGCCCTTCCAGAAGGTAATAGAGTCCTTCTAGCCGTGCTGCCACATTGTCCGGGTGAGGAGAAAGCTTCTCAAAAGGGAGGATCTCCCAGGAGGGGAAAAGGTGGAGACGTTTCTTGAGAGGAGAGAGGGCTCTCTCTTCTCCTAAAAAGAAAGCGAGGTCCAAGAATAGGTTCTCGGCCTCGCGCGTCGTAGGCGTAATGACGAGAAGAGGTTGGTCACTCCTCTTGGCGATAAGTGAGAGAAAATAGGCCCGGGCCCCACCCTTAAGACCATGGACCCTTTTTTCCCCTTGCCACCCCCTTGAATGGAAAAACGATCCGATCTTTTCTTGTAAGCCCGGCGTGATCATCAAAAGAAAATGAAACGACGGAGACGGATCTTAGGGATCTGTTCCCGAACCGCTTCTGCATCCGCCTTGACCTGTTTGGCCCACTGCTCCATGGCGCGGATCAAATCCTCAACTCTGATTCCCAGATAAGTGGGCTGGTAGTTCTCCAGCCTGATGATGGCCTGATGGATCATGCGCACCGGCCCTTGGACCTCGCCGAAATCTGAAAACAGTCTGCACGCGGCAGCCAGCTGGATCAGTCCTTCAAGAAAGGGTTTATGTTCCTCATCGGTATGGAGGTAAAGATCCTCCAACGACTCGTGGGACTCAAAAAAACGGCCGGCATTAAATAGACGTATACCTTCTCGCAACCGAGCATCCACTAGTAAAGACCTTAAATCTAACTTAACAAGTTTCCCCCTGGGGGCTCAAGGGGATGGTTCCCATAGCCAAATTCCGCGCGGGCGCCTTTACGCCCTATAAGACTTGTTATAATCTATCAAGCCATTGCTAGTAGAAACATTCGTACTTCCTACTATCGTCAGGAGAAGGACAAATGAGAAAGCTGATAGAGCTGCATACGAGTCTGTTGACATAAATGCCAACCGAGGCGATGACTGAATTGTTTGAGTCGTTTAAATCGTTCAAACAGTTATACGACTCGAGCGGCTTCAACGTCTTGAACCTTTGAACGATTCCTAAGGAGGAAGCGCATGGACTATAAAACAATTAAGTGGTCGGTTCATGACAACCCGCAACAGCCCGGAGAGCCCTGCATCGGCCTTATCACGTTGAACCGATCTCTTCCGAGAAACCCGGTTGGAAAGATTCTCCGCGGAGAATTGACTAAGGCAAGAGAAGAATGATAAGCGAGGAAAAGTACTCCCAGGCGGAAAATTGATGACAGATTGAAACCAGCCTGAGGGAGAAAGTTAACAATGAGAGGTTCACTATGGTTAGTGAAAAGAGTTTAACGGTAGATGTTGCCATAATTGGTACAGGGGGGGCCGGCTTGGCCGCGGCCATAGAGGCCCGTAGTGCTGGCGCCCAGGTCGTCTTAATTGAGCAGGCTGAGACCTTGGGAGGGGCATCGATCATCTCCGGCGGTGGCTGCTTAATCGTGGGGAGCCCGTTG
>JAHFAO010000336.1 GCA_023250515.1 Deltaproteobacteria bacterium | reverse complement strand
TTAAGGGTCAGGCCTTTCAATCTGTGTGTCCAGATGAATCGCTGTCGTGGTCCATAGGGTGACTCTCGTTTAATCGGGAGAAGTCCCGCGGCGGTAAGAGCCAGAAGCCGCCTAGCTTGGGTAGCAGCATGGAGAGTAATCGACATGCTGGAGCCTACCGACAAAGTCAACGTAAGGCTGATGAGCGAGTTACCGGGCTGCAACGTGAGTGAACGCTGAGCAAGCCTCGTAAAAGCCAAGATTCCGGTGGTCGAGACGGTAGAAAACGAGCGAAGACAGTATGGACTATTTCAGACTGGCTTAAGGGGTAGTCCACACCGGCGGGGTAATGGCGGCGACACGGTAACAGGGACACGATGGAAACTGGAGAAGTCCTGTTGTCCCAGGGAGAAATTTCTGGAGAAAGGTAGGCCCTATAACTGTGGACACGGGAAAGGGGCTGAAAGGCAACAGGATGGCGGAGTGGCCCGTAGGAGCGATGAAGGAGAGTAATGTCTCTGGAGCAAAGGGGCCATGCTGAGTTTAATTCCTTCTGACCGTGAAGTGAGGCAGGGGAGGCATGATAAAACCTTCCGTTAATCTGCAAGAACTGAGGCGAAGGATATACCGCAAGGCGAAAGCCGAGAAGGCGTGGCGGTTTTGGGGTCTCTATGTGCATGTGTGCAAGATGGAGACTCTCAAGGCGGCCTATCAGGAGGCGAAGGCCAACGATGGGGCGCCGGGACTCGATGGAGTAAGCTTTGAAGCCATTGAGGCCCAAGGGGTGGAGGGGTTTCTTGAGAAGATTCGACAGGAACTTCTTACCCGGACCTACAAGCCAAGTAAGAACCGGCGGGTAGAGATTCCCAAGGGAGGAGGCAAGACCCGCAGGCTCGGAATTCCCACCATCAAAGATCGAGTCGTCGAAGGGGCGCTAAAGCTCATAGTAGAGCCGATTTTTGAAGCTGATTTTTACAAAAGCTCATATGCTTACCGGCCTAAGCGTACTGCTCACCAAGCATTGGACCGAGTGGTGCACGGGCTGGTGCAGGGGCTAACCCAAGTCATTGATCTCGATCTTAAGGGCTACTTTGACAACATACGCCACCACATCCTGCTGAGGAAGATAGCAGAGCGAGTCGAAGACCCAGAGATTCTGCATCTAGTGAAGCAGATACTGAAGGCCAACGGAAAGAGAGGAGTTTCCCAAGGGGGAGTGCTCTCGCCGCTGTTGGCTAACGTGTATCTGAATGAGCTGGATGGGGCGATGGAGGAGGAGATGGTTAAGCGGAGGAGGGAGGGGAAGTGGGAGCGGGTCATCTACACTCGGTATGCCGATGACATGGTGGTGTTGATCGATGGGCATCCGAGGTGGCAGCCGCACATTGAGCAGATCCGCAGGCGGCTGGAAGTAGAGCTTAAGAAGGTTGAGGTGGAGGTAAACGAGGAGAAGACTCGGGTAGTGGATGTCGGGCGCGGAGGGAGTTTTGGGTTTTTAGGGTTTGACCTCAGAGAGGGAAAGAACCGGTGGGGAAAGAGATTTATCCTGCGCACGCCTAAGCGAAAGAAGCAGGAAGAGCTGCTTAGGCGAGTGAGCAATATCCTGAAGTATTCCCGTCACCGAAAGGTAAAGGAAGCAATCAGTCTCATCAACCCAGTGATTGTGGGTTGGATGAACTACTTTCGTGTAGGGAACTCCGCTGGAGTCTTTGATCGGATACGCTCTGAGGTGATGAGGAGAGTGCGCCGGTATGCGACGAGGCAGAGGGGCCGCCGTGGTTTTGGCTGGAAGAGATGGAGTAACGAGACGATCTATAGGGATTGGGGACTTGTGTGGAGCTATCAGGTCCAGTACTTCTATCGGTCGGCTGTGAAAGTACTCCCAGCCCAATAGGCAGATAGCGCCCTAGGGTGAAGGGCTCAGGAAAGCCGGATGACCGAAAGGGTCAAATCTGGTTTGAAGCGGCGGGGGCTGGAGACGGATCTACGGTGAGGCTAGTGAGGCACCGTCAGACGAAAGGGACGGCAAACAGATAGGCATCACCTAAGAGATATCGCGCCAGTCCTCGACCC
>JAHFAO010000335.1 GCA_023250515.1 Deltaproteobacteria bacterium | reverse complement strand
TTCGGTTCAAAGCTTTGCCTTGCGGCTAACCTCTCTCCTTAACCTTCCGGCACCGGGCAGGCGTCAGACCCTATACGTCGTCTTGCGACTTAGCAGAGTCCTGTGTTTTTGATAAACAGTCGCCACCCCCGTTTCACTGCGACCCTTTTTGGCTCCATCCGCGGGGACTTCACCAAAATGGGCATACCTTCTTCCGAAGTTACGGTATCAATTTGCAGAGTTCCTTAACCAGAGTTCTCTCAAGCGCCTTGGTATATTCTACCCGTCTACCTGAGTCGGTTTGCGGTACGGTCACCTATAATACTCGCTACGAGGTTTTTCTTGGAAGCGTGGAATCAGTCACTTTGCGTCCCGTAAGGGACTCGTCATCACCTCTCGGCTTAACGACCTAGCGGATTTACCAACTAGATCCACCTACAGGCTTGAACCGGGACATCCAACACCCGGATGACCTATCCTTCTCCGTCCCCCCTTCGCTGATAACGTACTATCGGTGGTGCAGGAATATTAACCTGCTGTCCATCACCTACGCCTTTCGGCCTCGGCTTAGGGACCGACTAACCCTGGGAAGATTAACTTTACCCAGGAAACCTTAGACTTACGGCGAATAGGTTTCTCACCTATTTTATCGCTACTCATGTCTGCAGAATCTCTTCTAGGACCTCCAGTAGTCCTTACGGTCTACCTTCACAGGCGACTAGAATGCTCCCCTACCAGATAAGAGTCTCCGTAGAGACTTTTAAATTCGCAGCTTCGGTACTGTGCTTAGCCCCGTTACATCTTCGGCGCAGACTCACTCGACCAGTGAGCTGTTACGCTTTCTTTAAAGGATGGCTGCTTCTAAGCCAACCTCCTGGTTGTCTGTGCGTTTCCACATCCTTTACCACTGAGCACAAATTTCGGGACCTTAGCTGGCGATCTGGGCTCTTTCCCTTTCGACCACGGAACTTATCTCCCGCAGTCTGACTCCCGTGCTACAACAAGACGGAATTCGCAGTTTGATTAGGTTTAGTATCCCGGTAAGGACCTTAGCCCGTTCAGTGCTCTACCTCCGTCCGCCAAACACGAGGCTATACCTCAATATATTTCGGGGAGAACCAGCTATCACGGAATTTGATTAGCCTTTCACTCCTATCCACAGCTCATCCGAGAAGTTTTCAACCTTCACCAGTTCGGACCTCCATTTCGTGTTACCGAAATTTCATCCTGGCCATGGATAGATCATCCCGCTTCGGGTCTACTCCACGTAACTAAATCGCCCTATTCAGACTCGCTTTCGCTACGGCTTCACCTCAAACGGCTTAACCTTGCTACGTAGAGTAACTCGCAGACTCATTATGCAAAAGGCACGCGGTCAGGCATATCCATCGCCGAAGCTCCGGACATAGCCCTCCCACTGCTTGTAGGCACATGGTTGCAGGTACTATTTCACTCCCCTCACTGGGGTTCTTTTCACCTTTCCCTCACGGTACTAGTTCACTATCGGTCGCGAGAGAGTATTTAGCCTTGGGAGATGGTCCTCCCGGCTTCCCGCGGGATTTCTCGTGCCCCGCGGTACTCGGGAACTGCTTCCAGAAAGATCAGTTTCATTTATCTTACGGGACTATCACCCTCTTCGGTTGTCCTTTCCAAGAGCCTTCAGATATGAACTGATTTGATAACTTCCCGGGCTTCACCCTAAAGCAGCCCCACAACCCCGCTGGAATTACTTCCAGCGGTTTGGGCTCTTCCCCGTTCGCTCGCCACTACTTAGGGAATCTCTATTTGATTTCTCTTCCTGGGGGTACTGAGATGTTTCACTTCCCCCCGTTCGCTTCAGCCATCTATGAATTCAATGGCTGATGATCCCGTATTACCAGGACCAGGTTGCCCCATTCGGAAATCTCCGGATCAAAGCCTGCTTAGCGGCTCCCCGAAGCTTATCGCAGCTAGCCACGCCCTTCATCGCCTTCTCGCGCCTAGGCATTCACCATATGCCCTTAGTAGCTTGACCATATTCGCCAATACTACTCAGCATTAATTGCAGTTATTACCCGTATTCAGTTGTCAAAGAA
>JAHFAO010000334.1 GCA_023250515.1 Deltaproteobacteria bacterium | reverse complement strand
CTTTTCACCTTTCCCTCACGGTACTAGTTCACTATCGGTCACGAGTTAGTATTTAGCCTTGGAAGATGGTCCTCCCAGCTTCCCGCGGGATTTCCCGTGTCCCGCGGTACTCGGGAACTGCTTTCAGGAAGGCCAGAGTCATTTATCTTACGGGACTATCACCCTCTTCGGTTGTCCTTTCCATGAGCCTTCAGATATGACCTGACTTGGTAACTTCCCGGGCTACACCCTAAAGCAGCCCCACAACCCCGATGAAATTGCTTCCACCGGTTTGGGCTCTTCCCCTTTCGCTCGCCACTACTTAGGGAATCTCTATTGATTTCTGTTCCTGGGGGTACTGAGATGTTTCACTTCCCCCCGTTCGCTTTCCGCCACTATGAATTCATGGCGGTATGATCCCGAATTACCGGGACCAGGTTGCCCCATTCGGAGATCTCCGGATCAAAGCCTGTTTAGCGGCTCCCCGAAGCTTATCGCAGCTAACCACGTCCTTCATCGCCTACTCGTGCCAAGGCATCCACCGTATGCCCTTAGTAGCTTGACCATATTCGCCATTGCTACCTAAGCGCAGATTGCAGCTCTTTACCCGTATTCAGTTGTCAAAGAACAAAACACTGCGCAGACTTACAGTCTGCGAGTGACCAGTCTCTAGTGACTAGTGAATAGCAATCAGCTTGTAACTAACAGAGACCCTTCGCTGTGCTCAGGGTGATATCTCTCTCTTTGTCATTCTGAGCGCAAGCAAAGAATCTCTGCGGTTCTTCTAATCCCTATTCACTAATCACTAAGCGCTAACTCACTAATTCACTAAACATGGTGGAGCTGATCGGGATCGAACCGACGACCTCCGGCTTGCAAAACCGGCGCTCTCCCAACTGAGCTACAGCCCCGGAAATATATGGTGATGCCGGAATTTTTTCTGCTCAGCTTTAGGCTGGCAGCTAATGACCGATCAACCACTAGCCCCTCCTTGCACCATTCACTCGGTCATCGACGATAGTAATGGGTGGCTAGGTAGGAGCTAAATGAAGAGTTGTTCCAATAATACCTCGTCAGCCAGGATACCTGGCAATTTCCCCTTTTGGTTTCTGGTGGGCCTAGGTAGAGTCGAACTACCGACCTCACCCTTATCAGGGGTGCGCTCTAACCAACTGAGCTATAGGCCCTTTCTTGGCTTCTAGCTAAAATCTGCAAGCCTATAGCTCCCCTGATCCCGCAAAGCCGCTGTGCTTGCTTGGCGGATGAGCGGGCTGCTATATGCTCGGCCCCTTAAATGTCTTGGTCTCTCAAAACTAAATAGTAGCAATGGCTTAGAGCCCCAACTGCCTCGCTATCCAGGCAGAAGACCTCACCCCTTAACAGATGGTGAGGATGACCTGGATATCTCATCTCCGTTTGGAGTGAGATCTCCTTAGAAAGGAGGTGATCCAGCCGCAGGTTCCCCTACGGCTACCTTGTTACGACTTCACCCCAGTCACCAGTCATACCATAGGCGGCTGCCTCCCTTGCGGGTTAGCGCACCGACTTCCGGTACAGCTGGCTTCCATGGTGTGACGGGCGGTGTGTACAAGGCCCGGGAACGTATTCACCGCGGCGTGCTGATCCGCGATTACTAGCGATTCCGCCTTCATGGAGTCGAGTTGCAGACTCCAATCCGAACTGAGAGCGGCTTTCTGGGATTGGCTGCCCCTCGCGGGTTTGCAACCCTTTGTACCGCCCATTGTAGCACGTGTGTAGCCCTGGGCATAAGGGCCATGATGACTTGACGTCGTCCCCACCTTCCTCCGGCTTAACGCCGGCAGTCCCCTTAGAGTGCCCAACTTAATGGTGGCAACTAAGAGCGAGGGTTGCGCTCGTTGCGGGACTTAACCCAACACCTCACGGCACGAGCTGACGACAGCCATGCAGCACCTGAACCGGCAGTCCCCGAAGGGAAAACCCTATTTCTAGGGCTGTCCACCGTTGTCTAGCCCAGGTAAGGTTCTTCGCGTTGCGTCGAATTGAACCACATGCTCCACCGCTTGTGCGGGCCCCCGTCAATTCCTTTGAGTTTTAAT
>JAHFAO010000062.1 GCA_023250515.1 Deltaproteobacteria bacterium | reverse complement strand
TCTTTAACGGGCAGAGTTTTGGCCCTTTTTGTCCGTGTTCTGGTCATCCTTCGACTGCGCTCAGGACAAGTTTTGTTTCTGCGGGGAGTATGATACCAGTAAAGTCAAGATGTCAAAGGGAGGCGTGACACCATGGACATAAAAGAGTTACGAAAGATGACCTTACCCAAGCTGAGGGACCGAGCCAAACAGGTGACCGACCTTCAAGGCGTGGTGGGCATGGAGAAAGAGGAGCTCATTCAGGCGATTGCTAAGGCAGAGGGGATCAGCTATGAAGCGTCGGCGAAAGACGTATCCTCGATCAGCTCTATCAAGCAGGAAATCCGAGCGCTAAAAAAGCAGAAGGAAGATCTCCTGCTTTCATCCAAAGACGATATTAAACTTGGGAGGATAAGGAGAAAGATCAAAAGGCTCAAGCATCTGACTCGTAGACTTGCTCATCGGGCTGGTCCCAAAGAAGCGCTGCAGCCGAGCGCTGCGCATGAGGCCCCGCAGGCTAAGGGCGCCCCGGCTGCTTCTGGTTAAACCCCATTATGAAGAGCCCCTCTCCCATACGCGGCCGCGGCTCCGCTTCTAATCCGAAGAATCGATTTGAGGGCATCGAGCTGGTTCCTGAGCCAGCCGACATCGACGAGACTTCCTCGCCGATCACTCAGTTTCTGACCGATTCTTCAAAAACCATCATCGCCTATAACGACAGTCCTGACGTCGGCTTTGACGCCAGCATTAACGCTTATCGGGGCTGCGAACATGGATGCATATATTGTTACGCGCGCCCTACCCATGAATATCTGGGTTTCTCGGCAGGGTTGGATTTTGAAACCAAGATCATGGTGAAAAAGCAGGCGCCGGAGATATTGCGCAGAGAACTGTCCGATCCAAAATGGCAGCCGAAAATTCTGGCCATGAGCGGGGTCACGGATTGCTATCAGCCGGTGGAAAAAAAGCTCCAACTGACACGACGCTGCCTGGAGGTATTATTGGAATTTCGCAATCCGGTGGTGATCGTGACTAAGAATTTTTTGGTTACGCGCGATATTGATCTCCTATCGGAATTGGCATGCTATCAGTGTGCCGCCGTTTGTATCTCCCTCACAACGTTGGACCCCAAGCTCACCTCTGTAATGGAGCCTCGGACCTCCCGTCCCGCTCGGCGGCTGGCAGCTATTTCTGCCCTTTCTCGGGCAAACATTCCCGTAGGATTTCTACTTGCCCCTATGATCCCGGCTCTGACTGATTCAGAGGCCCCTGCCATTGCCCAGGCCGCCGCCAGAGCCGGGGCGACCTTTGGCGGTTATGTTCCGTTACGGCTTCCCCATGCGGTCAAGTCGCTATTTGAAAGTTGGCTAGAACAGCACTATCCGGAAAAAAAGGAGAAGATTCTAAACCGCATTCGTGCGGTCCGAGGCGGGAAACTCAACGACCCCAATTTTCATAGCCGGATGAAAGGCGAGGGAATCTTTGCCGAGCAGATGGCCGAGCTGTTTCGCTTGGCCTGTAAAAAAGCGGGTATTCATGAACGCCGTCCCCATCTTTCCACCGAACACTTCCACCGCCCTTCAACTCCTCAGCTGGGCCTTTTCTAATTACCCTTCTCCAGAAAAAATCCTTTGGGATTCCTTGCTCTTTTTGCGAACCCTTTTGGCTATAGCAGAAACCCTTTTTTGCCTTTTTTGGCAAACCCTTTTTTTCCTGTTGACAAAGCGAGAAAGGCCAAGTAGCATTCATATATCTCATTCAGTATCAGGCCTTCTGAAAGAGAGCGAGTGAGGGGCGAAAGGCCTTTGTACGTCTCAACCTTGTGAACGCGATTAGTGGTTAGAGCATCCGGCCAGAGCGAAGTTCCTACCTTTTTAGCTCTCATGTTCTTCTCCTATCAATGATCCGTGTCCAAAGGCAGAGACCTTTAATGTTCTCAAATTGGAGGAGAATATGAGCAATAAGTTATATGTGGGCGGTTTGCCCTATTCAATAACGGATGGGCGGCTGGAGGAGCTTTTCTCCCAGCATGGCTCTGTCCAATCGGCTCGGGTGATCTCGGACAAGTTTACCGGCCGGTCCCGCGGTTTCGGTTTTGTCGAGATGGCCTCGACAGAGGAGGCCCAAAAGGCCATGGAGGCCCTGAATGGCACCGAAATAGAAGGGCGAACGCTGGTGGTCAATGAAGCTCGGCCTCAGGAAAGACGCCAGGGGGGAAGAGAAGGAGGAGGAGGAGGTGGTGGTGGTGGAGGCAGACGTAACCGCTGGTAATTTTTCTTTATATTAAGTGTTGTGAAGCGGGAGCGACAGGTCGGGTCGCTCCCTTTTTTTTTGGTTTTACGCCTCCATGTTATAGAAGCGCTTGCCATTGTCCGAAAGGATCTTTTGCTTGGCTGTATCCGAGACATCCCTCCGGTTTTCAAAATTCCGGATCGCCTGGGCGAGATCGGGCTCGTGCGGGTAATCGCTGGCGTAGATGATCAGGTCTTCTCCTATACTCTCGATCACGTAAGGGAGCATCGCTTCCCAAAGCTCCGCGTGGTAGTAGATCTGTCCCCCCTTCATGTACTCGCTCGGCTTCTTCTTGAGCAAGGGAGCCTGAGGCGAGCGATTCCCGTATTCCATATCGAGCCGGTCCATCAAGAAAGGTATCCACTCGCAGCCCGCCTCAAGCGAAGCGATCTTCAGTTTCGGAAAGCGTTCGAGAACCCCTTCCAGGATAAGGCTCGTTAGATGGATCATCTGAGAGAATGGATGGGAGAGGGCACGCGCCTGGATCAGCCTGGGGAAGAAGTCGAACCCCAGACCCTTGGTCGGGGCGCCGTGGATGGCGAGCGGGCAACCGAGGCTCTCCGCCTCCTTATAGAGAGGATTAAAATAGGAGTCGCCCAGCGGTTTTGAAAAACCCACGGGGGCTAGAAGCCCTCCCGCCATGTGAAGCTCTTTCACTGCCCGGCGCAGTTCCTTTGCCGCCTCTTCAATATCCTGGATCGGCAGAACCGCCACAGCCCCAAGCCGGCGATTAAAGTTGATATAGCGGTCAGCTATCATGTTGTTGTAAGCCCGGCAGACGACGACAGCCCAATCGCGGTCCTGGATGAAACCCACGCCCAGAGCGGCAGTCGGATAGATCACTGTCCGGTCGATGCCTTCTCTCTCAAGAACGGCCAGCCAAGTCTCTGGGTCATCCGGGGCGATGACGAATGGCCGTTGGTCAATGATTCTCCGGAACATGCGGTGAAACCCATCCGGAGGCGGAAAAAACGGGTAGGCAAAGAGCTCTTTCCTGCCTCTGTAGGGTGGCTCCAAATACTCGAAGATAATTTCATCCTTTTCAAAGATATGACCATCTGTGTCTACCACTTGCTTGGCCATAACTACCTCCTGTTATTAATCCATACCCCTGTCTCCCGCCAAACTCAACCCCGTTCCAACTACCTGGGGTTGAGTTGTGTCCCATAATTTTTTCCGTTCGTGCATGAGCGGGGCGAGCGGTCTCAAGCGCCGTAGTTGGAACGGGGTCAACCCCGATCCGAAGAGAAAGCTTTCGCCAAATGACAGTGTGCTCACTTATGATCAAGCACAATTTCGCAGTCCATCGATCGTGTGATTCAAACTTCGGATCGGGGTCAATCCCTTATTGACTGAGTGAACCACTCCGTCGGGATCTCCCGTCCAATACCCCTTTTCTTCGCTTCATGATACGCCGCGGTGCAGACGGCGCCAAATTGGACGCCCATAACCCCAAGATTCAAAAACCATGTGGTCTGTTTGTCACTGGTCCGTCCCTTCACCCGCCCACCTATAAGGTCCGCCAGGGTTGGGAGCTTGAGAATCTCCTCGCGTGGAAGGCGTCTGGGGATGATCGCCTTTTCCTCGGGTTGCCCGGAAACATAGCCCAAAAAGCCATGGGCGGCATAAAAGGCCCCCGGCGGAGGATTTTCCAGGTGTGGCGTGCTTTCGCCCATCTTAATCGCCACGTCCACGGCATTAGCAAACTCAGGCTCGGTCTCATCCCAGGTGACATCCGTCACGTGCATGCCCGGCTCCAACCAGGAAGTCTTGAAAACCGGATCGATGGAAGAGGTGCAGCAGGAGACGATATCGACCCCCTTCGCAGCCTCGCGTGCTGAGCCAGCCGGTTCTACCTCAATGCGGAATTTTTCGCTCATCTCCTTGGCATACTGTTTGGCGTTTGCCGGATTCGTGCTATAGACCTTAACCTTGGTGATCTTGCGCACAGCCGCAAAGGCCTCTAGGTAAGTCCGTGCCATCCCTCCGGAGCCGATCATGCCCACTACGTGGCTATCCTGACGCGCCAGATACTTCACTCCCAACCCAGCACCTCCGGCAACGCGCATGTGCTGAAGATAGCCGTCGTTGATCAGTGCCGCCGGCATGCCGTCGGCCGCGCTGAACATGAAGAGGAGCCCGCAGTAGGTCCCGGGCTGAATGCAGTGTTTATCTTCCCTCTGTTGTCCCTTCTCTCCGGGCCAGCTCACTATGTCTGAAAGCATCCGCGCCACGACAAAGCCGTCCCTTTTGGCCCCTCCGGTCATCAACGCCCAACGGTAATAGCTGTCTTGGCGATCGCAGGGTAGATAGACATCGATACGACCCATCGTTGCCGCGTTGCCCTTAAAGATTTCCTTCTGTGTCTCCTCCAGGGCCTCTAAGGTCATCGGCATGGTCAAGACCTTCTGTACGTCTTCATCCTTTAGAAGCAGCATGCCATCTCCTTCATCTAGTTGAGTAGAAAGAGCTATCGCACAAAAAACTCTTCTTTTCAACGAAAGAGATCTTACGTTTCCTGCCTGTTTGGTCTCTAGCGTATTGTTACTTACTTTCCTTCATGTCGTAGGCCCTTGCGTCCCCTTTTTCTGTCTTGACAGAAAAGAGATAACCCATATAGTGAATGGGCGGTTATGGAAAAGGTGCTGAAAGTTAGCCAGCAGCATGTCTGGGTCGGAATTGAGGGTCACTACGTATTTTTTGGCCTAACCAACTATGGCCAGGGTGAACTAGGAAAGATCATCGCCGTGGAGCTTCCGGAAGTAGGGGATGGAGTGGAGAGGGGAGAACCCTTTGCGGAAGTGGAATCCTATTCCACGGTCTCCGAGTTGATTGCGCCCATATCGGGCACGGTTCTCGCTGTCAATACTGACCTGGAGAATCATCCCTCCGTCATCAATGAGGATCCTTACAACGATGGATGGCTGATTGAGGTGAAGCTGAAAAACGACTCCGAACTTAAGTCCCTAATGGACATGGATGAATATTACCATTTTGTCTTTAGGCCGAATCCTTAATAGGGTTTTCCCCGCCGACTCTTTCTTTCTCCTCCTTCTAGTTCTCTTTTCTGTGGGTCCGGCCCGGCCGTCGATGGCTGGGCAGACCGGAGAAGACGATTTTGCCAGATCCCGGCGTGAGATGGTGGAGAAGGACCTGCGCGGGCGGGGCATCAAGGACCGCAAGGTGCTTGAGGCGATGGCTCTCGTCCCGCGCCATCTCTTTATCACGGAGAGACAGCGACCGTTGGCTTATGAGGATCGTCCCCTACCCATAGGCGAGGATCAGACGATCTCCCAGCCTTATATTGTGGCGCTTATGACCGAACTATTGGAGCTGAAAGGTGGGGAGAAAGTGTTGGAGGTAGGCACAGGCTCGGGCTATCAAGCGGCGGTCCTGAGTCATTTAGCGAAAGAAGTCTACACCATCGAGATCATTCCTTCCCTGGCCGAAAGGGCAAGAGAAACACTGGCACGGATCGGTTACGCTAATGTCTGGGTCAAGACGGGGGATGGATTCTTTGGTTGGGAGGAAAAAGGACCCTTTGAGGCGATTCTGGTTACGGCCTCAGCGGAAAAGATCCCTGAACCTTTGTGGCGTCAGCTCCGTGAAGAAGGGCGCCTAGTGATGCCCCTAGGAGGTGAACGTAAGAGGCAGAAACTGGTTAGGGTTAGGAAGAGAGGTGGCAGACGACATGTCGAGGATATTACGGGAGTGATTTTTGTTCCAATGACCGGGGCAGTTCAGAGCGAAGCTCGCTGATGCCCCTTGTCCGGTTTTTCTTTGACTCGGAGGCGAAGCGGTAGACAATCTCTCCTGGCCGGACCAGACCTAAGTCTTCCCGCGCAATTTTCTCTAGGTACTGGCTGTCATGGCGTAGCCTGTAGACGCGCTCACGGAGAAGTTCATTTTCCTTCTGGAGGAGAAAAGTTTTTTCGTCTAGCTTTCTCTTCTCTTCCCAGAGACGCCAGAGGTGGAGGGCGCCCCTTTCGCCGAGGGTTGTGAAAAGAGACAGGGTTACAATGAGAGCAAGGAAAGCATAGATGACCCTGCGCTGGGAAATCCTGGATAAGAACATGGCCACTCCAATATAGCACATTTTATGATCCTCTTCTCTCTTGAAGTCGATGCTGGAGGTGAATGATGAAGATTCAACGGATTCATGCCCGGGAGGTTTTAGATTCCCGCGGACAGCCTACTGTAGAGGTGGATGTGATTCTGAAAAATGGCGCCTTGGGGCGGGCCACGGTCCCTTCCGGGGCCTCCACCGGGGAACACGAAGCGGTCGAGTTAAGGGACTCAGATGGGCGCTTCTTGGGAAAGGGAGTGAAGCGAGCCGTCGGCAATGTGAACAAGATTCTTGCCCCCTGTCTTCGTGGCAGAGAGGCGAAGGATCAGAAGGGTATCGACCGTTTCATGATCGAGACGGACGGTACTCCAAACAAAAGTCGTCTGGGCGCCAATGCAATTCTGGGCGTCTCCCTGGCAATCGCTAAGGCACAAGCTCAGTCTGAGAAAGTGCCCTTTTACCGCTATCTGGGAGGCCCTCGGGCAAAGACCCTCCCGGTACCGATGCTCAATGTTCTGAACGGGGGGGTCCATGCGGATAGCAACGTAGATGTTCAGGAGTTTATGATTATCCCTTTCGGGATGAAGAGCTTTGCCGAGGCGTTGAGGGCAGGGGCGGAGATCTTTCAAGGCCTAAAAAAGGTTCTGCACAGCCGATCCTATTCCACAAGCGTTGGGGATGAAGGGGGATTCGCTCCTCGTGTGAAGGGAAACGATGAGGCGATAGAGCTCCTCTTAGAAGCTGTTACGCAAGCCGGTTACAAGCCGGGAGATCAGGTGGCATTGGGACTCGATGTGGCCGCAAGTGAGTTCTATGAGGATGGACGCTATATTTTTAAAAAGTCCGACGGAGTCAAAAGGGGGAGGGAAGAGATGCTTCGACTTTATGAGAATTGGGTCCGACAGTATCCCATCATCTCCATAGAGGATCCCCTGGGAGAAGATGATTGGGAGGGATGGGTCATGCTGACAGATCTCCTGGGAAAAAAGGTCCAGTTAGTCGGAGACGATATCTTTGTCACGAACAGGGCTAGGCTTGAGCAAGGAATCCAGCAGAGGGTGGCCAACTCTATTCTGATAAAAGTGAACCAGATTGGAACGCTAAGCGAGACCTTAGAAACAATGCGCTTGGCCAAAAAAACCGGCTACACCACTGTGGTTTCGCACCGTTCGGGGGAGACAGAGGACGTAACCATCGCTGACCTCGCAGTGGCGACTCACGCCGGGCAGATTAAGACTGGGGCCCCCTGCCGAGGTGAGAGAACAGCTAAATACAATCAACTCTTGCGGATCGAAGAGGAATTGGGGAAAAGGGCGGTCTTTGCAGGGAAAAAGGCCTTTCGGGTAAGCGTAGGTTAGATAGGGAAGGATGAAGAGGGAGACGGTTAAGAAAAAAAAGAATAGGATCCAGACCATTGTCTCGCGTCTGGCCCAAGCCTTTCCCGAGGTCCGTGTTCCACTCCACCATCGTAATCCTTACGAACTTTTGGTTGCCACGATCCTTTCCGCCCAGTGCACGGACGAAATGGTCAACCGGGTGACCCCTGATCTGTTCCAGCGCTATGCTGATCCCAGAGATCTCGCCCAGGCTCCGGTACGAGAGATCGAAAAAGTTATCCGTCGTCTTGGTCTCTTTCGTTCCAGGGCCCGTAACTTAAAACGGTGCGCGCAACAGTTGGTTAAAGAACATGGAGGAGACGTGCCAGCCATCATGGAGGACCTCACCCGTCTGGCCGGGGTCGGGAGAAAAACGGCCAATGTCATCCTGGGAAACGCCTTTGGCATTCCAGGGATCGTCGTCGATACCCATGTCAAGCGATTGTCGCGCCGCCTTGGGTTTACCAGGCAGGATGATCCAAACAAAATTGAAAGAGACCTTATGGAGCTGCTCCCCGAACAGGACTGGACAGGTTTCTCCCATCGCCTCATCCTTCATGGCAGGAAGGTATGCCACGCAAGAAAACCTCAGTGCCAGATCTGTACTCTGAATGACCTTTGTCCTTCGGCAATCCTGTAGACCCCCTCTCCTTTGTCCTCTCCCCCGACAACGGGGGAGAGGGAAGGTGAGGGGGAGCCTAGGCGGATCCCTAGCAGTATGATGCTCTTTTCAAACGTGGGCCAATCGTGGTAGCTATGCCCCATGTTGCCCAATGTGCCCCGTGAAAGGTTGCTCGACTTTTGCCGCAGGATGCTTCTCGTTCGCCATTTTGAAGAGGCCCTTATCGGGCTTCATCGCGAGCGCCGTTTTAGAGGACACTACCATGTCTATATCGGGCAAGAGGCTACTGGCATACCGGCGCTCTCCTGCCTGGATGAACGAGACTATCTCTTCACAACCCACCGTAATCACGGCCATCTCTTGGCGCGAGGAGCAGAGCCGGGACGTCTCCTGGCTGAGATCCTAGGTCGCAGTGACGGCTATAATAAGGGGAAAGGGGGCTCCTTCCATATTGCTGTATCTGGCCTTGGCTTTCTTCACACCTCTGGGGTTGTGGCCGGAATCATCCCGCTGGCCACGGGCGCAGCCTACGCGGCCAAGGCGCAAAAAACTGGCCAGCTCAGCGTTTGCCTGTTCGGCGATGGGGCTCTGGAGGAAGGGGCGGCCACGGAGGCCTTTAACATAGCCTCCCTGTGGAAACTGCCGGTCCTCTTTCTCTGCGAGAATAACGGGAAATACGGCCGTGGGAGAGCCGTGGCTGCAGCCCAATCCTCTACCATGGCAGTCTATCCCCTCACTGATTTACCCAAAGCCTATAAGATTCCCGCCCTGGAGGTGAATGGGGCAGATGCTGGCGCTGTCTACGATGTAGTTTCTGAAGCGGTAAGAAAAATCCGCCGCGAAGAGGGGCCGCAATTCATTGAAGCTCAAACCGTGCGTTGGCCGGGAAGCGAGACGAACTGGCCCGTAGTTTCGGTGCCAACCGATGTCTCCTTGGCCTGGGACGTCGCATCTGTTCCCGAAGCCGAGCAGGAGTGGTATCGCAACAGCGATCCGGTCCTGATCTTCATCCGTGAACTTGTGGAGGAAAGAATAGCGAGCAGGGAAGAGATCTCTCAGATCCAGAAGAGTGTGCTCGAGGAGATAGATCAGGCCGCAAAGTTTGCCCTCTCCAGCCCATATCCCGCGCCGGAGACGGCACTGGAAGATGTCTTCGCCTGAGTGTCTGGGGGCGACCATGCGCGAGATGGCCTATTACGAAGCCAAGTTGGAAGCGCTGAGGGAGATTCTGGCGGCGGACGAGAGAGTTCACCTGCTTGGGGGTTCCTTTTTAAGCCTTAGCCCCCATCGGGGGCTCTTCCAGGAGATTAGCAGAGCCTTCAGGGAGCGAGTGATCTCCCCTCCGATCTCGGAGCTTGGCTTTTGCGGGCTTGCGGTCGGAGCGGCGATGGCCGGGCTAAGGCCGGTGGTTGACTTAAGCACGGGGAGCTTCATCTTCGAGGCTTGGCCGCAGGTGGTCAACGAGGCAGCCAACGCTCTCTACATGTCCGGCGGTCAGACACGCGCGCCCGTAGTCTTTCACATCTTTCACGGTATACGGGGTGGAGGCGCCGCCCAGCATTCCCATAGCCCTCAGGCGATGCTCTGGAACTGCCCGGGGTTAGAGATTGTCCTTCCGTCATCGCCGAGCGATGTGAAAGGCCTTCTCAAGACAGCCGTCAACACGGATAACCCGACAATCTTCGTCGATCACGTCCAGCTTTTGGAGACGCGAGGTCCGGTTCCTGAGAATGATGAGGCCATTCCGTTCGGCGTGGCGGACATAAAGCGCGTGGGAAGCGATGTCACGGTCATCGCTACCTCATATATGGTGCAGCGCTGCCTCACCGTCGCGCATCGTCTGGCTAGCGAGAGAATTCAGGTTGAGGTGGTGGATCCGCGGACACTCGTTCCGTTCGATTTCCAGACACTAATGGCTTCGGTGGAAAGAACTCGACGGGTCGTGATCGTGGACGAATGCCACCAGAGTTGCGGCGTGGCGGCAGAGATCGCGGCACGAATTGGTGAGGCCGGGTTCGACAAACTTAAGGCGCCGATTCGCCGGGTCACTACACTGGATTTGCCCGTCCCCTACAGCGAGCCATTGGAAGAGTTTATCAGCCCTTCAGAGTCTCGTATCAGCGAAGCGATCCGCGCTGTGCTGCGGTAAGGGAGTTTCAATAAGGCGGCAGCCTAGATTGACATTCCTCGAGTCGCCAAATATAGACCGTCCTATGCGCTGGGGTCTCTTCTATCTGCCCACTTCGCTCCCCGATACTCCTCAGCAGGGAGCCGACCGCTACCGCACCATCATCGAGCAGGTGCGCTACGCTGAGGAGATCGGATTCGACTCTGCGTGGCTTGCGGAGCACCACTTCCAGGCGTTTGGCGGCATGTTCCCATCGACGCCCTTGATCGGAGCGGCCATCGCGCAGCGCACGAAGACTATCCGCATCGGGACGGCAGTTGTGCTACTGCCATATCACAACCCGATCCGCATTGCCGAGGACTACGCTACACTCGATCTGCTTAGCCACGGCCGGCTTGAGTTCGGCGTGGGTCACGGCTTTGTCAAATGGGAGGCGCTC
This sequence comes from Deltaproteobacteria bacterium, assembly GCA_023250515.1. Classification (GTDB taxonomy): domain Bacteria; phylum Desulfobacterota; class Binatia; order UBA9968; family UBA9968; genus JAHFAO01. Next base: position 6,244 of record JAHFAO010000062.1, on the reverse strand, counting down.
AAGTTTGGTATTCCACTCGAGGAACTCCGGGAACGCTTCCGCGAGAACCTAGAAGTCGTGCTTAAGGCGTGGACCCAGCCGACCATGAACCACAAAGGACGCTTTTATGAGTATAACGATCTGGCTGTTTGGCCGCGCCCGCTCCAGCAGCCCCACCCCACCGTGTGGATGGCGGCCACGGCGAGCATCGAGTCCTTCGAGTTCTCGGGCCAGCAAGGCTACCACATGATGCTGATCCCCTTCCTGCACGACGTGGAGGATTTGCGGCCCAAGGTCGAGGCCTACCTGGCCGCGCGCCAAGCAGCAGGCCATGATCCATCAACCGCTCGCATTCTGGCTGTCTACCATCTTTATGTCGGCGAGGACGCCGCCGAGGCTCGTTCCTCTGGATCGGCCGGGGTTCTGGAGTATATGCGTGTCGCCGGCAGCGCCCACAGCCTCACTCCCAATGTGGAGGAGCCCGAGTCCTATCGTGGTCACCTTGCCCACCGCGCAGCTATCCGGACGCTTGGCTTCGACGACCTCCTACAGCGCAACCGCGTTTTGATAGGCAGCGCAGGGGAACTACGCGAGCAGCTTAGATACCTGCGTGATCAGTTGCACCTTACTGATGTGGCTGGCCTGTGCGCGCTCGGTGGGTTGACCGATGCCCAGGCACGCGCCTCCATGCGCCGCTTCATTAAAGATGTCGCCCCTTATGTGAATAGAGATATGACTCAACCGGCTAGTAAACCCGGAACACCGCCACATGCCGCCGAGGTAACAGGTCCCGATCACCAGCCTAAGGCGTAGGCGATCTGTCTTCGCGGTGAAACGCCGCCCAAAATCGCGCCGCGTGCCTTGTCATAGCGGACGCCCATGACCTTTCCGTTTTCCCAGTCAGAGAGAACATGGACGTCATGCCCACGGCGCCCAAGTGTCGCAATGGTCTTCTGCGGAATGCGCCCTTCGACGAGTAGGCTCCCGGTAAAGGCCGAGCGAGGGTAAAAAGATGACGGGAAGTGGGCAGTGTAGACCGTTGGAGCATCTAACGCCTCCTGAATGTTCAGCCGTCCTTTCTGCGGCCTGCTATTCCCCACGCCCACGGGTGAAACGGATAATTTCGCGCCGAGCCTTCTTTGAGGGACGGCCCTTCGGACCCGGCTCACGCGGACCCTGAGCGCGTAATTGCTCAGCCAGTGTTTGTCGGTTTTGTTTGCTCTCTTCAGTCTCTTTATACAGCAACTCGGCCTGGGAAGCGGGACCACGCTGTTTCCCAAGGCCAGCCACGATGACGACCCATTCATACGGCCCCCGTCTTACTTTTATCTCATCGCCAACATGGACCCCTCTTCCAGGTTTGACGCGCGCACGGTTCAAATGCACTTTACCTCCGGTTACAGCCTCTGCTGCAAGAGAGCGCGTCTTAAAAAAACGGGCGGCCCAGAGCCATTTGTCCAGCCGGGTATGGGCTCCGGTTTCTGTTTCTTTCATGCCGATGCATCCGATAGTTGTAAATTAGGGTGACTTTGGCAAGTCGAGTTTAAGGCTCTCCAACTGCTTCAGCGGTTCCTCAAGGCTTTTGATAGCTTCGGCCCAAAATTCAGGAGATTCGAGGTTGCAGCCGATGCTGCGTCGGGCGACGTTTTCAGCAGTGTCGCTGCCCGTGAGGCAAAGGAAATTCTCGTACTTGGGTAGGAAGTCCGGGCCTTCTTTTTTGAACATGGCGAACAGACCCCGGCTTAAGAGAAAGCCAAAGGTGTAAGGGAAGTTATAGAAAGTCACTCCCGTGATGTAGAAATGGAGTTTCGAGGCCCAGAAGTAGGGATCCTCGCCCCCTTTTTCAAGCATGTCGCCGAAAATGCGCTGCTGCGCCTCGACCATCAAGGCTTTGAAGCGGCTTACGCTTATTTCCCCCTTCGCCCGTTCCTCGTAAAGGGTTTTCTCGAATTCATAGCGTACCGGGATATCCAAGAGATAGATGGCGCCATGACCAATCTCCGTGTCTAGGATAAGGGCCTTCTGCGAGTCGCTAATTGAGGGATCTTCGAGTAAACCCTTGGTTAAGATCAGTTCCCCAAAAGTAGAGGCTGTTTCAGCTAAAGTCATGGGGTATATTCGCGCGTAAGGGCGCAGGTCGCGCATCAGATGGCTATGGAACGCGTGGCCCGCTTCATGCGCCAGTGTGAGCACGTCCCCCATGGAGTTGTTGTAAGTCATAAAAATCCGCGATTCCCTGGTTAGCAAAGAACCTGTGCAAAAGCCTCCCGGCCGCTTACCTGGGCGCGGTTCCCAATCGATCCAGCGCTTGTCGAACGTCTTCTGCAAGAAGCCGCCTAGAGCAGGATAGGCTCGATCAAAAGAATTTTTGACCAAACCCTTGCCCTGTTCCCACGAAGGAGACTGTTGGTCGGGGAGGGCAAGCGGGGCACCGAGATCGTACCAGGCTATAGCTTTAGTTCCCATGAACTCGGCCTTGAGGCGGAGAATGCGCCGGGGTAACTCGATCCCAGCGAAAATGGCCTCGAACATAGCGTTGAGGGTTTTGGATGTGATCGCTGATTGGAACAGCGCTATATCGAGAAAGTGCTCAACACTTCGATGGCGGTTAAGGGTGAGTCGTGTTCCCGAAATGGCATTGAGAGCAGCAGCGGCAGTGTCTTCGACAGTCTGCCAGGCGTCGTTTCCACCCTCAAAGGCAGCCCTTCTTACGCGCCGATCCGCGTGTTCCATGAGCGAGCGGCGCTGCGACATGGGTAGCCGTTCACGGCGTCCGTCGGGAAATACCATATCGAACTCAAGTTTTCCTGAGATCGTGTCATAAAGACGCCCCCAGGCATGGATGCCGTCTACGCCGAGGTCCGCTGCCACCACCTCCTTATCAGGAGCCATGGTACGGCGAGACTCCTCGCGCAGCCGGAGGAGGTAATACTGAGCGCTACTAAACCTTTGTCGTCGGGTGAATGAGGACAAGATCTCATCCGGCGCGTCCTTGATTGCCCGGAGTAGCTCGACTCTGAGCTTTGAGAATTCAGCCTTCATCAAAGCCAGCGACGATTCCTCCTTAAGATAGGCCTCGTTTCGCGAGTCAGCGGCGGCCAGGCAGCCGACGTAAGAGCTAAGATGCGATAGGCGCACTTGGATGTCTTCATTCTCCACGAAGATTTCTTCCCACTCCGCTTCCGTCGAGGTGTCGAGGGGCATGAGGACAGTTGCCTTCTCCCGGAGCGACGTTATGTCCTTCCGCAGCGTCTCCTTGAACTCGTTCATCTCTGGACCGTTGAACTCAGGAAAGTAGCTAGTTAGATCCCAATTCATATCCCTTTTGCTGCCTTCGGCCTCCCTCAAATCTCTACTCTGACGCCAGCTCTCTGCTGCAATGCCTTTTTGTAAACAAGCTGGGCAGCGGCCACGTCCTGAATAGCGATGCCTACGGACTTGTACAGCGTGATCTCCTTGGTGTCCGTCCTTCCTGGCCTTTTGCCAGCTAAAACCTCCCCGATCTCGGCGTGGACATGGTCTTCCCTGATCGCTCCCTCTTTTATCGCAAGCAAAACATCTCCACACTCCGCCATGATCGCTTCTCGTGAATCCACCACCACCTTCGCCCGCTTCACGGTTGCAGCATCGATTTCCCTAAGATCGGGTCGATGGGAACCGACAGCGTTGATATGAATCCCTGACTTAAGCCAATCGGCACGTAGGATCGGCTCCTTTGCCGTTGTTACCGTGACTACCAGGTCAGCTTCCTGTACAGTCTCCGCTGCACTACGCACCGCCTCAATCTCCACCCCGACCTGTGGTTCTAACTCTTCTTTCAGTCTCTGGGCGCTCTTACCTGAAGGGCTGTGAACTTTTATCTTGCTGATCCGCTTCACTTTGGACAACGCAAGGATATGAGCTCTGGCCTGCACTCCAGCTCCGAGAATACCCATCACAGGAGTCTCTGGATTCGCTAAAGCCTTTGTAGCCACAGCCGAGACGCATGCCGTTCGTATCGCCGTAATATAGCTCCCCTCCATGATCGCCATGAGCTTTCCTGTATCCGGGCTGTAAAGGGTAATGGTGGCCAGAATCGCGGGCAGACCTTGCTTGGGGTTTTCCTGGAAGTAGGTTACAACCTTCATCCCTAAGGCTTTGTCCTCGCTGAGATAAGCAGGCATGCTGGTGATCCGCCCTTTGATCTCAGACAGCGGCACGACCAATCTAACCGGCATCACCGCTTTGCCAGTGGAGAACTGAACGTGCGCTTGCGCCAGGGCCTGAATCAGCTCTTCAATATCCAGGAGCCTCTGGACGTCTTTCTCGGATAGAACGAGCATAACGTTTCGACTCATAACACAAAGGACGCAAGAATTGGAGGCCAAGTCACGATGGTGATTACTTGCAAGCCCTAGGTTTGTGCACTATCCTACTCCATTATGAAAAAAGGGATGCCTTTAAAGAGGACATTATGGCAAAACATAAAAATGTGATTCACCTTTCTGAGGTTCCTGCAGAGACGATGAAAGTGCCAGAGGGTTCGTCGTTTGGCGGGGTTCGCCAACGAGTAGGGGCGGCGATCGGAGCCAAAAAACTGGGCTATAGCTTCTTTACCGTGGCGCCAGGGAAAGCGGCTTTTCCCTTGCATCTGCATCATACCAACGAAGAGATGATCTATATTCTCGAAGGCGAAGCGACCTTGCGACTGGGGAAGGACGAGATAGCCGTTTCGTCGGGGATGTTTATCGCCTTTCCGCCAGGGCCTGACTATCCGCATCAACTCATCAATACTTCCAAAAATGATCTTCGTTACTTGGTGGTCAGCACGATGGAATACCCCGACATTTCTGAGTACCCGGACTCAAAGAAAATCGGCGCCTACGTAACCAGTGCTCCCGAAGGAGGGTTTCGAGCTCTATACAGGAAGGATGCGAACGTCCCTTATTTTGAAGGCGAGAGTGGGTCGGAGATAGAGCGGGTCAAGAAATCGATGCGTTAGAAGCAGCCGTATTCGCGTATTAGCTTATCTTGTATAGCCGCGCGGGGGTCTCATACAGGATCTTTTTTTTGGCCTCTGCTGAGAGTTCCTTGCGATCGCGTAGCGCCGCTACGGCGCCCGGAAATTTCATGTCGAAGTGGGGATAGTCCGAGCCGAAGACAATGTGGTCCGCTCCGACGGCCTCGACCACGTACGGGATGGTCTTCTCGTCGGGATCAGCCGAGATGAAGCATTGTCTGAGGAAGTATTCACTTGGCGGCATCGTCAGCCATGGAACCATATAACCCAGTCCTTCGTAGTGTTCGTCCATACGCTCCAGCCAGTGGGGGAGCCAGCCAACGCCCGATTCCAGAAAAACGACACGCAGCTTTGGGAAGCGTTCCAGCACGCCCCCGCAGATGATCGTCGAGCAGGCGATCTTTTGCTCTAGCGCATGGGAGAAGAGGTGCCGCAAGAAGTAGTTCTGGTAGCGGTCCGCCCCGGCGGCGGGGAAGTTTCCGGTCGCTTCATGCACGCAGAAAGTCGCATCAAGCTCCTGGATCTCAGCGTAGAGCGGGTCATAAATTGGATCGTCGAGCGTCCGCCCATTCAGAGGGTTGGGTCGCACAAAGATTCCTTTCATCCCGAGCTGCGTGATGGCGCGCCGCGCCTCTTTTACCGCCTCTGCCACATCGTGCAGGGGAACTGCGCCGATCCCGACAAATCGCCCTGGACAAGCTCTGCAATAGTCAGCGAGCCAGTTGTTGTAAGCGCGACACAACGCGGCCGCGAGGGGAGAGGTTTTCACGGCCTGGATATAGAGGCCCTGCGTTGGGAAGAGGACCTGAACGTCGATTCCTTCAAGGTCCATATCCTTCACACGTTCATGTGGGTTGAACCCACCGGCCCGCCGTGCCGTCCATCCCTCTTCCGGATAGGGGATCCGATCGTGTACCACGCCGTCAGTAACCAAGTGCTCGCCACCCTGCTCGTCCTTGATGAAGTAAGGTGCCTGCCCCCGGAACTCGGGCTCCAGGTATTCGCCCCACATCTCGGGCGGCTCAAGCACGTGGCTGTCTGCGTCGATGACACGCCTCACTATCGGAGCACTGCGCCTCGTTTGCACGGTTCTGCTCTTCTTTGTGCGTCTAGGCTTCGCCGCGTGTCCCCTCCGGGTTCGTGAGCTGACTCGTCCTTTCATTTGAGGATCTCCGTCTTTATTTTTTATCAAGGTCTAGGGGTCACTAGGCACCCGGCCCGGCCAATATAACTGACCCATTAGTAGTATTTTGGTTGGTAGGGGTC